>CAMEIX010000008.1 GCA_945919075.1 uncultured Lachnospiraceae bacterium
AATGAGAATTATCCCTTCTGAAAATGACGGATTCGTGTTTATCTCGTTTGATTTTTCCTGCCTTAATCAAAGCTTCTTTTTCAGCTCTAATACGCTCCAACAGAACACTTGCGGGTTCATCATTAGAGTCTTGCGGTACAAGTTTTCCCTGCACAGCTTCCTGCAAAATAGACTTTTTGAGTTTAACCGGAAAGTCTTTATTATAGTCTTGCAGGGATTTTTCTTTCATGCCATACACATCAGCCATTGGCAAAACTTCAAGAAGTTTTGCTACAATTCGTTCCTGCTCTTCACTCGGAGGAACGGGAATAAATAATTCAGCCACGGTGGATGGACGTAATTCAGTTTGGTTGGTAGAACCTTCTCCCAACTTTTCAAGATAAGGCTGATGATATTTCAGAGCAAAAAACAAGTAATCCTTTATCATCCGGTTTCCGGTACGGATGGTTGTAACATGAGAATCCGGAACAATAACAAAATCATTTATTCTGTCGCTGTTACGGAATATTCCAATCCTTCCAAGTGTACCATTACCAGTTGAGTTAATGATTATATCACCATCAACCATATATTCTTCAACGGGATATTTGTCAAATGTTTTCATATCCAAGAACTTGGCCAATGAAACATCAATCCCACCGAGTTTTACATTGCACTTCTGAGCAAAAACATAAACGTTTCCATCATCTGCATACTTAGGAGATTTGCCACGCTTAATTTCTTTGATAGTAAGATCTTTAAGTCTTGCCCATTCCCAACTCTCAGGAATCTCAAAAGGAACCTCATCGGCTATACAAATTGGCTCATTTTCGCCAACCTTCTCATAAGGCAAATTATCGTCACCTCGGAAGATATAAGAAGGATTCTTATCCTTCTTAATTTTGCCCTCTTTTATAAGCTGTTCTTTTTCTATTCTTATTCGTTCTAATAATACAGATGCCGGTTCATCATTTGGGTCCTGAGGTACCAGTTTTCCCTGAACAGCCATTTGTAATATTGAATTTTTTAACTGCTGTCCTGTCATTAGTCTTCCTCCGTCAAATCAATACCCAATATCGCTGTAATCTGAGCAAGGATTCTGTCTATATCTGCGTTCAAACTTGCGCGCTTTTCTTGATACTGTTGAATCAGTTCTCTAGGTGGTAATATATCCTCTTCTTCATGTGGATAACCGCACAAATCAATGTTATAGTTTCTTAAAGCAAGTTCTTCTGCTGAATATTTTTTAGCCTTATCAAATCCATCTACATTAATTTCTTCTCTATTATTCCACCACTCAATGACCGAATTAAAATGTTTCAATTCCATTGGCTTTGTCTTCGAAAAGTTCTTGTATCCTTCTGGCATATCCAAACGATAAAACCATGTTTCTTTTGTAGATTCCGTCTTATCAAAGAACAAAATATTAGTTGTAATTGATGTATATGGTGAAAATACACTGTGTGGCATACGAATAACAGTATGTAAATTAAATTCAGTGAATAATTTTTTCTTAATTGCCACTTTTGCATTATCAGTACCAAATAAAAATCCATCTGGCAAAATAACTGCTGCACGTCCATTCTTCTTTAAACGGTACATGATAACAGACATAAACAAGTCTGCAGTCTCACTACTTGCAAGGTCCGACGGGAAGTGATTCTTTACTTCTGTTTTTTCATTTCCTCCATATGGCGGATTCATAAGTACCACCTCAAACTGGTCATCAACCGTATAATCCAAAACATCCCTAAGCAAAGAATTATCGTGATAAATTCGAGGTATATCAATACCATGCAGAAGCATATTCGTAATACATAACATATATGGGAACTGCTTCTTTTCTATACCATAGATTGATTCTCCAAACTTCTCCTGGTCATCTGTATTTTTAACCTTAGGAGCAAGCTCCTTTAACCAACTGGTTAAAAATCCGCCTGTACCACAAGCAAAATCCGCTACTCGCTCGCCAATCTGTGGGCGAATCATTTTTGCCATAAAATCAGTGACTGCACGAGGTGTATAGTATTCGCCTGATGAACCGGCACTTTGAAGTTCTTTCAAAATAGTTTCATATATTTCTCCAAAAGCATGACTTTCTTCGTAATCACCAAGTTCCAGTTCATCAATGATATTAACAATCTGCCTAAGTAAAACACCATCTTTCATATAATTATTGGCATCTTCGAAAGTGGTTTGCACAATGGCTTTTTTAATAGGTGTTTCCTTCGAAACCACAATTCCTTCTATTTCTGCCCCATCTCTGACATCAATAGCATTCTGTCCTTTCAATACAGGAAATAATGTATTATTTACAAAGTTCAATAACGTGTCACCTGTGATTGCTTTGCCAGAACGGTCGTCTACAGCCCAATTTCTCCATCTACACGGTTCAGGAATTATTGACAAATAATTATCTTCATCCATATCCCAGTCATTTTCTTTTTCATCATAAACTTTAAGAAATAACATCCATGCCATCTGTTCAATGCGCTGTGCATCGCCATTTATTCCTGCATCATTACGCATAATATCTCTTACTCGTTTTACAAAATTTGTTAAACTCATATTTTTATCCTACCTTATATATTTCTTCTTCCAGTTCCTTTACTGCATTCAGATAACCTTCTTTGCCTCCGAAGTAACTAGCAATCTTAGCTGGCTTTCCAAATTTATTAAACGGGTCCAATTTAAGTATTTCTGTCTTCTCAATTTCATAAATACCATCATTCATATACTTGTCCAATAGAATTTCAAGTACCCGCCTTGCATATTCTCCGTATCTGTTAAGAAAGTCTCGCTTCCGTACATTATTGGCTCTCTCTATTCTTGTAAGTGGCTTTTGATCATATGCCACATGACATATGAAATCAAAGTCATCCACTTCTGACATATTTTGGTCTGCCTTTAACAAATCAAGGTCAATACCTTGTTCTTTCAAAAGGTCTCTTATAACTTCCTTTTTATCATTTTCATTCCACTTGCGAATAAAATAATCCAATGAGGCATATTGACCAAGTATATTTGCTTTTGTATAATCTACAACACTTTCTTGTCTAAGTAACTTTCCATCCACATCATAAACAGATACAATTTTACCAAGAATTTCAACACGACATCCATCTGCTGTTACAATCGGTTTCTCATTGCGCGGTGGTGGAGTAACCGGAGGCTCAGGTGGTATAGGTGGCTTCGGTTCGATAGGTGTTACCTGTGGCGGATAATTCGGGTCAATTTCAATAGGTCCATCCCACTCCGGATCAGCGAATAATCTTGTTACATTTCTAAAATCCATCACCGTAAAATGTGTTTTGCCATCCTTTTCTCTTAATCTGGTTCCTCTACCAATTATCTGCTTAAATTCTGTCATAGATGCTATCATTTCATCTAATACAATAAGCTTTGTCATCTTACAGTCTGCACCTGTTGATAACAGTTTCGATGTTGTTGCAATTACAGGATATTCAGAAGACACAGAGATAAAATAATCTAATTTACTTTTGCCGTAGGTATCCGAACTGGTAATTCTGACAACATAATCCGGATTTTTCTGAACCATATCTTTATTCAGATTGTTTAACGCCACACGCATACGCTCTGCGTGTTCTTCTGTAGCACAAAATACAATCGTTTTCTGCATTCTATCTGTTGCTTTAAGATAATTTGTAACTTCTAAAGCTACTTCTTCAATACGGTCTTCCAAAACGATATTGTAATCAAAGTCACTATTTGTATAAATTCTGTCCTCAATTACATTACCAAACTTATCCCGTTGTCCTTTGAAAGGCCTCCATCCTTCTCCAATATTAGTCTTAATATTTATCACTTTAAACGGAGCAAGAAAACCATCATCAATTCCCTCTCTCAAGCTGTAGGTATATATTGGCTCTCCAAAATAATCCATATTAGAAATATACTTAGTCTCTTTCGGTGTTGCTGTCATACCAATCTGTGTAGCTGATGAAAAATAATCAAGTATTCTTCGCCAGTTACTGTCCTTTTTAGCACTTCCTCTATGACACTCATCCACAATTATTAAATCAAAAAACTCTTTATTGAAAAGCTTTTCAAACTTACTAACTGTTTCATCACCGCTTCCTTCATCATCTTCTTCATTGCCTGCTAACTGTTGATATAAAGAAAAATAAACTTCATGCGATGTAATTGTCGTCGGGTCATCTTTGGCAAAATTCACCTTGTGAATTGTTTTCTCGAGCGGTGCAAAATCCTGCTGTATCGATTGATCTACAAGAATATTTCTATCTGCCAAATATAAAACTTTCTTCTTCAAGCCAGCCTTCAACAAACGATACACAATTTGAAAAGCAGTATATGTCTTACCAGTTCCAGTTGCCATAACAAGCAATAATCTCTCCTGCCCTTTTGCAATAGCTTCCACAGTACGATTAATTGCATTTCGCTGATAATATCTGGGGTCATATGTATTTTGACTTGAATAATATGGCTGTGCTATGATTTTCTTTTCATTTTCTGACAATCCGGCTCCGGCATTTGCTCCACGTTCCCAACGCTTTACCAATTCGTCAGATGTCGGAAATTTATCTAATTCAATTTCCCGCTCCTGTCCAGTAATAAAATCATGCTCCATAAAGCCATCGCCGTTTGAGCTATAAGCAAAAGGAACATCCAACATTTGCGCATATGTCATAGCTTGTTGTAAACCATGAGAAACGGAATGCGTATTATCTTTTGCCTCCACAACTGCAATCGGTTTATATTTATTAATGTACAATATATAATCTGCCTTTTTCGGTTTTTGACGTGACACTAAATTACCTTTTAAATTAATACGTCCGTCTGTTATGGAAGTTTCCATTGTTATTTTACTTTGGTCCCACTTAGATACTATCGCAGGAGTAATATACTGTAATTTAATATCTTCTTCCGTCATTTGTTTTTTTGATACAATCATCCTGCACCTCCATTCTTCCGATAATAAAAAGTTATCGGAAGTTAATACTGAAAAAATTTACAGTCTCTCATAATACTTCAGTATCAACGCTGCCATCATTTTACGTCTTTCAGTTAAAAATTCATCATAGTTCTCAACTGTCATATTCATAATATTTTGTGGAATACAGTTCTCCTCAAGGTTTGTTGCAAGCAAATCTCTGTCTGCAATATTTCCAAGTACAATATTTCCACCGTCACACTGATTCAAAACCTTTCCAAAATATACATTCGGCGCATCATCACTAATTGCTTTATTTACCTGTGTATCAAGGTATATGTAGTTCGCAACCTGATTATATTTCGTTTTATTATCCACGCCATTATTTTTCAGATAACTGCGCGGGAATATATGATGCACATCCCCGGAAATAGTAATTAAATCTGCAACTTTCGTACCATTCATCATCATTGAATTACAATTCATATTAATCTGCGCTGCTAAAAATGTATTGAACGCCGGACTATTAACTGATGATGTTTCCAAATTCTGAGGCAAGGTAACTGTCCAGAAAGATTCTGAAAGTGCCGAAGCCTCAACATCTGCCAAAAATGTTAAGAATCCTTTCTCTCCAATAGTTCTCATATCACGGTCCATCTGTGTTTCCGGCGAACCAATATATCTTGATGTCAATGTTGAAAGAACAAACCATTTCTGCACATATCTCTTTATCTGTGCATTCGGAATTGCAGGGTCATCCAATAACATCAAATACAATGTATATGCAAAGTCCAAAGTCATCCTCGAATTAAGAAGCTTGCTCGATACATATCCGGCACCCTTAATCGCCATAACAAACTGCGAAAAATTGTACTGATTGATAAAATTCATAATACCGGCATCCAATTTTCCATAGGACTCTTCCACGATATCTTCTCTGAATTCCTTCGTAACAAAATCACGTCCCGAAAGCAAGCTAACCAAATCTGCCAATTTACCTCTTCGGAACTGATGCATAAATGATACTCTAAGCATATCGCCATAATCCGGATCATAGATGTCATCATAATCTTTTGCTAACCATTTTATTTTATCCGCATATTTCGATGATTGGAATTCTGCATCATGTGTTAATTGTGAATAGAAATCCGGTTTTACAGCCAAGTGACAGAAATAATCCACGGTCTTTCTCATAAGACTACCTGCATGAATTGTATCTGCTGCCATTTTAGACATTACGAAATCTGACTGGCTAAGAGCTGTACCTTTAGAATTAATACGAATAAATATTTCTGTAACTTCGTCAATATCCAAAGCCGCATCCAATTCAATAACACCTATCTGACGATTGGCAATTCCCTTCAATGCCGTTACAGCCTTATTTACTTCATTGGGTTTTATACCTTCATTCACTTCGCAATATTTCATTGCAAAATCAAAAGAATCAAATTCGGTATCAAACACAACTGAAATATCCGGTATCCAACGCTTATCCTTTAAATGAGAAGCATCCTGCACGGCAAAACGCTTTGTCTCATCCTCCGCCAACGGATTAAACGCTATCTTTATTCTGTCCTTGTTAAAGTCATCATCTAAAACTTCTTTTCCGGCAATGGCAGCCATTAATGCTGTAACTCTTTGCTGACCATCAATTAGCACTTTCTTTCCGTTTGCTTTACCGCCATCCTTTGTCTTAACATCAGGATTTTTCCAAGTGATAATATATCCGGTTGGATAACCATTGTACAATGAGTCAATTAAATCTCTTACCTGACTTCTCTTCCACACAAACGGTCTCTGAATTTCAGGAATAACAAAATCCTCTGCATCAATCAAACCAAGGATTGCACTAACTGAGTATTGCATTAATGTAAACTTTTCACCTGTCATATAGCTACCTTCCTTCTTCTATATCAACTTGCATTCCCTTTTTTCCAAGCCCAGAAAATATGTATCATTCTTTTCAAATGTAACAACATAAATATGTCGCTTAACTTCTTCAATATCTGCTTCTATTACATTTTTATGCCTTATACATGCTTGAACAAATTGTTCTTTTATACTTTCTTCATTCTCACAACCATATTTGTATATTATTAATTCAGCTCCATTTTTGCTAATACATTCGAATATCTGATCCAGCCACCAGCCATCAGTTTTAGAGATAGACATACCATACATTATAAACAGCTTTGTATCTTCAAAGTATGATTTATATCTCACATCATATCTAGACCAATATGATTTAATTAATCGCTTCTCCTTTGATGTTCCTTTATTAAAATCAGGTATATCTACTCCAAATAAAATTGACCTTGGAACATCCTGAACTCCATGTGGATGGATAACACCTGTCACCAGATAAGAAGAATATCTTGTAGGATTTGATGTTAATACCGTCTCTGGATAAAACTCAAAATGTCGATCTGCATTTCTATGTGTATGAGGATCAAATTGTCCCTTATCTAAATACATGTAATTATCCAGTAACGATGTATAACAAAAATCCACAAAAAGAAAGTTATATAAATCATAGTGATTAGTTGTTGAAGGAAACTTTATATCACAAGTATCTGGCAAGTCTTTCATAAAGTGGGATAAACTTTGTATTGCCAACGCCTTCTCTTTTACATCTGCATTCATTTTCAGCAACACCGAAGAATCCACTAAATTATTCAAAAAACGTGTAAAATATGCTTGAAATTCATCTACACATTTTTCGATCTCATCTATTTCCACAGTTCTGTCTTCTATCAACTTACTAATTGTTTCCTCAAAATCACTCCAATTTTCTCTACCATTTAATAAATCTTCAGTCATTCTTTTAAACAAAATATTATTCTCATCACATAAACGAAAATATTTAAGGTATTCATAAAAATCATTGTAGGTTGATGTTTTTCCCGGCAAACTCCCTGTATTATATTTATTCAATATCGCAACATCAAACCCATTCCCAACCAACACCATAATATTGTGTTGGTCCCTTAACGCATCAAATGTCTCTCTATCATACTTTTTAAACATTATCGAAATCTCCTTTGTAAAGATTAATTATCACCATATAAAACCTTTTTGTTATATCCTTTGACGCACTACTCATTCCCCCTTTTTCTAGCTGTTTTGTACACAAGAATTTCCTTTTACAAATGTCGATATAAAATGCAGTTTTCATATTATCAGTTACACCACTAAATTAATATTCAATAACATCATCTATTTTACACTCCAACGCTTTACATATCTTAACCAAAATCTCCACACGAACATCTTCATTTCTTCCAAGCTTCGCCATGGCATTTGTACTGATTTTAGCTTCTCTTATAAGCTCTGTTTTCAGCATCCCACGCTCACTTAAGATACCCCATAATTTATCATAGTTAACCACCATTTTAATCCTCCAATTTCGATGAGCAATCTGACATTTATACTGCATAATATTATAGCACTTTTTGCCGTGTTTCTCAATCAGAAATTGAAGTTTGCAATTTGCAAAAATACATCAGCTACACTTTCACATTTTCATTATACCAAACCCATCTGTCCAATAATCCTCCCACCAAAAATGCCGGTCAGATTGCTCCAACCGACACTTCACATTCACTATTTTTAATTTAACTCATTCCACACATCCACATAATCCTGCAATCCGCTCGGACGCATCGCCATGCCTACATATCCTGCCGGCTCTTCTCTTGCGAACCTGGCAAGGATTCCTGCATCCTCAGGCTCATCAAATACCACCTGCGCCTCTGCCTTTTTACAGTCTATTACCAATTGTTTTCCATCCATGTCCGTTACGACAATTGCATCTCTTTCGCTGTCGTAAAAGTATATGTTATACACCATTTTCACCGCTCCTTTTTTAACTTGGCAAATGTTTATCTGCCATTTGATTTTTTCATCATAGCTCGGCTTCCATTTTCACTCAAAAAATCATCCGAAATTGGTGTCGTAAACCTGTCGTAATGCAAATTTACTATGCGAAAAACACAGTATTTATAAGGGTTTGCGGAGCAAGGAAGATGTTGCCGTGGCAGATGAATAATACTTTTATCATTGTTATAAATCTCCTTGTTTTGCCCGGAAATGCCCTGTTTTGCAAGGGATTCTGGGATTATTGTAATATACTCTGAAATTACGGAATATGGCAAATCAGAGCAGATTTTAGCAAGTTGTGACTACCTGTTAGTAGTAAAATTGGTAGTAAAACGGAAAAGTTTACTACTAAAGATTTTTAATTTCAGTTGGGAGAGTATGTTCTTTCGGCTTAATTATTTGCTCTGTACCCTTAACCAAAATTTCAAACCCATCCTCTTGATTATAATGAGCTCTCTTTTCCACATCCCAATAATCTAATAGGATACTAAAAGGCACTGTTTCTTCCTTTCCCATGCTAATAATCATAAAAAGATTCACTGTTTCATCTTTAGCAATAGATATTTTTTCAGAAAAACCATTTACGCTAACCTTCATATCCACGGCACTGCCAGCACCAATATTTCTAATTATATATTTCAAATATATATAATTGGGTACTGATTGTCTCATTTTTATACACTGTTCATCCATTGATGTAAAACCATATCGAACTTTCTCTACTGTCCTCTCTTTAATGTCAAATACTCTGTCATTTAGCCCAAACTCCGAATCCTCATTAAAGAAAATATATCTAGTATCAAGGTATGGTCTAACTGCATACTTCTTTTCTTCTGTCAGTTGCTCTTTCTCAAGTTTTTTCTGCTCCTCAATTTTCTTATTATTGTCTGATATAGTAATAAAAACGGCCACTAGGGTTGCTATTCCACCTAAATAACTTCCTAAAAAGCCAGCCCACGCTTGGTTTTCAATATTACTTGGAAATGAGTTACCAAATATACAAATATCAATTAATAACGGTATAGTAATTACCAAAACGGCAAAACCAATTCTCTTTAAAAGCTTTTTCATTTTTTTATCCTCCAACAGACCTACATTTTGCGCCATGGAATTTTCCTAAATATGTTTTTTTATCCTATTGTAGATGTCCAAACCTTTCTTTTGACCAAATTTTTGTATTATTGCTCTATATATGGTCTGCAAAGCATTCTTCTCATCACAATGTTTAATTACTAATCCCGGCACATAAGCAATAACTTCCTTGCCAACATTTGCCTTACTCAAAATCTGCTGTATTTCATTATGAAGGAGTGTTTTATTATCGCAATCAGCTTTCTTATCCTGATTTGTTGCATATTTACTTAATATAGACTTGATGTCTCCATATACATCAAGATAGTCCTCGGGATACATCCCGCGCAAAGCATTATGAACATCATTCATGAAATTTTCATTGCCATACAACGAGGTTACAACCTTTGCAACTTCATTCATCACACCAGGTCTATACTGTGTTTCAGAGGAACTCAAAGCTTGTTGTATCTGTTGATTCAGCTTTGTTTTCTTTACCGGATCCACCTTAGATACACTAGTTTTCTTTTCATCATTTTGTTTCACTTCTTTTTTCTGTGTAACTTGTTTGATAGCAATCGTACTTCTCCTCGAAACAGATATGCTATTTCCACACTCTTCTCGTAGAAACTCACATACTTTATCATAGCCTTTGTCCGATGATATAATCACATACTCAGTTTGTATATTAGCATTCTTTCCCACTAAATAACCTAGATATGCAATTAAATGTTTGTCCAACGATTGGTCTCCCGCCGGAACTTTTTTTATATCAAGTTCCGCTTTACCATGATTTGTAAAAATATCAAGAGTTGTATTTTTTGAATTATCAGTGTAAAATAAGTGAATGAAATCAGAAATAGTAAGTTTCTCACATCCCTTGAGTCCATTTTTTCCATCATTTTCATAATCTATTAAATAATGTGTTTCCACAATAATCACCCTCTTCTAAAAAAATATTCAAAATAATATTATCATACACCCTTGTTTTTTTCCACACAAAAAACGCCCCAGCCATAAAGACTAGAGCGTCAGATATCTTCTATTTTAAATTGCCTTAAACATTTTCTGCGACATCGGTTTTTCTTTCTTCTTTTCTATCTAAGCCTGTGCCTTTCGAAATTCTTCCATTCGCTTCAATTCTTTCTCGGTATCATCGAATCCAAGATGTGTGTAAACATTCATTGTGACCGATATATCCGAATGTCCCATGAGGTACTGCAATGTCTTTGGATTCATTCCCAATTTTGCCATATTGGAACAATAGGTGGGTCGGCACACATGGGGAGTGATGTTCGGCATCTGCACCCGGTAAATATCATTATACCTACCGACCATGTGATTGAATCGGTGCTACCAGTGCATTGCCACAAGTGGCATATCGTTTTCATCGTAGAAAAGAAATCCACTATAGCCATCAATCACCTTTTCGACCTTGGGAGGTACTCTGTCCTCGATGATTGCCTGAAACATCTGTGCCACATCCTCTGTGATGGGAAGTTTCCTTGTTCCGGCATCCGTCTTTGTATTTTCTATGATGTACCGCATATCTGATGTTCTCTTTAGCTGATGGCCTATATTTACGATTCGTTTCTCCAAATCAATGTCTTTCAGTGTCAGACCACAGAATTCTAAAATTCGCATCCTCGTGTGAAAGAGGATATAAACCACTTCATTATATTTGCAGTACACCACATCGTCATGTACAAATTTTAGTAACTTTCGCATCTGGTCTTTGCTGATAGCCTCCCTTGTTACCGAGTCATTTACCACAACTCCGGCAAGCTGGAATCCAAATGGATTTTTCACTATGATATCGTCATCCACCGCCATCTGAAAGGCAGGTCTAAGCACTCCCCGGATAGTATGGATAGAACTGTAGCTTTTCTTATCTTCCTGTTGCAACTTGATAAGAAACAGCTTTGTATCTGATGTTTTCACACTTCGGATTGTTTTCTTGCCAAACCTTTTGGACACTCCATATAACAGTCATATAATTGAGTTAATATTTCATCACAAGCCTCTATCCAGAAAACATCGGTAGGAAAAATCTCTTTACAGAAGGCATCATTATATCCTGTCGTCACTGCAAAATATTCTTTATACGAATAAACAACGGGCGGAAATACCGTGATAGCCCCAACAGTCAAAAGGCTCGCAATGTTCAAAATCAACATTCTAATAATCATTCAATTGTTTATCAATATCGCTACCACCATACATAATTCGAATAGTATTACAGTCGCATTGGTATTTGTTCAAGAGAACGGACAGCCCTCATAATACGTTCTGTTTGTCCGGCAGTTGCTTCAGATGCCAACAATTCATGTGCAATATGTTCGTAAATCCTGTCTTGCTTCAGTAGAATATGCCACGCGAAAAATCATATGCCAAAATCTCTTTTTATTTCAGCTTCAATGACATCTGCGGAGAAAACTCTACCAGCTTTTACATCAGACATCCCTTTTTCAATTTCTTTATCAAATTGTTCTTTTGTAAGAGAAGCATGTGCCAGTTTCCTCATAACCTCTATCTTCTCGTATTTTCCGGTTTCTGAATCAATAACAATCATCGCAGACTCTCCAATCTGTCTTCCGTCTCTATAGGTAGAGAACACATCTGTCGATATGATGCCGTCTTTTTCAAATATCTTCTCCACCGGAGTATGCCCTACCACCTGTTTGTATGTACCTGCTCTAAATATCTCTCTGGTCTCATACTGTGGTCTGAACCATAAGGGTGATTCATCATTCCAGAGATAATCATGGGGAGCATCGTTCACCGCTGCAATAACATCATCTATATCAGCAAACAGCAGATCCTCGTTTAGCCATTTCAGGAAATCAGCTGTAAGCCCTCCATGTGAGAAAAGCACATTGTCAATCCGATGGATTATGTTGATCTGTGTCGGACTCTTAAGGCTGTTCTCAAGCTCTTCAAGCTTTGACATTACCGTCCTCTCAGCATAAGGAGAATATCCGTTCTCAAGCCTTCCCCACGGGTAGCTGACATCATGATTGCCATAACACCAGAGGGTATCCGGATAGTCCACAGAAAATGCAATAGCCCGGTCAAACGTTTCTTTATATCGCTCTATCTGAAATTCCATATTCCAGTCATCCGGAATATCCATCAGGCATACAGCCCGATCTGCCTTACCGTCTTTTAAGATTTTCTCTGCTCTGTCGAATATCCATATTTTCAGATGAATATCAGGGATCACAAGTACTCGCATAACACCATCTCCCCCATAAGCAAATTAACTTTCGAGCGATATTCGTAGTTGAAAGTCACCGCTCGTTTTATTAATGTTACCATCAAAAGGCGACTGCATTTCTGCAAGCGCCTAAAGTGTACTTCTAAATTCACCTACCGCTTTATTCTAATAAGTGCCGTCGGTGATTTTGCATTTCCATCTCTATAAACGATATCCTCATTAATCAACGGATTTAGTACTTCCGCCAAAAACTGACTTCTACTCTTATATTTTGTATATGCCTGAAGTTCTTTTACAGATTTCGGTCCTTCTATTTTTAGTATTTTCACTATTCTTTCTGCATCTGTTACCACATCATTATCAGTCTCTACTCCATTCTCTTCGTAAAGCTTATCATACAAACGCAGATTCAAAAAACCAGGATATATCGATACAACTGGTTGCAAGTGTTCTTCACTATCTTTATAACTTTCAATCATAGTCTGAAAGCCTGTACCACCACGTTCCATTAAGTTTGCTTCATCCAGACACGCCGCTATTATTGTATTTCTACGAATAGAAGGAATAGAGCCAATAGGATATTCTTCATAGTTCTTCGGTAACAGCCATGATCCTGGTGATACGATCTCTATTCTGTCGCAATATATATCTACATCTATCTGGGTACCAGCTATAGAATAGTCCCTATGAGCTACTGCATTTACAAGGGCTTCTCTAATCGCCTCCTTCGGATATGATCGAATTTCCTCACGACCACCATTTGGAGTCTTTTGCCATCCTGTCTTCGTATTTCTTTCAATGAAATTGATTGCATCTTGAAAAACCTTAGCCAAAGATCCTTTAAATCTTTCGTGATCCAATACGGTTCCTGTCTTTTGTTTTCCCTTCCAAAGCCGACAGCATAGCAAGGAATCATCTCCATCATAATCGTCACCAAACATGATAAAACCAGATTTTGCAAAGCCCCCTTTAGATACAATTTCCTCATTTTGTAAATCCTTTAATGTTGGAGCCGACGAATCCTCCCTGTACTCCCTGCATACTTTGATATATTCCGTCCATTTCTTTTCATCGTACTTTATCTCCGTCGTTTCATTATCTACACCAAACTTCCTTTTATGCAAAGCAATTATTTCTTCTGGTGTAGCAGGCGGTGTATTTCCATCACCTTTAATATATACGGTCTCATTAAAATCACCCTCTCGATATCTTAAGATTGAATCCGCTTGGATGACATTGACCGCCAAAACAAAGCGCTCTGCATTCGCATCAACACTCCTCAACATATACTGAACCCTTGCATGCGGAAATATATGTCTATCGTTAATCGTAGCAATAAGATTTTTTGTCTTATCAATTTCGTCCAAGCTAATACCAAAAGCCTCGCCTTCATTCGAAACTCCGACAAACATAACTCCACCTTTTCCGTTTGCATATCCAACAATTGTTTTAGCCCATTTAATAGGTTTGTCAGGATTCAAAACTGTCTTATATTCATAATCTAAATCTTCCGATATTACATCCGGAAATAACTCACGTATATGCATCTTGGCACCTCCTGCAGTCTTATGTGATAAACATATCAAACATTTCGGAACATTGCAACAACATTTCGGAACATTTTGACGACATTTCAACTTCACATGAATACTAAAATTAGCATTAACATAATTACACTATTTTACTCTGAATACCGAGAATGCACCGAGAAAAAGATTACAAAAGACTTTTGGGTAACATTTCGGTGCATCGTAATGTTCATAACCTCAACTTTCATTTCACGACTACACACGCAACAGTTCCAAATAAGCAAACCGACATTTTTGTAATTAAAAGAAGTCCCCGAAGGAACTCCTTAATGTTCATGGCAGACTCCTCATTGAATATTTTTGACATAAAGAACAAAATTATTCAATGCATGCATTAGGTACGATATGCCATATTATAAATGGCAAGCATGTCCTCATAGCCAAGTTTTTTATAGCCATCAAGCACTCTTGTCTTGTTCTGTGAACATCTAATTGCCATTTCTTCCAGATCATCTTCCCGAACATCAAGTTCCTGTAAACATGTAGGCATTCCAAGATCTATATAATACTGTTCCTGCATATCAATGGCTTTCTCGATGGTCACTTCGGGATGTTCAAAATCAATATCGAGATTCCATACATTTGAAGCATACTGAAGCCATCGTGAGATATTTGCCTTGTATACATATCTTGCCCAACTGCACCAGAGGGCTGCAAGTCCTGCACCATGTGCAATTTTGGGATACATGCCAGAAACTACATGTTCAAACTGATGAACAGCTAAAAGAAAACTTCTTCCACACTGTGTAAGTCCGTTATGCGCTAATGAAGATGCCCACATCATATTGGCACGTGCTTCATAATCATCAGGATTCTTTATACAATCCATACCAGCTTTCATGGTACTCTTAATAACAGCCTCTGCGACTGCATCGGTCAAATAAGTATCTTCTCCCGGGCAGAAATATCTCTCAATTGTATGCATTGCAATATCAACTGCACCACATGCTGTCTGATACGCATTTACAGTGTATGTCAGTTCCGGATTCTCAATGGCGAAATTCATTCGGTTGCAGCTGCATCCATATCCCATCTTCTCTCCCGTTTCAGAATTCGTAATTACACAAGAATTTGACATTTCAGAACCTGCTGCTGCCAATGTAAGGATTGCTCCCTTATTCAGTGTTTTCTCCGGAACTGCCTTCTTTAAGGAGAAGTCCCATACATCCATATCCGGATTGGCAGCACCGTTGGCAATATCCTTAGCTGAATCCATAACGGAACCACCACCAACTGCTAATACAAAGTCAACATTTTCTTTTTGACAAAGCGCAATTCCTTCCCTGACTAATGACAATTCGGGGTTGGCAACTACACCACCAAGCTCAACATAGCTAATGTTTTCCTCTTCAAGACACTTCCTAACTCTATCTAATAAACCACTTTTCTTCGCTGACTGACTGCCATAATGAATCAAAACTTTATTCGGGTTAAATTCTGCTACTAATTTTCCCACTTTTAATTCTTCACCTTTACCAAAGTACACTTTTGTTGGTGTTTCATAAATAAAATTGTTCATGTTCTTTCCTGCTTTCCTCTACATCTCCCCAGCAATTTTCTCTATCAATGTAATATCCGCCGGCAGCCACTCCACAGAGTCCAATTCGTTCTTCGTCAGCCACTTAGCTGCCTCATGCTCCTTTAATACCAGGTCCCCGGAAACAATCCTTGCCCAAAAACAATCCATCGACAAATGGAATGTTGGATAATCATATTCAATCGTATCAATCATTTCGCCAACTGCTATTTCTGTGTCAAGTTCTTCCTCTATTTCACGAACAAGGGCCTCTTTAGGTGTTTCTCCTTCTTCAATCTTACCTCCCGGGAACTCCCATCCGCCCTTAAAATCACCGTATCCTCTCTGCGTTGCAAAAATAATCGGCTCACCCTTTTCATTTGTTGCTTTAATGATTGCTGCCACTACTCGTACTGTTTTCATGTCACACCTCTACTCATTTACAATATATTCGTATAAATCTTCTCGTACCGGCACATCCAACAACCATTCAATTTCAACAGCTGTTTTATCCGTATTTGGCATCGTAAATTCTCTTACTCTGCCACTCGCCTGCATATGCCCCAAATAATAGAATTCCTTTGAAATTTTATCATCTTTGTTCTTTCGTACAAAAAGATGCACCTGAATTCCCCTCTCTTTTGCATGCAAAAAATTTTGTACATCTTCTGATGCCACACTTCGTCCCGACTTAGAAATTGCAATTAGACTACTGCTACTTGTAAAGTGGTCTTCATATTTTGTTGTATCACTTATATCCTCTGATTTATCATAGTTAATAAACACAGGAAAAGTCTTGGTTTTCTTGTCATACTTATAGCCGCCTATATTAAGTGGTACTTCGTTTGCTTCCCAATTAAGCAAACGGCATACATCTTCATAGGTATATTTTTGATATAACACAAAATCAGTCCCTTTATATGTATCAGAATAGTCCCTCTCATACCGACTAATGCCAAATTCGATAAGTTCCTTCATAATCTCATAAAAGTCCCTATTTGCAAGCATTTTTTCAAAAGCTTTAGAAATATGATAGTCCGTCTCTGTAATGTCATCTTTTTCAATAAATACGCACTCTGCATAAGTATTTTTGCTGGAACCCGCCGGAAACTCATTTGTCATAATATTAACAATATTATCTTTTTGATTTTGGCTCATGGAAATCCCGTAATCCGCTTTTAATTCTTCCTGTAATCCGGCAAACAATGATAATCTATGTGCAAGGAAAAGTGTTCTTTCCAAAAGCCTCAGTTCATGAATTCGTTTCCCACTGGCAAGTTTTTTAGATACAAATTCAACCACTTTTTCTTCTGTAGTAGATAACCTTACCTTATAATCTTTTTCATACTTTACGAGAAATCTGTAATATGATCCTAAACTATTGTTGTCAAAAATGCGAAGTACATCCATTTCTCCGTAATCATCAAAATCCTTTAGTTTTGGAATTCTGCCAAGCTTGTTTTTGAGATTCGTATAATTTTCTTTAATTAACTTAATATCACTGAAATTAGCATTGTCCACTGCTGCAAAAATGCGTTTTCTACTAATCTCATCAAAATGAATGGTACTTGCCCCGGGAATAACCCGTCCACCTTCCATCAAGTATCTTCGTATATTGTCCTTGTTGTAACTACGGTCACCTGACAGCGCAATCGGAATCATAAAGTTATTCTTGTAATTGCCAATAAAATCAAGAATTACAACGTATTCTTTCCCTGATGCTTTTCTAAGTCCTCTGCCCAACTGCTGAATAAAAACGATTGGTGACTGTGTAGGTCGGAGCATAATAACCTGATTTACTTCCACAATATCTGTACCTTCTGAGAATATATCAACAGTTATTATATAATCCAGGTAATCATCTTCATCCGACGTCACATCCATTGTCAATCGTTCGATTGCTTCTGTTCTTTTTTCTTCAGAATCATCACCACTTAATGCAATAGTCCTTAGTCCTTTTTCATTAAATTTTCTGGATAGCTCTCTCGCCTCCTCAATTCTACTGCAGAAAATCAAACCTTTTACACGTTCTCCTGAATAACCAAAGTATGCTGCTTGTTCCATTACGTATTTCACGCGGTCATCACTTATAAGATACCTGAAATTCTCAAGTTGTTCTTCTCTGGAATTACCCTCATCGGAAACAAAAGCCAAATCAGTAATTCCAAAATAATGGAATGGGCACAACAAATCCTCGTCCATTGCCTGTTGCAGACGAATCTCATAGGCAATGTTATGATCAAAAATTTCATAGATATTGCGTCCCTCAATATTATCATCACGCTTATCCGGTGTTGCAGTCATTCCCAATGTAAATTTGGGAGTAAAATAATCCATTACTCTTTTATAACTTCCGGCACTGGTATGATGCGCTTCGTCGTAAATACACGCATCAAAATAGTCCCTTGAAAATCTCTCCAAGTTCTCCTGCTTACTCAATGTTTGTACTGTAGCAAATACAAAATCCGCTTCATAATCATGCTTAATACCTGATACTAAACCAGTTTTTATCTTGCTTCCGAAAACTCTCTCAAAGGAACTTTTTGCTTGTTTTGCAATCTGGTTTCTGTGCACCAAAAATAAAACTCTCTTAAATCCAAGTTCTCTCATTGCAAACGCAGATGCATAGGTTTTTCCTGTACCCGCTCGTGTCAAGGGTGTGAATGGGATTTTTTTGTATTTTTTTCGGATAGGTTTTATTCAGTTTTAAATGTTCAAAGTGAGGTGCAGGAGTCGAACCTGCGTCCTTTACCATAATTGGTACTGCGCCTCTCCGCTGAGCTACCCTCGCATAATGCGGTGGCGGGATATGACTCCCGCTTTACAATCACCTGGGGGCACCGCTACTATTTTTTTAATTCTTTTAATCTTACAAATAGAGTAACAATCCAATCAGCTGTAGAATCGGTACTAATTATTTCCACCACTAAAAGTAAAATTACTAATAAAATAATCCAAGCAACAATTGCCCAATTACGCTGCTTCTTAATTTTTGTGATAATTTCGTTCTTAAAACTATCTTCTCCAATAAGTTCTTTCAATTCTTCTTCGTCAAATACATCTTTATAATTATTTTTTAGCTTATCAAATCCCATCTGCATTTGTTTTATTTTATAGTTAGTTTCATAAACACTAAAAATCAAAAAAAGCACAGAAAAAAATATAATAATCTCAAATATAACTGTAATATCTCTAGTAAATATATTATCTAATGGCGCATCCGATACAATATTCGCAAGTATTACAGTAAACAAAAAACTAAATACAGCTAATATGTTATTTTTCATCCCATGAGGGATACTAAATGCTAATTCACTTGATTTTTCTATAATTTCTGTAACACTTTTTCCTACTTGATTCTTTAAATCCAAATATCTATCTACATTATCCTTTTGATACAGATTAAAATTTGACTGAATTGACGAAAATGTTTTTTCATCCAAATTAATTATGTTAGAATATCTACAATGAAGACTTATGATATTTCGCGCAATAATAGCCTTATCTGTGCTATTTCCACCTTCATATATCCAATTATAAATCTTTACTATCTCTCTATTGGAAATAAGTTCTTGTATTTTTATTTCCATGCTTACATTTCTTTGTCCAGAAATCTTTATTTCTATTTTTTCTGCATCTACAATCTCAGCATCATTTGCTATATAGCAGACAGCTAAAAGAGTCTCTAACTTCGCAAAGCAATCTGATAATTTATTCCTCATACCACTTATTTGAAAAGAAAAATCACCAGGCACTAAAGAATACAAATATCCATTCCTGAAATTTGCATTATCTCTTACCATTTTCAATCTTTCCAGTCTTCCGCCGTTTATTATGGTATCATGGTCTTCTCTGCCAATAAAAGAAATAGATTTTGTTGCAAAATGAATGTCGCTATCTTGCACTTCAAAATATAAAAACTCTCTATCAGTTAATAACTGTGAAAAAATCAACATTATATCTAGTAATTCTTTAGTTGTAACAGCTTCACAAAACTTATCATAGCAATAGATTGAAACTACATTCTGATCAGATATGTTTTTATCAACATGCCATGTCATCGTTACTGGTTCACCATTAAAGATTTCCCAATCAAACGAATCCAGATCATTATTTTTAGAAATTTGAATACCTTCATCCGCTTCATTTACAACAGTTATTTCTACATCATCTCGTGATGGAAAACTAACCAATAATTCTCTAAGAATCTCCTTAGTCACACATGCAGAATCAACTATTTCAAACACAAAATCTACAATTCTTATTTCTTCAGAATATTTTACCAATGATGAAGTATTCAATTTTTCTTTAATACTCTCAATTACACTTCTCATCAAAACATTCCACCTTTTCGCCTACTTAAACTGTTGATATACATCCTCGTTGTTAGTCATTATTCGAATATATTTTGCACCAGTTGCCACATCTTCTTCTGCAGATATTTTTTGCTTTATATCTTGTACAAAATCATTTACTTTAATCTCAATTCCTTCATTAACTTTATATAACTGTTTTACCCTAGCTTTAATCTCCTTGGGAACAACTGTAAATAATCTGTCAAATTTTTTATTTTCAGGCAATTCCATAAGTTTATTTTTTAATCCAGCTATACTCTCCTGTGATAAAGTATCTGCATCATAATTATCCAAAATAACTGAGACCATTTCATTATAATCTAGTTGTTGTTCTCTCTTCATATAACCTACAAATGTGTTTCTAATTACAGTATAATCACTTGGTGCACTTTTTTTAACTTCTCTTGTAAGAATCGTATCAATAGCATTAAACGCTCTTTTTGTATTTTGTGCATCCGTAGAGAGTTCTCTTAATTCCAGGAAATCATCCGCCCAATACTTTCCACTATTACTAACATATATCTTGGCTTCATTAACCGATATGTTTTCATCTTCTATACTGCAATTTAATATACATGTTTTCCAAATTTTTTTCTGCTCACTAGAAAAACCTGATTTGAATGAAAAATCTGAATCATCAACAAACGAAGAATGTTCAACTTTCGCCAATAAATATGCATATGTATCTCCATTCTTAATTGCAGCCTGTATTAAACTCCCCTTTTTAACATTCTGCCCCATATGATATATCTGTTCTTGCTTCAACTTTTCTTTATCAAAAAGTCTTTGAGCTATATCATCTGCATATGATTTTACCCTAATAGCCATTTCTTCAGATTCTATCTCTGTTACTTCAATAAGAGAAAAAATGCTCCTAACATCATTAACTACTTGTGTTGACTGAGAGGTTGGCACATAGGCTTTATTAACTACATTGTCATTAATATTCGTTAATAATTCAGTTACAAAATTATCAAAATTGGGGTGTATTTCTACCTCGCTAAAACTTTCAGCATCATAGTCTATTTTATGAACTGCTTTGAACAAATAATCCACGTATTCATCCTCCTTGAACTAGTATCAGCTTATATTTATGATACAAAAACTCTTAAGTTTCATTATACTACTACTTCTCATAAATCTCCATATCATTTACTACAATTTTCGCCCTTTTCCGCTACCTTAAATTCATCCCTAAACTTCCACTTAATCTCAACCCTCTCCCTATCATACACAACGATCTCCGCCACGAAAGCATCCACGATTTCCTTATTCAATTTCTGCAGTTTCATCTGTCCTTCCAGCATTTCAAAACCGGCCACTTCCGGCAGGTCCACTTGAGCCAATTTGCTGACTGCTGCCTTCTGCTTTTCGATGTTATCCTGCATACGCACAAGCAACTGCTCATAGGTCTTTCTCTGCTCCAAATAGGTCTCTCTGTCGGTCATGCCAAGCTTGTAACTTTCATAAGCATCACGCAAATCCTTATTGATGCGCTCATAACTTTTCTCCATATCAAGCAAGTGCTTTTCTGCCAGTTCCAGGCGCTGTGCCTGTTTCTCACGTTGCATGTCCACAATCTTTCTGGAGTCCACCCACATATCAATGAACAGCTGCAGGGACTTCAGCACCACCTCTTCCATCGTCGAATCGAGAACGCTGATATTGCACTTGCCATCTGCCTTATCCAAATAATGCTTGGCACAGTAATACTTCGGGCGACCGGCGTAAGAATGAGACAAACGGTGTCCGCAGTTACCGCATATCATTTTACCTGTCAGACAATGTGTCTCATGCTTTCGCTCCGCACCGGCGCAGGTATTTCCGGATCTCTTTGCTGCCGCCATCTCAAAATCCTCTTTACTGATAATAGCAACATGACAGTTCTCCACACGTTTCCATTCCTCTTCCGGCAGGGCTTTGGCATGCTTGTCACCTACATTTTCACTTTTAAAGCGGTTGTAAACCATGGTGCCGGTGTACTGCTCGTTTCCAAGGATTCTGCCCACTGCCACATTGCTCCAGAGAGGCTTTTTCTCACGGTATTTTGCCAGCTGATTTTCATTATTCTCACGGGTGGCAATATACACGCCCGGCGTCTCAATCCCTTCCAGATTCAGCGTCTCGGCAATCTTGTACATGGACTTACCGGATAAAAACTCCTTGAAAATGCGCTTTACAATCTGGCTTGCATATTCATCCACCACCAGCTTGTGCTTATCCTCCGGACTTTTCACATAGCCGAAAGGTGCGTAAGCAGCGATATATTTACCACTTCCTCGCTTGGCATCTAGAGTTGTTGTCACCTTCTGGGACTGCTCCTCACTGAAGAAATCATATAGAATCCCCTTAAAAGCAATATCAATCTCACCGATACCGCCCACATAATCATTGCTGTCGTAATTATCGTTAATGGCAATAAAACGCACACCCATAAAAGGAAATATCTGCTCGATATATTTTCCCTGCTCAATATGGTCCCTGGAAAATCTGGAGAAGTCCTTCACGATAACACAACTAATCTCTTTGCGCTTTATCAGGTCCAGCATCCTCTGCATATCGGGACGGTCCATATTTTTACCGGTAAAACCATCATCCACAAATTCCAGCACATTCATTTTGCGCAAAGACTTATCCTTATTGATATATTCACGGATAAAAGCACGCTGATTCGTAATACTGTTACTCTCATCCCTGATAAATTCATCTTCCTTTGACAATCTCAAATACATTGCAATCTGTTCCATTCTAAGCTTCCTCCTCCATCATCTCTGCGTATTCATCCTTGAAATTCAAGTTAATCTCCATTCGGTTATCCGGGTACAGGTAAATGCTGTGCACCAGAATCTCCAACATATTTCTGTCCAAATAGGGCTCACTCTGAAAACGATAAATCGCTCTCAGCCACTGGAGCTTCTTCTCAAAAAATCGCTTGAACCGACGGTACTTTGCCTGCTCATCAGAAATCTGTCCCCGAAGTCTCATCACCGCATCCGCCGACTTTTCCTGCATGCGCTTAAACTCCTCTTTGCTAACCTCTCCGGTCACATAACGCTGATAAGCCTTGCTTTCCTCATAATTCTGTTTCTCAATAAGCTTTTCCAGTTTACGAATCTGCCCGTCGCACTGTTTCAAATTATTATCCATGACACCTTTTACTACAGCCTCCGTTTTCTCACTCTCCGTAAGCGCAGCAATATTTACTTCCAAAATCTTGTGCACAGCCTTAATCAGTTCCTGCTCTAAAATAGTACAGCCACATTTCTCACCACCGAAATCATAATTGTAGCGGCAGGAATAGAAATACTGACGCTCCAGCCTTCCATCCTTTTCTATGATTCTGGATAACTGCGGAAGCCTTCTTTTACAATTTCCACAGAATAAAATCCCTGCAAAAATATCATCTTTTATGGGTAAATTCTTACCTCGCTCCGAAGCAAAAGAACTCTCTTCCACCTTCTGTCCAAGCACTTTCCGAACCTTGTCAAACAGCTCCTTATCCACGATTGGCTCATGGGTATTCTCCACCACAATCCAGTCCTCTTCATCGGTAAAATGCCTTGCCTCATTTTCACTTAGCTTGGTTCGCCTTTTTCCCTGTACCATATTTCCGATATAAGCCTGATTCTTCAGAATATTGGAAATGGTACCGACATACCATGCTTTTGCTTCCTGGCCCTCGTCCACATAAAGCTTTCCGGTTTTCAGATACTCTCCCGGCAAAGCCAGACGATAGTTTTGAAGTGCCTTTGCGATTTCACGCAAGGTCACACCCTCTGCTGCCAGTTCAAAAATCTGACACACCACAGCAGCTGCCTCTTCATCCACAAGATACTTACGAAGAGGATCCGTGCTGTCCACCTTATAACCGTAAGGCGCATTGCTTCCGGTAAACTTACCCCGCTCCATATCCAGCCTGCGGCTGACTGCAACACGCTTGGAAATATCTTTGGCATACATATCATTTACCAGGTTCTTCAGCGCAATCTCCAGTGACTTATTCTGATTAAATTCCGCCTCTGTATCGAAGTGGTCATTGATGGATATAAAACGCACCCCAAGGAAAGGAAATATAGTCTCAATATAGTTACCTGCCTCAATATAATCCCTGCCGAATCGTGACATATCTTTTACAATAATGCAGCTAATCTTTCCATCCCTTACATCATCCATCATGCGGTTAAAGGATGGTCTGTTAAAACTGGTTCCGGACACTGCACTGTCCACATATTCATGATACTCTGCAAATTCCGGCCTGCCTTTTATAAACTCCCTCATAATATCCAGCTGATTGGCGATAGACTCCGAAGGTCTTGCTTTCAGCTCCACGGATAATCTGGCATAAAGTGCCACACGAAATGTTTTAGTCTTTTTTACAGGTGCACCGACACTGGCTGTTTCCGGCACTGTCACCGCATTAAATCGATTCTTCGTTCTTGCCATTTACACCGCCTCCTTTAATTCAAGCACAGGCAGACCATCCACCATGGTATAATCTGGCTCCATAAACTCTTCATTTGCCATGCAGAAAAGCCCTGCCACTTTCTCCATATCCTGACGGTACTTGAACTCAATTTCCACTCTGAAATCATCATAAATCAGAATTCTGTCCACAAAAGAAACCAACGCCATGCGGTCCAGCTTTCCCAGCACCAATCCTTCCCTGAACTGCTCCAAATCCTTTGCCACAGCAATTCCGTTTTCATAAATATTGCGGATGATTTCCTCCTGCTGTCTGATTGCCTGCTCCAGTTCCTGCTCCCTGCCGGTGTACTCCTCACGATACCTTGTAAACTGTTCCTTGCTGATAATTTCATCCTGCAAATCCTGATACAACGCAGACTTAAGAGCCGAGAATCTGGTAAGCTCAGCCTTCAACGCAGCAATCTCCTTGTCATGGGCCACTGCCTCATCATAATTCACATTCAGTTCATCCAGATGAGCCAGCACCTTTTCGCAGTCGCACATGCTGTTGATATAACCCTGCAATTCGCCCAACACAATCTCATCCAGCACATCCTCGCGGATACAATGACGACTGCAATTCTCCTTACCGTTGCGGTTATAGTTAGAGCAGATATAGTTCACATATTCCTGCCCCTTGTAGCTATCCTTGCGACGCACCATACTGCTGCCGCAATCCCCGCAATATAGAATCCCTGCATACATATAAGCTTCACTCTGTCCTGCAATAGCCTTGGTATCACGGCTCATAAGAATCTGCACTGCATCAAAATCCATCTTGCTGATAATGGACTCGTGGGCATTTTCCACAACAATCCAGTCCTCTTCCGGAACCTCAATTTCCTTCTTCACCTTATGACTGACTGTGGTGCGTTTCCCCTGTGCCAGAGTTCCGGTATACACCACATTTTTCAGGATTCTTATAACGGTTTTGGCAGACCATTTAGACTGTCCTGCCCCCTTAAAACTGGTATTGTATTTCTCGCCGCATTTTGTCTTATATTCCGAAGGAGAAAGTACACCATTTTTATTCAGAATCTTAGCAATCCCCATAGCACTTACCCCTGCCAGTTTCTTGGCAAAAATCCCCTGCACTACACCTGCCGCATAAGGATCCGGCACCAGCAGATTTTTATTATTCTCCGCCTTTTTATACCCATAAGGCGCAAAGGCTCCGACAAACTGCCCATTCATTCTTTTTACCTGCTGACTGGTACGGACCTTCAGGGAAGTATCATTGTTGTACTGCTCATTCATCAGATTCTTAAAAGGAATGATGGTATGAGTTTCCCCACGATTGGCAGTCAGACTGTCATAGTTATCCGATACGGAAATAAAACGCACTCCATATTCCTTAAAGGTCCTCAGTATAAGCTCATCTACCCCGATTCGCTCTCTGCCAAGTCGGGACAAATCTTTTACCATGATACAATCCAGATTTCCCGCCTTCATGGACTTCATCATTCGCTGAAACTCCGGCCTGTCAAAATTACTTCCGGTGTAACCGTCATCAATAAACACATCCACCAATTTCAAATCATCATGGGCATCAATAAATCCTTCCAACAAAAGTCTCTGGTTGGAAATACTGTTACTCTCCTGCTTCTCCCATCCGTCGATATCCTCATCTCCCTGGGACAATCTGAGATAAATTCCGGTTCTATACACATCAATCTTTTTCTTACTCATTACATTTCCTCCTGTTGTTCTTCTTTGATTCGTCTGCTATTGGTACTTAAGCGACGCCTTGCGCTCTATATAACAATTCATAATGTCTGTAATACTACAATTCCCGGCAAAGGTTGACTGCACAGTATATTTTCCATACTGTTTTACCTTGCCCTGTGATTTCTTCTCCTGCTGCGTACTAACTTCCGCAACCTGAGCCTGTTCCTTTGTCTGCTGCAAAATATACTCATCTCCCTTCCGTTCAACATGAAAAAAAAGCTTAAAATATCACTTCACCGGCACGCCGGCTAAGACCTAAAAAGACCGCTCTCCATAGTTAACAAAGTCTGTTGCTACACTCGTAACAACCGCTAAACTCATACATACGAAAGTACAACAAGTAAAAACAAAATATGCGCTATCACATTTTGCATTGCTTGTCATTATTTACTTAGTCCTAACACGGAACGCATTGGTTCCGTCATCGTATGTAATGAGCTTTCGCTCGCTTTGTTGACCATGGACAGCGGTCTGCATTTTTAGTGTCTTATAATCACTGATATTTCAAGCTGTCTATTGCCAACTATTAAATTTAATACTTACTCATTGGTCTTGCGATGGCTGGTCGCGCACAGTGTACTTAATAGATATCTGTGGCAGTATTTATTATTTTTATGTTCATTTTTCTTTGCCACAACATCATAGTACACCACGACCATATGTTTGTCTACCACTTATTTCCAAAAAATTTGACAAAATATGATTTTCGTTATTTTTGCCAATCACAAGTGTGACACACTATCTAACATCATCAGGTAACCGGTCTTATGCCGGTACTTTTGCTACATCTTCATGCTCAAGATAAGATAAAAACAATGCTTCCAAAGTCTTATTTTCTGCATAAGAGCAGGCGATATTTACCGTAGTTCCTCCGGTAGTTTTTATCTTGATATTCTTATCTGTCACTTTATTTTTCTTGTCCACGCGTAACCTCCTTTTTGCTAACAACCTTATCGTCAAAACAAAAAACCGTTACCCATAGCTCACATAAACGCACAAACTATGGATAACGATTTTGTTATCTACTGCAATCTTTTTATTGTAACTCGAACCCCTCTTCCTATGGTTCCTATTAAGGTATACGCCGGTCTTCTTGACCCCTCATCGCCCCGTATACATGGAGGTGTACTCACCCCTGGGAGCTACAGACGAGCCACTTAACCGTGTTCACGACGCCCTTCTCATAAGAGAAGCACTATCTCCCCTATCTGCCTTGCGAGGACCAGGACGAACCTCTCGCCCTTCATGGATTATTATCCTTACGCCACATACCTACTCCCGCATTTTTCCGGACTTCCATCCAGCCTCTCGGCCTTCATCTCTCAATCCATCAGCCTACTAATATGATAACTGTGATTTTCATCCTGCGGGTATATGAACCGTAATTTTACTCAAATCTGTAACTGCTATTCAGTTGTCAAATTCCATTGGCTTTTCAAACCATACGCAAAGCATAATCCATAATTTACAAATTGTAAAGATACTATTCTGGTGTATTTTTCATAAAAACAGGTCATTTTGTGACTTTTTACTCTGCTCATGTATATCATACATGCCATTCGCATGATTGTACATATCCTGAAAAGACCAATTTTGCCAAATTAGTAATTCTTTGTTGTATGAATTTCTCTTTGCGGGATTATCATATCACGTTTTGCCAGGGCTGAAAATGGACTAGGCTGGTGTATTTTGATGGATTTGCACCAGGAATTGGTGGGTTTATTTATATCCATGCTAAATAAAGTACTCCTCTAACAATTTCGCCAAATGCAATGGCATTGGAAGAATCGTTTTACCTGCTTCATATTGAATTGAGGCACTTCGGAGATTATGAATATCACTAACACAATCTAACTCTTTTGCTCTATCACTTATGTACATCGGATAAATCTCAATAATATTCCGGTGTGTAAAAGCTCTGTTATCTTCCAATTTTGTTGCATTTTGTTTTGTATTTTTATATTCAGCTTGTGTCCTTACATCTTTTGAATAGTACACAGTATCATACTTATAAATACCACTTGATTCTTCAAATTTTTCTTCAGCATCATTAGCATTAGGAATGTAATCTGGAACCTCATCATTAACTCTTATTCTAAGCAAATCGATGTTATCATAATCAGCTAAATTGATCTCAAATCCAAGTTTTCCATCTATTCCAATTCTTGTTACATAGCCTCTTTGTTCATCAAATGCTTCTCTAATTTCTTTATTTGTGATTCCTTCTACAACTTTTCTTGATGTTCCATCTGCAACCATCATAATCTCATACTGCAAATTGTCATTAAGATCATCAAACCAATCAGACAAAAATCGTTCAGAAGGAATAATCCTTTTTGAACTTCCTATCTTCACAAGCAATTCGCGAAACTTAATTGGAAATTCCACATACTCACACGAAATTCTCTCAACAGCTTCTTTTCGATTGGTTAACCTTGATAATATACTCAACTCAGTTTCTACCATAATTCTATGTTTCATCATGTCACTCGAAACAATCATTGGAAAAGGGGCTATTGCGACATCATTTAATAAATTTTTATAATTAACAACATAAATACCTACCGCAACCTTATTATGAAGAGTGGTTTTTTTCTCTGATTCTACCAAACAATTATGTATTCCCATCTGTCTGTATACATCTAGCAGCGTATTTTTCACACTTGTGTTTACTGCATTTGTTTTATTAATTTCTCCATTTTTCTTTATTGCCCTTCCTGTTTCTATATTTTTTAAACGTTCTTTCTCTTTTTCCAGATATTTTTCGGCAATAACAAATTGTGTAAGCCTTCCTGTATTCGCAAATCCAACACGCAGCGCATTTTTAGGATCAACTTTAGAATCAACCTTTCCGCTTAATTTGTAATATTCAGGTCCATGAATAATCACAATGGACATGGTAAGTTCTTTCGCCATACCCATCATTTCTTTAATCTCATGTATTCTTGTATTATATCCCTCCTGATTACCAGCTTTCTTTTCATCGCTACAAGGTAAACATTCCGTCAAAGTATCAATAAAAACAGGTCTTACCTCTACTTTAGTATCCGCAAAATGTTCATTCAGCTTTTCAATTAATGCGTTTCTCAATATTTCCTGACCAGCACTAAAACAAACTTCTATTACTATTTTTTTGTTTCCGCATATACCTTCAACAATCGCTTTAAACTTTAACTTCAAATCATCCTTTAAAGTAAAATCATTTTCGAAAAACATCTGAGTAATTGTATCATTGCCAACTTCATGTGTTGCTATCTTACTACCACTGGAATACATGGTCAGTTTCTTTTCGATATTTTCAAAAATCTCGCGTCTATCCATCGGACTAATACCGGCATCCTGATTATGCATTTGTTTTTTTCCATCTTTCATACCATATTCAAACACCACATAATAATCATTCTGCTCGACACCATTCATATATTGCGACGGATTGCAAATAATATCATTAAAACGCACAACATTCTCTATTCCGTACATTCCACAAAAAGAATTTTTATCCGCATATGCCCATTCAAACTCTTTTGTTTTAAAGTCGTATTTTGCATAAATTGCCTGTAATTTAATATCATTAATACGAATATAGACAGTCTTTTCATCTGCATAAAAGGGCACCTTTTCTGATTCATTTTTACTCACCCATCTTCTGGATGATATCTTCACATTAAAATATGGCTTATTGAATGGAGGTATAGTCTGCACACTAAACGAAGCAGCCATAGAAACATAATCTTCCTCTTTGGCATCCTTATATGCTAATGGGTCAGTAACAATTTCATTCTTTTTTGAATACATCCATTTTGCTTTTTCGCCGTCTACCATAACATCTGTTCCAACAATCTCGTTGACTGCAATAAGTGGCAATAACGAATACGCATCTTTATCCACTACTTCTCCATTATCAAATAAAACTATTGTCTCAACGTACTCACATCCTGTCAAACTTTCTACATTCAGCTCATTTATCACTTGTTCAGCATATTGTTTTACCTTATCATCATTCTTTCGTTTCTTATCCAATTCTGTTTCTGCAATATAAAATGCATCTATCCATACTTTAAGGATTTTTATAACCATTTCCAAATTAATTGCCTCAACACTAACTAGCCATCTCTTGTCATCTGTGTTGTAGCCAACCGCCTTCATATCTGTAACACCAGATAAATACGAAGTAAATAATTTCTTCAAGGAATTTAGTGGCAAATTATGTTTCTCACGAATAAATTTTCCTCTTCCCCCTTGTCCATCCCTTGACAGTTCTTCCAATCGTGTAAGTTTCTCCTTCAAATTACTTGGAAGCCGCAAAAAATGTATTTCTTTTTCAATATGTTTATCCAACACTAATGCCAATGGAATAATATAATTCTCTGTATTTTTACTCATTAAATTCTCTCTCCTTTCAAAGCCAGGTAAAATGGTTCGTATAAGGTCTTTGCAACCAAGGGATTATGGCTATGCTCCATCAAATTTTCCAAATATTTTTCTAACTCTTTTAGTGTATCAAATTTTCCATCCTCAGAAGCATTAAATGCACCATCAACCCAATAAATTGTTGGATATTTTTCTTTCAAGTTGCTTCCCAGCCTGCAAAGACGTCCAAATACCTGTTCAATCACAACAAATAGTGATGCGATGGCATCTATTCTCATATCTTCTGGCAAATCCGACAAGCTGCCCTTTGTACCATTTAACTTAGCATATCTGTCAAATGCCTCTTTTCTCATTTGGTCCATTACGTCAATTCTATTTCTGTAATTTAATCCCGTATAATGATTCATAATATAGCCATTTACTTTTTGAACATGAACATTGTAATCGCTCGGATCCACCATCGGTCTAACCAGAAACATCACCGTATCAAACCACGCATTACCAGATATATCCACAATATTATATCCTCTTTCTATAACACAAGCTGGTGCTATTAAAATTCCTTCCTTAAAGCTCGTAATATCACGCCTTTGTAATGCATTATCAAAATTATTCCCCTCCAATTCTCCGCTATCGGACTTTAAATACCACACTTCGCAATCCGCTTCATGTTTTCTCAATATTTTTTCCACAGCCTTATATGCCACTTTGCACTGCTCATAACTATTCACAATCATAAGAAGTTTTTCATCCCGTTTTACACACTTAATAATCTTCTTGCCATTCTCCTCTATCAGAGCTTTTAAATATTGGTTTTTCAATTCTGGTTTTGTTCCAGAAACACATGTAGAACTCCTTAAATTCACTATTTTAGTATTAGCGATATAATCTCTTTTTGCCTGTTCTGCTTCAATCACATAATCCACCTTATCTCCTATGTGGTATCTTTCAGAGCCAGGCATATATCCGGTTCCAGACATTAATAATACATTTGCCCCTAAAGCATTTCCCTTATTATCCAGTAAAAGATATGGCATTCTTAGTGCCAACGCTCGACCCAGAGCAAACTGCTTTTTTATATACATTTCGTCATCTCTGACTTCAATTGCAAGAGTATTACCCACTGGAGCGTTGGGCATAAATTTCTGTTGCGTACGGAGATTTCTATTTAATATTTCTCTAAGTTCAATCGGAACATCTGACATACCTTCTACCAGTCCCGAAAGATCTCTATACAACTGTTCAAAAGCGATTACTTTCAATATAAATAATAATTTCTTTAAGATACCTGCATTCAATTCTTCAAACTGAGCTTTTATTTCTTTAATTTTGGCTCCAATTTTTTCAGGGTCATCTTCTGCTTCATTCCCAATAATTTCGGAAATCTTTTGTATCATATATGGAACTGATAGTTCTCCGGTCTCTGCCATATTTAACAATTCAACTTCTCTAATATTGCCCTTTTTAATTGACTGCGGCTTTAACAATCCATAAAATGCATTCCAAATAATCAACGGAATAACATCTGTCGTTTTTGAATTCGGATCCAACTTATTAAGCAATGACATCGCAGAGAAACTCTTTAAATCACTTTCGCTCCATCCAGTCCTGTAGGCACTTATTTCAGAGCTAATGGATATCATCAGATATTCAAACTTATCCAGCTTTAATATAAATTCCTGCTCGTCTTTATTACTCTCTCTTTTATTTTTCAGACCACTGTTCTTATACTCAAAACGATAATCGCTATTTTTAGTCAAATAATCATTTACTGCCAACATCGGCGAAAACACATTATCCAAAGAGCATACTACGCTATCAACCTCATCCATAATAACAAGATCAAAGTTTGCAATCGCATATTGTAAAAAGTTTTCCTTTTCAACGCCAAACGTACAGTAGCATAATCCCTCCAATGTAGTAATAACAATATCTGCACTCCTCATTTTTCTATCATTCAAGGTTCTTGGGCATACATCAAAATATTGACACACAAATGTCTTTTTCGAAGCACTATTCATGGCGTTTTTTAAAGCTACGCATGGTTCTTGCCCGTACTTAATGACTTCAGTGCTTTCACTAATAACAGCGTTCAGTAAACACGGTTGCTGCAAAGTTTCTGAAACATATTCTGGTAAATAATCCATACCTCTCATTTGATTATCGATATGTCTTCCTCTTCCATAATTTCCAATTAATGTACACACCTCATAATCTAATTTTCTTAGTAACTCTGCCTTTTTTATCACTGCATCTACAGTTGAAAGTACCATAACCACCCTATATCCGTTATCCATAAGAGAAACACTCAAGGCATCCGCAAATGTAGATTTTCCTGCAGCAACTTGGCCAGCCATGTTTACCACACCGTCGATTTTGTACCCTTGTGCCTTGATTTTTTTACCAGTTGAAACCTCATAAATGTTTTCTTCCAAGGTCTTTCTTCTATAATTTGTTCCTTCCATCGCATCCAATTTATCTGCAGCCTTCATTATTTCTTCCATTGTGGCTACTATTGTGCCCTTTTTTCTACGCTTCTCTCCAAAGGTCTCATTCTTTATCTTCAGCTGTTCATATCTTATGCGCACATCATTCCCCGTGCTGGTTCTAACCAAATATGTATCTTTAGAATTTGCTTTCTCTTTACAACTTTTTCTGCTCTTTCCCAATCCACTTAAAAGCGCATCATAATCCGCGATTCTATTCTCATATACTATTGGCTTGTCTGGATTTCTCTTCAAAGTTTTCCCATCAACAATATACATAGCATATGCTCGATTGCTCGAAATTTCATATTCCTTAATTGCATCATGATAAACCTTCGCATGGCTCATAGTTTTTAGAATAATTTTGGCATTAGCAATCAAATAATTTTCATTATTAAAACACTTCTCATATATAACATCCCCGCGAGAAAGCAAAGTATATAGCTTATCTGCATTATTTAACATACCAATCTTTTCTGCAAGTCGAAATAAAATTTCCAACTCTACAAACTTTATTGAATCGAGAGTGAGTTCCATACTCTGTTCCACAATTTCATTAATATCCTTTATATCTCTCATTATTTCACCCCAATCAGCTTTCTTAATTCTTTAACCCTAAGACATTGCACTTTTCCCACACAACTTGCATGGTCATTTATCTGGTTCATATATATTTTGCTTTTGTCATCAGGTACAACATAAATAAATTCCGCTCCTTCTAGAAATTCTCTTTTATCGTTTATAATCCAGTGCGGATTCTCAACATCCTTAGCATCAATCAATAAAATGCGTCCATTGTTCATTTGTACTTTGAAATCCCAAGTATCATATATTCCTTCATGTTTACCAGGCCAAAGTTCATACTGTTCCACAGTTCCTATTTCCTTACCTGTTTCTAATATCTTCTTTATCGATTGTTCCAATTGCCCCGGATAATATATATTTCGTGCCACAATATCATTCATTACCCATCCCGGACCATGCATTTCAATTTCTTTCTTTTTATCAAGTTGTGTATTACACTTTTGAGAAACACAGGAAAAAACTCCAATTTTATTTTCACGTAATACCATTCCACAACGTTTACAACGATATAAACTTGTTCTTGTATTCTTTACATAACACATTCTAAACAATTCCGGATATGCTCTTATCAGTTTGGCCTGCTCTTCACTTTGCGAAATCGAATTTTCCGGAATATATACATTCTCTCCGCATTCCAAAAAATGTCTGTTTTTTACATAATCACCTTTACAGAGTTCTTCATAAATAAGTTGTCCGTTATATTCACTTATTTGATCAATCTCATCCTTTGAAGCATGCAACTTACTTTCTGTCAGCATAATATATCCCTCTTCAGTTATAATGACTTTTCCGTTTCCTATACGCTCAAGAAGTGCTTCTACGTGAAAATAATTAGTTCTTTCTATTACCGCACGTCTATACTTTTCCGGCAAATCATCAATAATTTCTGCAAGCGGAAGTTCAAACATCTTAAAAATTTGATACTCTGTTTGCGGTAAAATTGGTTCACCGTCCTTGTACAATTCGTATTTCAAATTTAGAAATGCACCTATTCCACATGCTTTTGCCAATGCTGCTACAAATCTTGTCTGAACATTTTCCTCAGACATTTTTTGTCTTCTGTATACACCCAGAAAACCATAATCCATCATTTTACTGAAGTTTTCTACAAATTCTTTCATCTACATCTCCCTTTCAAAAACAAAAAAAGTTCTATGTATCGAAAAAATACATAGAACGTAATATCGTAAAAACTAGCCCTAAAAAGCTAATAAGTTATAATATGACCACCAACTACGCGCTGATATAATTTTCTCGAATACATTTTCATTCTAACTCAGTCGGTATTTCTTGTCAAATATTACTTTTTTATTTAGAAATTTTGCTAATCACAAGTGTGACATCACACCTACATAACCAAACAATCGGTCTTTCCAACCTTTCATCGCCCATATACATAGAGGTGTATTCCCCTCCGGAAGCATACAAATGAGCCACATAATTGTGTTCATGACACCCTATTCAAAAATAGAATCACTATCTCCCCCTATCTACTTACGGAGACCATGACGAACTTCTCGCCCTTCATTGGTTAATATCCTTTCTCAACATACCTGTTCCAACATTTTCTAGATTTCCATCCAGTCTCTCGATTTTTATACTCAATGCATTTCGCAAATATCATTTCATCAACTATCCATCAACTAAATTTTCTCTCATAAAAACACGTCTAAGCCCAGAAATTAAAGGAATTCCATAAACAGACTAATAAAAAATGTTGTTAACTCATCAACTACCCATCAACTAAAATTCACGCCCAATACGGAATATATCTTCTTAATTTAGGTGCCGCATTTTCATCTGACAGTTTGATAAATCCCGCATCAATAGCATCTTTTATAATTCGGGATATAATTGCTTTATTCTTCTCTTCCACACCGAAACGCTCTCTTAATACTGAATTCGCGACCTCTATTTCATTCACATAACAATAGCATGTATACAAATAACAGGTTCTGATTTTATCCTCTTTCTTCCAATCATTCAGATTATCATACCAATATAGTTTCGTTCTGGTAAAATCATCTCCGGTTTCAACCTTTGGTGCCGGAATAGTCAAATCGCGCATCCCTTCTTCCATACGATCAAATCCGCTTCCACGTTCCTCACAAATCCGAACAATTCTAAGGAATGATGCCATAGCCTCATTGCGAGAGTGAGGTACTGTATCAATAATACGATTAACTTCCACTAAAAGGCTTCCCGGATTCGATGCTTCCACTTTCGTGTCAAAAATCTCCATAACAGGACCACTTCCATGAGCAGTTAAATCCTGATGAATGATCATATTTCCAAGCATTTCTCTAATTGCTTTGCGAGGAAACATGATATGCTCCAATCTTCTTCCACCATCGATTTCTTCCTCTTGTGGAATCAACGTCATAATATAGTCTGTAATATCGTCAAATTGTATTGCATATCCTTTTGTAAAAACCTGCTCTCTTATAGCATTAGTTTTACCATTGCCCTTGTATTTAATTACACGAACCGCCTTTCTTTTCAAATGTGCAAAGGCAGTTAAATCCTTTGCCAGAAGTAATGCTCCCATATTAGTAATCGCATAATTCCCGTTATCCATCTCACGAATAAATTCTTCATCGATCATGTTGTGAATAATGGCATCACGATTACTCGGTAAAGGTAATTTCATAAGTGTATAATATGCTGCACAGTCTAAGAGTTCCGTTACTTTAGATGCCGTAACATTCTCCATCGCCACTCTCAATTCAAATGGTTTCTGTTCGAAGGACAGCCAAAGTTTTCGTTCTTTCTCCGGATATTCTTTAAGCTTTTTCTTATATGAACCAACACGGATAAATTCAGTCCCCTTAAAGCTGGTAGGAGTATTCACTGCTGCCGGTATCTCCATAACAACAACTTTTCCTTTATCCGTATTCACTTCAATAAATCTAAAATCCACCCTTGGTTTTAATCCACCCGCCAGCCAATTCTCGATTTCTTCATTGCCTTTTTTTGCTTTTTTCGGCGAAAACGACGTTCCTTCAATCTCGTGAGTTTTATCATTAATTCCCCACAAAATATAAGCCTTTTCTTTATTACAAATAGTAGCCGAATTGCTTAACGCAGATATATACTCACCAATCAATTCCGGTTCATAATTATTCATTTTATATTCCAACCACTCGGTTTCTACCGGCAATTGGCGGAGTCTGTCAATTAAGCTGATATAATATTCTTGTTCTGAATTCATAAAAAACCTGCTTTCTACTATATATTTTCTAATACTTGATTTTTTGTTGCTCCAAACGCTTCATTTATACATATTTGCTTCCATAAAACAAATAATATCTATACAGATAATTCTCTTACTATTTTGCGTTCGTCAAACAGAATTTACTCATGCTTAACTATTCTCTTAGTCATTAATTTAAGAAGTTCTTTAGATACTCTCTCAAATTATCATCAACTGCATAAACATAAGTTCCATTTATACCACGTGTCATTAGTGTTAAATAAATATTCAAAAGATACTGCCTCATCGAAGCTTCTCCTTCAGATTTTGTAAAACTATCTCTTAATTCTTTTCTATTTACTTCAACACGTTTCTTCTCTAAATCATAATAAATCTCTTTGCCAAATATTACACCCGCATAATTCAAATCAAATCCTTGGCTTTTATGTATGCTCAGAACCGTATTAGAATCCCCTTTCCTCTTGGTGCTATACCAATGGAAAGTTTTTCCTTCAATTATTATTTCTTCTTCAATTCCCCAACCTGGTCCACATACCACCGAGCTAAGACCTTCTTCATCATTTTTCTCATGAATTATCAAAAACAGTTCTTCTATATTATCAATAACCTTTGCTTGATAATTATCAATTATTTTGTAATCTCTAATCGAAAAGTTTTCCTTTTCTAAAATATCCTTGACATAATCATAATATCCGTTACCGCCTTTACATCTCATCTGCGAAATAAGCTTATAATATGCAAACAAATGTGGTCTACATATTTCTTCAAATCGTATTTTGTCAATATCTGTTGCTCTTATAGATTGTAATTCATCATAAAATATAATTTGTAAGCGACTACTTCTGATTATCCAATCAAGTTCTGTGTATGCAGATACATCTCTCGTAAATTGTTCTAACATGAGAGACTGATTAATTTGATCAAACTTTTTATAAATATGAGCGCCAGGTAAATGATGCCTCCTATAAAGCCTATGTGCTTCATCAACAATAAGAACATCATAATAATCCTTCACAACATCTTCAGGCGCTAATATCATCTCTTCGGACAACCCATCAATTGAACTAAAAATTTTTTTCATTGTTTCACGCAATTCATGCATAGGAACAACAAATCCTATTTTTCTTATACCATTTATTTTTACTGAAAGTCTTCTTACTAAATCAGAAAACTCCACATCATCGATATACATCCACGTCTTTTTATTGCGGTTTATATCTACTAATAATTTCACAAGATAAACAGCCAAAATCGTTTTTCCGGTACCAGCTCCACCAATCACCTGTATCATAGATTTTTTTGTCGCGCAATTTATCGTATATATTTTTTTCAGTATCTCATATGTCGCGTTTTGTTGTTCATAATTCAAGGTCTTATATGGTGAAAACTTAAATAATTCCGAATTTTCAATATCAAGTATACTTTTCTTCACAATGCCGCGCTTTAAAAGAATTTGCCAGATATCCTTAAAATCATCTTCGTAAGCTTCTTTGTAAAAATAATTGTGATTAACAACTCCCGCATTTCCATTAACTAATTCTCTTGAGCCTTCCGATCCCATATACTTTATCAAAAAAGACTCCAAATCAAGAACAACTGACTTGTTAAAAGTCTTATTGCTAATCAAACAAATATCTGTAAAGTCATTAAACTCAATTTCTTGCAAATGTTGCTCCGTACGTCTCACCGCATCCAAGGTTTCTCCTACATACATACTTTTTGAATTATATATGATATATACACTAGGCCAATTTATGCCATAATGCCACTCTTTAATCTTAGATATAACATTTTTGTCATATGTGAAGTTAACAACGGATGTCATATTTTCACCTTCTTACTGTTTCTCATTTTTATCTAATACATTAGCAATCTTTTTCGCAATTGCTTTGGCCATAATTGGTGGAACTGCATTACCTACTTGTTGATATTGCTTATCCTTCGTTCCACAAAAGACAAACGAATCCGGGAAAGTCTGTAATCGCGCCGCTTCCCTAACGCTTATAGCCCTGTCCAATGTAGGATGAATCCACATGGACTTTCTCACATTAACTACTGTTCCACTAGGTTCATCATAATTTAATCTCAGATATATTGTATTTTGCGTCCTACTCACATCCGTATATGTATTAGATTTAAGAGCATCATTCAATGCATGAAAATTCTGTCCTTGCTTTAATGCCTTAAATCGTTCCATAGCTATGCTTGTTGTTTTTGTAACTATATGATTCTTTAATACAGTTGTATTTCTTAACTGCCTTCCTAATACACTTATTTCTTCAACGTTTCCGATGTTTGTGCCTTTATCTTCTTCTAACGAATATACCGGCGTGACATCTTCCAAATCTTCAATTGCATCTCGTACAGTTCTATATTGATCCTCATCAAAACTACCGATTGGTAACGCAATTTTATCAGAAATTTTCTTCTTTACACCTACTATTACAAATCTCATTCTCTTTTGAGGTGCTCCGTAGTCTGCAGCACATAGAACTTTGCTGTTTAAAACATAGCCATTATCGTCGGATTGCAAAATCGACGACAAATAATCATATACAGCATATGAACGAATGCAAGCAACAATATTTTTTCCGCCCAAATATTTCTCTACTACCAATTCATTATCAAATATTTCTTTTGCTTTTCCAAGCATTCTTTGAATCATAATTGCTTGTTCTATATTAGCCAAAATCATGTTTGCTGTAACTTCTCCATTATAGTACTTCTTTATAATTTCGAATGCTTTATAACTCTCTTTTTCGATATAATCTCTATTGCCATTATCAATATACTCTTCTGAAAACTTCAACAGTTTTTTCTTATGCTTTTCTAAGGCTTTCACCAGTTTCTCCGAATTTTTACATGCTTTAAAAATAATATTCATTTCAAAATAATGCTCTTCTGACCACAGGTATTGATTTATTTTAGCCTTATCACTTACTATCTCTAAGGCACCTTCAAACATATATTCTTCATCAAGCAATAATATTTCTGTTTCTTTTGTCGGAATATTATACTTAGCAACAATATTCTTATCTTTTTTATCTAAATAGAACCTGTGCACATCAGACTTAAGCATGCTTACATTTTCCATAACAAAGGCTTTTGGTTGCAATTCAACAATTGCACGTATATATTGCTTCACAAGCATATTATTTTGACTAATTGCATGATTACGCTGTCTATTGGCATTTGAAAATCCTTGACATGGCGGACCCCCAATAACAACATCAATTTTTCCATATTGTTTTTCTAATTCCTTGTAATCTGCTCCGCAAACATCTCCCCTAACATCCACTTTCGGATGATTTAAACGATATGTTTCCTGCATATTGGGATTATTTTCAAATGCTACTTTTATCTCAAACTTCTGTGTTTGCATAAAACCTAGACTCAATCCTCCAGCTCCCGCAAATAAATCGACTACTTTATACACATCTTTGCTCCTTTGGGTTATATTTTAAAACCTTCTTGTATTGCTCTCTCTAACAAATTAAGTAATTTTTTACTCTGAACAGAATTAGGAATTTTTGAAGGTATTTTACATGCTATTGATAGAGCAGCTATATCTGCAGTACTCACTAAATGGTTATTAACAGCAAACTCCGATATTTTTTCCCAATCATCTGCCGAATATTTTACTACCTCTACTTGTGCATTTATGTCATTTGTTATCCGTTGTTCTTTCTTAGCAAATTTTTCAGCTGTTTTTACTTCGTCAAGAGTCATCAAATAATTCTCTATATCCCTTGGCAATGAATAATTCATATTTTTCACAGCCTCCCAACACTCATTTCTTTTACACCATTGTGTAACATTTATTACTCTTCGATTGGGATCTGTTATCTTATAAAATACTTTTTCTGATATATCAATCAATATATTAGCAACAATTTCTGGTACTTCTTGTTTATTCCATATATATATTAAATCCAAATCCATTCCTTGAAACTGTTCCTTTAGCAATTTATGAAAAAGCGCGACTGTATAATAGATAACATTTGCACGATATCCCCCTTCATACCATCCTTGCTTTGGAATCTGTTTTTCCAACAACTGGAACATTAATAACAATGCTGCCGTTGCTTGAAAATATCTTTCATTAAACTGTGTATCATTTTTCTCCCATTCATCATTTATCCATTCTGCAAATGACGTAAAATTAGTTTGGGCACCTTTACTCACAGTTTGAGGATTTCCGCGCCAAGTATTTTGTACCTTTGCCAAATCAGTTTTCTTAATCACCTTGTTTTTAGGATGTTGCAATTCAAATTGTTTCTTTTTAGCAGGGGTCAGTCGCATTTGTTCCTGTAGATACTGACCTCTAGCACGCTCATAAAACCATTTTGTTTCATATTGTGCACCAGAACTTGCCGGTGCAAACATATGTCTTGAAATCTGCTCCATTCTTCGATGAAATGGATGCGAAGCAAAGAAATCTGCATCACTAACTTTATTCTGGCTATTAGATGATCTGGATATATTTCTAATCAACTCATCTGTTTCTTCCTGTGTTGTTTCATCTATAGCCGTAAGTTTCATTTGTACATAAATATTATCAAGTAGTGCCTTATCCTTGTATCTTGCATTCGATATGGATGCTGTTGTTTGACCGCCATTAATAATCTGAAAATCTCTCGCAAACTTTATGAATTTCCCCTGATTTGTTGATTCAATTTGTACATCTATAGCAGTTGCTGATATTCCATTATTAAATGCAAAAAACATTTCTGGTGAATTCAGAATTGTTGCTCTGATTTTCTTATTTACAGCTACTTTAGTTGATAAAAACGACCGGACATTTCCTTCTAGTAATTTACTGCCATATTTATCATAAATATCTGCCAATACCTTTCCCGGGATTACACCTAAATAGCTACTATACTGATCAGTCACAGCCGAACTAGCTTCCAAACATGGTATTCCACTTTCGCAGTATTCAGTAAAATCAATTTCTATAACTTGTCTTCCTTGTTCAGAACAACATACTCTAAACAAACGCTCTATATCCCAAATTTGCCCTTCAACAGGTATTCCGTTACAGTCTTCTATATCAATTGTTTTAATTGCAGAACTCATGTCTGCATTAGTAAAAATAAATAATCTATATTTTCTGACTTTATCCCTTGTTGAGCGGAGCATATCAACTAAATCTGAACATGGCGTGCTTATTTCTATCTCTTTATAAAGATCTGTATTTGTGGCAATATCAATAAAATATCGAAGCTGTTTGAACATTGTTTTGGCGCTAGTATTTGTTAATGTTCTGTCTTCTTCAATTCCAACATAATCCGCAACAATAAGATTCATTGTGTAATCAAACTCATCTAATACATAACCATCCACACGATACTTATGACTTCCTTTTTGACCTTTATAGAACGAAGGATAAAATTCTGGTATGACTTCCGTATCTATTAGATACTGTGCCATATTTTCTACAAATGACGCACAAGAGCCTTCTCCGGTAACCGAAGCCGCTACTTTCGCACTTTCTAAAAAATCTTTTTTAAACTCTTGTGAATCCATAGACTACCTCCTGTATTTTTCTATTGCCGCCAAAGATAATTCATATTTGCATGATACAATTTCTGAAGAAACATTATTTCCAACTAATTTAGGGAATGAATCATTGACAATGTATTCTCTTTCTTCTATAAATCTAAATTGATTTTCCCGATATTCATTTTCATGATTTTTCCTATAACCATACTTATATAACTTTAAATCAAATCGGTCTAAATATCTTGCGTTATTTTCCAGTTTTGTTTTAATTTCACTTACAACATCTACCAGAGATATTCTATCATCTCCAGCAGTTGTACTTTCTATGATATATACAACTAGATTTCCTTCCATCTCCTGCTGCAGTTGTTGTAAAGAAGATATATGTACGGTCTCTGAAGCCAAAGAAACACATTTTATTTCTGCCCATTCTGATTGAAACAAATAATCCTGATCACTACCATCTGGTCCAGCCCATGAATCTACAGCCGCCTCAGTTCCAATATCATCTATCATTTTTGACAAATAGATCAACTCGCCCAATAATCCTTTTTGCCTTTGAAATGACATTACACTCTTATTTTCATATTGTAAAAGTTTTTGCCATGTCATGTATCGATGTATCAATGAATTAAGAGCATTTTCTTCTTTTGAACTATACTCAATCATGTCCCAACATAATCGAAGAAATTCTTCTTCAAATGACGGATGAACTAACTGAAACTCCAATACCCACGATTGATTCTTAAGTTGAATATTAGAAACTTTTACAGCAAATGATGATGGGATGTTTTTTATTATTCCTGTATCCATAACGACAAAGCTTTTATAAGAACTTTGCGAATAACCAATTTGCAAATCCAACGGGTGTTCTATTCCCAATTTCAGAAAGCCATTACCTACAGCAGGCATATTATCCCATTTTTCTTTCAGCTCATCAAATTTCATTATCGTCATCCTCTTCACTAATATCCTCTACCGTAAAATAATTCTTCAACTCTGTTGTATTCACAATATAATTAGCACTCTTCTCTGCTTTTCCACCGGGAAATCCTAAACCAATTGCATAAAAATACTTAGGATATCCCTTTAATTTATCATTTGTGTTTTTTAACAAATGGATTAATATCAATGGATTTCTTCCAGAAATAAGATATGTTTTGTCGGTAGCTTTCCCCTTAGCTTCTTTTCTAAGATTTATTATAACATCTTTCTCAAGGCCTATCTTCGTACAACCACCTGCGCCCACTCTTACGTGTCTATCATTAACCTTTAACATTTTATCAAATGTACTATCACTAGTAATATTCCTTTTTTCTGCATGTAAGGAAATACTTTCTTCTTCGGTTAATTTCAATATATACTCTTCATCATCTGAACCAGTCGGAATCGCAAGATCCCACATTTCCAACGAATCGTCATTTTCTATAAACTCTGCTAAAGCAATTGATTGAAAATTCAGATTCCATGGATGCGACTTGTAACCTCTAATCAGATCAGCAATCTTATCTCTTGATACATCTTTCCATATATATGCTTTTGTAAAATCATCATAATACTTTTTAATTCTTTCTTCTGCATGAATAGACTTAATTGTACGTTCACATAATGTGTTGTTGTCTATAATAATATCAACATCGTTCCAAAGTCTTGCTGTTTCAATCATTCTCTTTGACAATGTTATGGGTACATTAACTGCTGTTCCACTTCTCATCTTATTTCTAGCAGTCACAATTAGTGCCCCCGGATCCTGTCTCACCTTTAATCCGAAATCTTCCGGTGTCATATTTTGTTTTGCCATATGTCTGAGTTCTTTTTTTAACTCATTAAAAGCATCTGTAATATACGCATACCAACCTACGGCATCTTCACCCATCCATATCTTAAATAAATCATCATAATTATTACGGTATCCAAACCAACGTCCCATCTGTAATAATGTATCATACATCATTGTATTTCTGTAAAAATAGCTTACACACAATCCTTCAAGCGTAAGACCTCTAGATAAGCTGTTACCTCCCACTGCTATTACTCGCATTCCAATTTCTTTATAATTATAATAATCCAAGCTTTTTGCACCAGTTTTTTGGTTAACCGGGCGCACTTCTATTCTTCTAACTGCTTTAAACAGATACTCTTTGAGCAAGCACTCCCACGTCAATCCTGCTACAGTTTCCAATTTATATTTATCCCAGATATAGTTTAGTTTTCGGATGTTGTTTATCTTCATAGCCTGTTGTACTGGTAATTGTGAGTAATTTTCCAAATCCGACTTGATTTGTCCCATATACTCTTCTATCAATTCAGCAGTTACATTTTGTACATTAGTAAAACGACTTACATTTACCATCATTGAACGATGTTGATTTGCATCATATCTGAAATCCGAAATAGCATTAACCAGACAAAAATATCCTATTGCCTCATACAATGACGGTGGCAAATCATATAATTCGTCAGCCAATTCTTTTTTATGTTTAAATACAAAAAAGTCTTCCTGCTCATCATTTTTTATTTCAATTATGGAACTTCCATATTCACCCTCTTGTCTTTCATTCCAATCATCTTCATTTCCATTACCAAAAATTTTGTCCGCACCAATATAGCTATCTGGAGTCGGCAATAATGTCAAAAAATGTCTTGGAAATAAATCTTTAGCAGCGCCATCATCTGCAATCTGGGGATCAATAAAAATATTAGCAAACGGTGTCGCCGTTATTCCTAAATATGTAGCTTGCTTAAACGCCCTTAATATCTTATTTATTGCCGCATTTATTGCAGTTGGATCCATCTCATCTGAATTTGTATTTACCGATGCATTATCTGCCTCATCATCAATCAACAACATCGGTAAATTTAGCACATCTTCATCTTTTGTTAACCACTTAAACAAATTATTCAATACACTTTTATTCTTTTTCACAACAAATAAAGCTGTACCTTTTAAGTCATTCAAGTTAAGCCCATTAGATTTAATGACACTAGCATTAAAATCCGTCTGTACTGACGTAAAGCGTGTAATTCTTTTGTCCTGAGCAAATGGTGGTATTTTACCTACACCCACCGGAATATTTCTCATTGAACTATCGGCTTTTTTATCCAAAGAATATTTACTATCAAGACCTACAAATTCCGCATCTAATCGCTCTTGAGTTTGTATTCTAAGGTTTTCCATCATTCCGGCTAATACAATGATTACTTTATATCCTGCATCTGTGGCCTTATTACATATTGCTGTATATGTAGCTGTTTTTCCCGATTGCACATCTCCAAGCAAAAGACCTCTTCTCTGAAACGGATTTTCACTCTTCGGGTTTCCCAAATCATCCATAACATCTTCTGTTGTATTATGCAGTCTTTCTACTACAGGTTTGCTCCATTTTTTTATGTTTGATAAGTAGTCCTTATATCTATTCCAAAAAAATCCGTCATTAACACTTGCCTTATACCAACCATATTGGTGCGCACTATCTCTTTTTCTCAAAGTATCCGCATATCCAATGCTATGTAATATATTTTCCGGCAGGCGCTTCTTGATACTTTCAAATTCTTCATCAGTAACAGGATATAATGTTTTGAATACCTCACGTAATGCATCGGCTTCTGAATATATCTGGTCAACAGTAGGGAGCTTATTTGTAAACTTAGTTTCAATAATCTGTCGTATTTGATTAAACATAATTTCCATATTTTTTGTCATGATAGTATACCTTCTTTCAATGCTTTATCTATTTCTTCAACATAATTGCAAAATGGTTCTGTCTTCTTTAGCATATCAATCATATCCGAATGCAAACTAGCTTCCGTCGTTTTCAATATTTCACGCAACATTATAATTATTTCTGCACTATCTATATCTTTATCATTTTCAATTTTTTCATCATTTGTCAAATCCAAATATAATGAGTTAAGAGGTATATTTTCCTCTATCTGTTTCATCAATAATAACAATCTGCTTGCAATTTCAGTATTTTCATTCTGTATCTCAACAAGTAATGGGTAATCTCTATTAATTTCATACATAAACCCGCCATTCCTTGTTCTATATCTATTCCAAACATGTACTACTGAATCATCCATTTCTCTTTTTCCTCTGTACGTCCATGTTCGCTTGCTTTTCTCCGCCAAACGCTCTATAACACTTTTAAGGTTATTTCGCACTTCCGCTGGTGGAATTGCAGAAGATTTTTTTATATCTAAGGTCCAAAGGTCATCTAAGTCATTGGGAATATCCACCCTTATCCTTGCTAACTTAGACATTTCACCCTGCCGCATCATTCGAAACCATGTCCCCCACACTAATAACCTTTTATTTCTGTAGACATAAAACCCCTGATGCTTTCTAAGTCCTTCTTTTCCACCTAACATCTTTATTTCGTCGGATGTCATTTTAGAAATATGCGGCAAAATATAGGGTCTAACTTCAATATGTTTGCCACGCACAACTAATATCTCATCATCCATCGCCTGAACACTTTTAGAGGACAAAAAAGGATCTGTCGGTTCTATCTTAACATTGTTAATCTGTATTTCTATTTTCTTAAGACCCACCTCACCAGACAAATATCTATGATACACCAGTGACAAATGTTCTCTTACCACATCTATTTTTCTTCCTAATGCTTGCTCAAAGTTTATTTCTCCCGCTTTTAATCTATCTAAATTTTGCCATATAACCACTGTACCAGAATCATACTTTAACAATTCTTCGACATGTGGCAACTGCAATATTTCATCTTCATCCAAAATCAACAATGTCCATTTCCCAGTATTTGCAACATAATCTATATCCCATCTTCTAGCTAATAAAACATCTTCTCTTTTTGTAACAACAGTAAGACTTCTACATTGTGATAATGATGCTGTTTTTAACCCCAAGCCGAATCTTCCTAAATCATCTTTACTACGTTCATCCATTGGATTTTTACTACCGTACTGCATTGCAGTAGTTATTTCCTCATCATCCATTCCACGCCCATTATCTAATATTGCCACATATTCTTTATCTACTGGAAAGAAAAACAAGTCAACTTTGCTTGCTCCTGCAGCAATACTATTATCTATAATATCTGCTACAGCAGCCTCCAATGAATATCCTATAGCTCTTGTTGATTCAATCAACGTTGGTGCATATGGTGGTAATTCTATTGGCTTCATAATTACAGACCTCCTTTAGTATTTTCTCAATAATAGCGCAAAATGTGTCCATTATTCAGTACTCTTTTATAGTACACTACTTATGATAACTTTTAATGTATTCCCGTATCCACAAACCAATTTCAACTGACGCCGTTTTCCCTTGTTCACGTAGCAAGGACATAAACTCTTCTTTTACACTAGGTTCAATTGATATTTCAATTTTGGCTGTTTTTATTCTTCCAGCAGGTCTCCCACCATTATTTTTTTTATTATTTGTCATGGCAATTCCCTCCGTCTTATTAAGAATATTATACATGGTTTTTATCATGGTGTAAACCTGTTTTTATCCTATTTTTCCCTATTTTTGAATCACAAAAATAATGCTTAAGCACAGGGCACCCTATCGTGCCCTGCCTCTGCTGTTTTCACCCCTCTCATTCATCTTTTCATCCTGCATTTCCATGGTCTTATCATAAATCCTCTGATAATCCTCATACACCTCATCAAACTCCAGCTTCATTCCGCAAGCCTTCAAAACAGTCATATGAAGCTCCAGATTATAGTTATTATCATCCGGCAGGAATTGGAACAATTCTGCTTTCTCTTTATCCGTAAGAAGTGGATAAGATAAACCCATAGAATTGATTGCCTGTACAATCTCCTCTGCATGCTGTTTTATGAAATTAGCACGCATTCCTTTATACACAAGTTTCGCCACATCCATAATTTCATTTCCCTCAACATCTGACTTAACATCACGGAAGAAAGAACTTACCCTGCTATAAACTTCATCAATGCCCACTATCCTGTCAAATTCCAGGATAGCTACCATGTCTTCCGGGCTCATACTCATGAAGCTTTCATAAGTTACAAAATTGCCTTTATCTTTAGACTCTTCTGCATCCACAAATCCCACTTCCGATAAATTCTTGTCTTCAGCATACTCTTCGGCATCAATCTCGGCTTCTACAGGCGTTTCCACTTTTCCAACAACATCCCGGTCATTCTTCACAACATCTGAAACTGCAGTAACGTCATTCGAATCTTCCCAAACAAAATCCTGCATAACCGGCTCATTCTCTGAATTCTCCGCAACGTCCATCACAGTTTCTGCCCTTTCGTCTTCATAAGGATATTCAGGCACCTGAACTGTATTACTGACTTTCTCCTCAATGCTAACCAAATCCAACATAGTAAATTGCTGTAATTCCTTCTTGTAGCCTTCCACCAGCTTCAGATTATCCTTAATCTCTCTTTTCTCAGCCTTCAAATCATCCAGTTCTTCCTGCGCCTGCATATGCCAGATTTGAAATTCACGAACATCTGCCATTGTTTTGCAGGCACGTTTACGCATACCGGATTCCTTGTAAATTTCTTTCTGGCGGTTCGAAATCCGCTCCACATCCATTCCCTTCAACACTTCATAAGCAACCAGACTTTCCACTGACTTTATATCGTTATTTACCAGAAACAGATACTCTTTCTGTAGCTGATGAAACTTCTGCAGTTCCTTCGCCATCCATGCTGCATTCTTATCAAACCGCTTCTGTTCCACCATGCGGATTCGATACATTTTGTGATAGAATTTCAGTTGGAACTCACTCAGCCCACTCCGATATAAATACAGCGGATTTGTTGAAATAAATCTTGGACGGCTGAATCCCATATCCAAATAATACTTGAAGTTTTCTTCCCCAAAACGCTCATCCAGCTTATCCAGTTGGTGATACCACCTGCCACCGGGAACCTTTACAGAAAGATATTTTCCATATTCAAACTGATACCCGATTCTTTTCATCAGGAAAATAAAATGGTCCATACTCCCCGCATAGTTCTGACAAAAGATTGCATCTGCCAGAATCATTTCCTTAAACTGCTGCTCCTGCTCCCATTCCACGCGGGACAAATTCTTGGGTTCCCTGGCATACTCCGCAGGCATAATCTCCAGATTGTATTCCTTACAAAGCTTGTTTGTAATGGGTTGCATCCTGCGTTTCCATTCCCCTTTGCGGTATTCATATTTTGCATCGGTAACCAGATTTACACTATTGAATATCAAATGTGCGTGCATATGGTCCTTATCGTTATGAACCGCATACACTGCCTCATACTCATCCTTTCACTTCGTTCAAGCCATTTCGCCTTTGCCGCTTTCGCCACCCCTGGAAGGGGTTAGTTACTACTTGCTACCCCTAAAGGGGTCTTCATACTCTTTCACACTCAACTTATCGAGGGCTATATCTGCTGTCTCCTGTTCCTGAATGTATTTCTTTATTGTTTCTTCATTCTATAAAACTCGACACACTGATTTTGGGCGATATACTTACCAGCATATGAATATGATCCGGCATTAAATGTCCCTCTATAATCTCTACTCCTTTATATCCAGACAACTGTTTTATGATATCTCTGATACTTTCTTTGTATTGATTATAAACAATTTTTCTCCTATACTTAGGAGTGAACACTATGTGGTACTTACACATCCACTTGGTGTGTGCTAAACTATTTACCTTTTTGTATAACAAACACCTCGCACCCGCATAGCAGGTGGTTAATATTTCGCACGCACGCGTGCTCAACAGGTTCATGACCCGCATAAAATTAACGCCGCTCATAATAGCGGCGTTAATTTTAGCGTCAGGCGTATGGTTTGACGTTTACTTACAAGGGAACGGACGCGAAAAAAAGAAAAGCCGCATGTCTTTTCTGGGAGCATTCCCGCAATTCCTTTTTGAATTAGAAAAGGCGCACCCATACCAGTCATTAGGTAGGTATAAAAGTGCGCCCTCAGTTCCTAAGGGATATATAATTACGCCAATACTTCATCACTTACAAAAAAACTTTTTATGTCTGAGCACCACTTCTGAATGTTTACTTCAATGTCTTTCTTTCCTTCCAGGTGCGCCAAAACATGTTGCTTGTTTAACAAATAAATGAAACAAATTACTTCCTGTGCGGTTCTTCGTCGCTCGTTGTCGCTTAAAAAAACTAAATAATCCATATCTTCTAGACTATTGGTTCTCTCTAACATATGACTATCGCCGTTAAGTACAAGCCTGTACATTAGATTCTTGAAGTAATCAATAAAATCTTTGTCTCCAATCTGCTGCAAGATTATATCATCACAGGAAATATCTGCTATTCCCTTTTTATATACAAATGTCGAGAATGCCTCTAACGCCCGTCTCATTGAGTTTCCAACTATCAGATCGTCATTCTCATCTTCACCACATGCATAATCATAAACAGTCTTCAAAATCTCAGAATATTCGTTTCGCTTCGTAAGACTAAATGGAATAATCTCTTTGTTTTTCAATTCTCGACAAGTGTATGTAACTTTCTTTTGTCCGTCACTTTCTCTTTTATATTCGTCGTGAACCTCATCTCCTATTTTTTGAAGATCATATAAACACTGAAGATCATGTGTCATTAGCAGAATTTGGCTTTCAGAATTAGCTTTAATAATATCGGATACCTTTGTTTTCAGCAATGACATAATTCCCACTTTGTTTTCAAAATCAAAACTTGATACAGGGTCATCAATAACAAGAATAAGTTTTTTAGAATAACCGTCTTTCGCCTCCTGATTCATAATTAATTCCGTAAAAAAATAGCATAATGCAATAATGTTTCTTTCACCAACAGATACATTATTGGGCTTTACTGCTTTTCCATGTGCATACAATACATACTTATCATCCTCAACCTTGATTTCCAGTCTATCCTTTGAAAAAAACACATATCGGAGACTCTTATTAATCAAGTTAACCGCAATTTTTATGTTTTTCTTCCGAGATTTCAAGTTATTCAGTTCATCATTAAGATCTTTGATTTTCTCATTGGATTTATCTAATTCTTCATCAGCTTTCTTCTGATTCTCCAAGGCTTGCTGCCATAACTCTATATCTCTGGAAACCTCATAATGTGCAATAGCTGCATTATCAGCAGTGAGATTTCTTTTCAGCGTTCCAATTCTTTTAACAGCATTATTGTAAGTTTCGATTTCTTGCTGAAGCTTAGTCCTAACCAACTCATATTGTTCAATTTTATCAATCAAGTCGCTCTCAAAATCTGTAATAGGTGTATATGGATGGTTGATCTTTTTAAGGATAATTTCTTGTATCCTAAAAATCTCCTTATTGATTTTTTCCACTACATCTTTGCATTTTATATAATTGGGCGAGTTCAAGACATCCATGCCGGAAAAATCAACGTTTACTTCCTGTATAATGCATTTTTTGAGATTTTCCTCATGAATATCCACTTCTTTCGATAGTACTTTCTCTATACTACCAATCAAATCTCGTTTCCCCTGATCCGAGATTTCCTGAAGACAAAAGGGACATTTCTTTGTTTTTTCTTTCGAAAATACTAACTTCATTTCATTGATTTGATCTAATTTTCCATCATCGATGAGCTGCAGAAGAGATTGCTCTCGATCTGACAGTACCGGGCTTTCGACCTTCTGTGTAAGAAGATTTTGTAATATCTTCTCATCATATGGAACATTCAATTTCACAGTACTTCTAATCTGAGCAGCTTCATTTTCCCTTACTTGCCTTAATAATTGAAGAGTCTCTTCATAACGCTTTCTCAAATCTGCCAGTGAATCGGCAGGATGTAATGCAATAATAGAATCGATTACTTTATCCGTAACCCCAGCATTGCGCTTACCATCATTAATAATCTTTTCGCGTTCAGCCCAATGTCCGTCCCCAGACAATCCGTGGTTAATCTGAAATCTACAATAACTTGGAGATTTTTTGTTATCTCTGTCTTTAAATTCGTCAGAAGCAGTTTTAAGTTCTGTATTTCTTTTGGATTCCGCCTCAATTCTGAGTTGCAAATCCATTATCTTATCTTCAAGATTACCTAACTCGCCCAAAAGAACGATTGTATTTAGCCCGTCATCTCGAATCTTCACACGAGAATTAACATAATCTTCATTAAACACGTGAATACACTGAGTGTCCGTGAAAACAGAGTCTTCTTGATCATATAATGTGGCTTGGACTATATCATCAACAGTATCCCCTTTCGACTTACGCACCGCCTTAGAAATTGTACTCTTTCCGGAACCATTTTTCCCGTAAAGAATTGATATTCTGTCTTCGTGCATAAATAATTCTAACTCGGATTCTTCAGAAAAGAAACCACCTTTAAACTTTACTTTTTTTAACATTTGCCTCTCCCTCACATATTAATTCTCACTCTTCTGAACTGGGATATACACCATCTTCAGAGGTATCATAACAAGGTTCTCTTTAGATGTATCAGAGAATACATCCTTGTATTTTATAGTAGTCATTACATTTTATAATAATTATATCATAAATCTTTTCACTTTCAACAAAATTCTACATTTTCTGCCCTCATAAAAAACTAAAATACTAATAACACTATGAACTTACAGCCATGAGGATAACCTTCAGTTCCACGGCTTAACGCTTTAACCTTTTCCATGGATTTCTTCCGACCAAAACAAAAACAGCACCCCGGCAGCGACCTTTCTGATCCGCCACCGAAGTGCTATTTAACCATTTTCCTTATACAACCTCATATGCCACATAATCATGCCAATATTCATAGCCCAGTTTTTCTGCCAGGTGCACCGATTTTTTGTTCTGTGCATCCCAGCTTGGATACAGACCTTCTTTAAGACAGTTCAGTATCAGAGCGGAGCATGCTACGGTTGCCAGATGCTTTCTTCTCTCCGCCTCCACCGTATCCACCTCTATCTCAATTCCTTCTTTATACCGGGTATACGAAGAAGCACCTGCCACAATTTCTCCATCTTTTAGGATTACCATTCCCCTTCCATATTCCAGATACTTATCTTTACTTTCAAAGGATGAAACAAAATCTGCCGTTGCCGGACTTTCCAGACATTTATCGTAAAGCCTATCATCTATCGGTTTCAGTTCATATCCCTCGGGAAGCATTTTCACCATATCCTGCAGTTTATTTACATCGAACCTGGTGTCTTTCCTGATGGCATATCTTGTAACTTTCTTGGCATCCGGGTAGCATTTTTCGATCATTTCTGCCCATTCTTCATTTTGCGGGGTCATAATAACAAAGCCGTCCGGTTTGTTCCTTACTAATTCTTCGTTTACTTCCCCTGCATAAAAGGCAAAGCAGCCAACAAATGCACAGGCCGATCTTGGATGCTCCAAATCGGTTACAAATATCTTTCCCATTACCTGCTGGACACAGGAGTAAATCAGGGTTTCTTCCCATCCTGCAAATATCGGTTCTGCTTTTTGGGTATCCTTCAATTCATAAACCATTCTTTTCTTCCTCAATCTTCCTCAGGAGTATGTATATTTTCTTCCTCTTTCTTTATTTTCTCACCCAGAAGTTCTTTTCTTTCCGCCTTAAAATTCTTGCTTATAATATTCTGCGGCAGAACAATGATTTTCTGGGAACGCATGGTATTAAGAGCCTCCTTTGGAATTTCCAGAAACTCTGCCATCTGTTCTACAGTGGCATCCGGTTTAAAGGTACGCCGGCGAAGGGAGCCAAATTTCAAGCGGTTGTATTCCTTCCAGAACAACATTACCACAACCTCTACTAAGAGGATTATAAATGTTATAAAGAGCAAATGTTTTGTCTCCTGAAGCATCTCCACTGTATAAATCCAGAATGTAAACGGTGTCTTTCCCATTGCCAGACATGTAAAGCCGTAAATAACATAGAAGAAGTAAACCAGAATGAAAGCCCATGCGAGACCGGACAGGATAACCTCCAAGATTTTCTTCCACCAGACCTGTTTCCCGTCAATAATATCTCTCTCTTTCTTTTCTGATTCCTCTCCTGAAGTATCCTCATCCGGCAGGTGAATGGTTACGGTGGTTTCATCGCCATCACTTACCTCACAAATAGTGAGGTCATCCGAGGAGGTATCAATTCCTCTGTCCGGGCTCTTCCAGGTGGCAAGTTTTTTCCTTTTCCTCATCAGGGTTCCCGGTAATGCCATAAGAGCCACCAATCCGTTTATCACCCAGTATATGACCGGGTACCAGGCCGCAGATATCATGTATTTGAATATTCCCTTATCGTATCGCCGTTCCAGACAAAGTGCCACCACAAACTGCACCATGCAGATTACGGAAAGGAACTGTGACTTCCACAGATAAGGCATATAACTTCCTATATTGTAGCAAAGCTTGAAAATCTCGGTAATCGTAAGCAGTAACCATAACAGAACCCAGATTAGCGACATGACCTGTTCGAAATACACCGGGTACATGCGCCGGCGTCTCCAGCTTCGAAAGATTCCGGCATGGCGGAACATAACTTCCTGTCCTCCCTGTGCCCACCTTTTTCTCTGTTTGATTAGTCCTTTCAGAGTTTCCGGCACTAACATCCAGCAAAGTGCGTTGGGTTCATACCGGATATCCCAGAAATTTCGTTCCAGTTTCCAGGTCACTGCTATATCCTCCGTGACCATGTCCCTGTCCCAAAGTCCACAGTCCAACAAGGCCTGCTTGCGATAGGCTACCACTACACCGGATACTGTCATCATTTTTCCCCAGATTCGTTGTGTTCTCTTTATCAGGGAAATAATGCTTGCATACTCACACAATTGTATTTTGGCAAAAAGAGAACTGCGATTGCGCACCCTGGGGTTGCCGGTGACGGCTCCCACTCTTTCTCCGTTATTTTCATTTAAGAAATGAGCCATCATATAACGGATACAGTCTTTATCCAGATAGGAATCTCCATCCACACATACCAGATATTCCCCTTTGGATGCCATAAAGCCCAAATATAATGCATTGGCCTTTCCACAGTTTTCCTGAAGGTCAATACATCTTACCCTATCATATTTTTCTGCCAGTGCTTTGGCGTAAAGGGCTGTATCATCCGAACTTCCATCATTGATAATCAGGATTTCATAGTTTGGATAGTTCATTTCGTTGAGCCTCTTTACCACTTCCAAAAGATTAGCTGATTCATTGAATGCCGGTACCAGTACCGAAACCATGGGCGTGGATGGAAGCGGCAGGGGATCTTTCCTTTCTATGCGAAAATAATAAATCACACCCCCGACAATCCAAAGCAATCCCATGATAATCGGATACCAGAATACAATCAGCTCTATAATTCGAAAATGATTCAGCACAAATTGAAATATGCTTTCCATCATACAGATAATATCTCCTTTTCGGTTTCTTAACTTTTATCGTCCAAAATTTGGTATTAATTAACCGGTCTGAAAGTAAAATGGCTGTAAGATGTCTAGTGGCTGAATCTATGATTGAAAGCCGGACAGTATTTCTTTTATCATTCTAATACCTTCTGATACATATTTGTTCTTATGTATTACCATATGAATATTTCGTGTAACGGTGATTCCCTCTATAGGTAAAATCACCATGATCCCTTCGTCACACTCCTTTTCGATTACTCTCTTGGAAAAGACGGCAATGCCTCTTCCCCTTATGACTGCATTTTTGATAGCTTCGGTATTGGTACTGTAAAATGTCTTATTAAGCTGCAGTCCATACTCTTCGAAGATTCTTTCTATCTGATTTCTTTCGGTACTTCCGCTTTCCCTGCTTATGTAGTTTTGGCCCCTTAACTTTTCCAAGGTTACTCTTTTCTCTCCGGCAAGCGGATGATTTTTGCCGCATACTACCACCAGTTCATCCCTGCATACCGGTGTGGTAGTAAGATCCTTACTCTCAATGATGCCTTCTACAATTCCCAAATCTACTTCATTACAAAGAACCGCCTTTTCAATGGCGGAAGAATTGGCAACCACTACCCGGATTTCGCAATCCGGCATTCGTTCCTCTGCCTCATCCAGAATATCGTTAATCAGGCAGGTCCCGACGGATACACTGCACCCGATACGAAGACTGGTCTTCTTTTTCGCCTGCCCGATTGCTTCCTCCATCTGATGAAAGGAATCCAGAATATGACGGGAAAAAGAGAGCATAAGCTCCCCTTCCTTTGTCAGATATATTTTTTGTGAAAGTCTTTCAAACAATTTTACTCCGTAGTATTTCTCCAATTCCGAAACTGCCTGACTTACGGAGGGCTGCGAAATATGCATTTTCTTTGCTGCCATACTCATACTGCCCTCGTCTGCCACTGTGGTAAAAATTTTCAAATGTCGGATTGTCATGTTTTCCTCCTAACCTACACTGCTCCCATAAGGGTATAAATAATGGTTCCCACTACACCACTGCCAAGAATAATGGTGATGGCATTCATCTTGAATTTTCGCAGTAAAAAGAGTGCCACGGCAAAAATTCCAAGCTCTACTACTCTGATATTACTAAGCACCACTTCCTTAAGTTCTGTCTGAAACAGTCCCAGAACAAGAATGGAGGCACCTGCGGATGCTATCAGGGCAACCACCGCCGGTCTCATGGCTCCGAGAACTACCTGCACACCGTTTACACTGCGGTATTTATAATAAAAATGTGCTAAAATCAGGCAGATGCAGAAGGATGGAATAATACAGCCGATGGAACAGATTAGAACCCCCGGAACTCCCGCTAATCTCATTCCCACAAAGGTGGCAGAATTAATGGAGATTGGTCCCGGTGTCATCTCTGCCACGGTAATCAGGTCTGAAAATTCTTCCAATGTCATTAACCCGTAAATATTTACGATTTGTTCCTGAATTAGTGGAATGGCGGCGTATCCGCCTCCCACGCTGAATAATCCTACTTGAATGAATGCAAAAAATAATTTCAATAATATCATTTATACCACCCTGCCTTTCTTTTTGCCAGCTAAAACCAAGTCGATTAAACCAATTCCCAGACAGGACAAAATCACGATCATGGCACTGACATCTAAAATATAGGTTGCAACGAATGCAATAATCATCATGGCAATATATAAAAATCTTCTGGTTTTTAGTACATTCCCTGCCAGGTTGATTACCACATCAAATATGACGGCTGCCACACCGGCTCTCATAACCTGGAGTGCTACGGAAATATAGGGGTTGGTGCGAAACTGTTCATAAAACAGGGATATGACGGAAATAATAATCATGGGAGGAAGAATGGTTCCCAGTATAGCCGTTAAGGATCCTACGATTCCGGCCATCCTGTATCCGATGATAACGGATGCATTTACCGGAAGCGGTCCCGGTGAGGACTGGGTAATGGCAGTCACATCCAACATTTCATCCTCTTCAAACCATTTCAATTCATCCACAAATTTCTTTTTCATAAGGGAAACAATTACAAAACCGCCGCCAAAGGTACAGGCACTTAACACAAACATGGTCTTAAAAAGTTTTCCCAGTTTACTGTAATCTTTTTTCATAACGGACTCCTTCGCTTCGCATTTCGTGTCTTCGGGATTTCAATCATCTCATCACCGAACAGGTATACATTAACACAATGCATAGTATATGTAAAATACATATGTTTTATATATCATATAACTATTTACCTATAGAAAGCCATATCAGCAATACGTTCCACATCACGGTTCGTTACCCTCGTTTCCCATCAGTTTTATTTGCGAGGCATCGACGACGATAAAAGCGTTTGTCGTCTAATGCCTCACAAAAAATTCGGGTAACTTGGTCTCTCACCTATCGATGTGGACCATGTATTGCTGTTAAGGCTGTCTTTTTTACTATTTTCATCTTTTTCACGTAGGCATGGGAGAAAAAATGGATTATAATGAATGTACCGCGAAGAATCTTACAAAAAAGGAGACGGAATATATGACGAATAAACAACCTAAGTGGCTCGATGAGGCCATCTTCTATGAAATTTATCCCCAGTCCTTTTATGATACCAATGGGGATGGTATTGGCGATTTTAAGGGAATTATGGAAAAACTGGATTATATAAAGGAGCTTGGCTGCAATGCCATCTGGATGAATCCCTGCTTTGCCTCTCCCTTTGGGGATGCCGGATATGATGTTTCCGACTATTATCTGGCTGCTCCCCGCTACGGAACCAATGATGACTTAAAACAACTTTTTGAAGAAGTACATAAACGTGACATGCACATCCTTTTGGACCTGGTTCCCGGGCATACCTCCGTGGAACATCCATGGTTCAAGGAATCCATGAAAGCAGCCAAAAATGCATTCACCGACCGCTATGTCTGGACGGATTCTATTTGGGAAGAGCCCCGGGGAATGGGTTGCATCCGCGGTATTTCCGACCGTGACGGTTCCTGTGCCGTAAACTTCTTTTCGCACCAGCCGGCATTGAATTATGGCTTTTATGAACCCGATCCTGAGAAGAAATGGCAGCAGTCCATGGAAGATGCAGGTCCTCTGGCAACTTTAGAAGAATTAAAAAACATCATGCGTTTCTGGCTTACTATGGGCTGTGACGGTTTTCGCGTAGATATGGCCGGTTCTTTGGTGAAACATGACCCGGACAGCAAAGGAACCATTCGTCTCTGGCAGAATGTGCGGGAATTTTTAGACAAAGAATTTCCTGACGCTGCCATGATATCCGAATGGGGAGAGCCGGATAAATCCTTAGAGGGCGGCTTTCATATGGATTTTCTGCTTCATTTCGGTCCCTCCCACTATAATGACCTCTTCCGTTGTGAAAACCCTTATTTTGCTTCCAACGAAAAAGGGGATGTTTCAAAGTTTGTGGATAAATATATAGAGAATTATGAAAAAGCAGGCAGGAAAGGGCTTATCTGTATTCCTTCCGGAAATCATGATATGGATCGCCTTGCCCGCAATATCAAGGGCGATAATTTAAAGATTGCATTTGCTTTTCTCCTCTCCATGCCGGGTGCTCCTTTTATTTATTATGGTGACGAAATCGGTATGCGCTATGTGGAAGGACTCACCTCGGTAGAAGGTGGCTACGGAAGAACCGGTTCCCGGTCCCCCATGCAATGGGACCATTCCCCCAATGCCGGATTCAGCACTGCCCCGGCAGAAAAGCTGTATATTCCCTTGGACGAAAGAGATGACCGTCCCACCGTGGAATCCCAGATGGCCGACGAAAACTCTCTTTATCAGGAAATCAAACGCCTCATAAGCATTCGTAAAAACCATAAAGCCTTACAAAACCGGGGAGAAATCCAATTTGTATATGCAAAAGAAAATACGTATCCTTTTGTATACCTTAGAAGTGATGAAGAAGAAAAGATTCTGGTTATCTTAAATCCGTCTGACCGGGAAGTATCCTTTGCATGTAATTATGTTCCAAAAGAAATGATTTATTCTTTCGGCGGCAATATCCTTGTCTCGGATGGAAAGGTAACCGTTCCCGCATGCTTCGCCGGATATTATATAGTCTGAGCCCTATTTTAGAGATGTAGCAATGAGAAGCCATAACAGCAAAACACTGTTATGGCTTTCCATTTTACATATTCAGAGCAATAGCTCTTTTATACAATTCTTTAATATCCTCTATGGAGGAACTTCTGGGATTAACCGCTATATTTCCGCTCTTGCAAGCATCCTCTGCCATGGGTTCTATGAACTTCATCAGTTCCTCTTCTGTAGTATTTTCCCTACCTTTCACCGTGCGGACGGCTTCGGTAACATTTTCCGGAATTCCGATATCTGCAAGCAGCTCCCGGATTGCATCGACTAACATAAGAGGAGTAAAATTGTCCGACGTCTTCTTTATGGGGCTGATAGCATTGTAAATTTTCAGATATTTGCCACAATCTGTAAGTGCATTGTAGCGGACAATTTCAGGAAGAAGTGATGCATTTGCCACACCATGGGCCACGTTGAAATAAGCACTGACAGGATGACTCATGGCATGCACATTTCCCAGCCTTGCATAGGAAAAGGCAATCCCGGCAAACAAAGATCCGGTCAACATATTCTCCGCCGCTTCTATATCGTTCCTGTTCGCCACATAACGCCGGATTGAAGAACCGATTAATTCCATGGCCTTTTCACTCATTGCCTCTGAAAAAGGTGTGGCTGCCAGAGAAACGTATGCTTCCTCGGCATGAATAAATGCATCCATACCGCATGCAGCTGCAACAAATGCCGGCACCGTAGTAATCAGTTCCGGGTCCAGAATCGCATAATCCGGTAAAAGGTCGTAACTGAACACGGTCAGTTTGTAATTTCTTTCATGGTCGGTAATTACGGAAAAAGCGGTCACTTCCGAACCCGTTCCTGCTGTGGTGGGAATGGCTATCATAGGAATAATTTTTCCGGGCACTTTATGGGCCCCTTCATATTCCGTTATACTTCCTCCGTATTTTGCCACTACAGCCACTGCTTTTGCTACATCCATGGGCGAACCACCGCCCAATGCAACAATAAAATCTGCACCCGACTCCCGGTATGCTTTTGTCGCTTTATCTACAGTCTCCACAGAGGGGTTTTCCTCTATATCGGTAAAATAATCTGCCTTGATACCGGCTTCTTCCAGATTGGTAATTGCGCGGTCTACCACCCCGTGCCGGTACAGACTGGGACCGGAAATCAGAAAAGCATGCTTTCCGCCAAGCTCTTTTGCCGCTTCCGAAAGTTTTGAAAAAACACCACAGCCCACCATAATTTTCTGTGGAATGGAAAAAGTATATTGCCTCATGACTATCCTCCGGTCAAAATTTATTTGCTTAAGGAAAGAACGGTTTCCTTAATAATTTCGAATGCCTTGTCACATTCTTTCTCTGACACAATAAGGGGCGGTACCATACGAATGACATGGGCTCCGATTGCCGTAATAAGCAGTTTTCTGTCCAGACATCCATGTTTTACATCCACGCCACTAATGCTGTCATCAAATTCCACACCTACCAAAAGTCCCTGATGTCTGACTTCCTTGATATGGGGCAGGGTATTTAATTTCTCACAAAAATAATCTCCCATTTTCTTTGCATTTCCGGCAAGATCCCGATCCAAAAGTTCTCCTACTTCTGCCAATGCTGCAGCGCAGGATACGGGATGTCCGCCAAAGGTAGTTCCATGGGAACCGGCCGAAAATGCCTTAGCTACCTCATTGGTTGCACAAATAGCCCCGATTGGCATACCACCGCCCAAGCCTTTTGCCATGGACACGATATCCGGTTTCACGCCGTAATTCATATAGGACATAACAGCACCGGTTCTGCACCATCCGGTCTGTACCTCATCCAAAAGGAGTAACATGCCCTTTTCATCACAAAATTCCCGCAGTCCTTTCATAAATTCCATAGTTGCCGGATGTACGCCACCCTCACCCTGTACGGGTTCAATCATAATGGCAATGGTATTTTCGGTACAGGCGTTTTTAAAAGCCTCAAGGTCATTATAGGGTGCATAAGAAAAACCATAGGTCATGGGACCGAAACCTACCTGACATCCGTTTCCCGGCTGACCGGTTGCAGACATGGCCCCGAAGGTTCTTCCATGGAATCCCATTTTAGCGGTTACAATGTGGTATTTATTGGGACCATATGTCTCAATACCATACTTTCTTGCCATCTTTATCATGGCCTCATTTGCCTCGGTACCGGAGTTCTGATAAAAGATTTTGTCCATACCGAGTGTCGTGCAGACTTTTTCTGCAAGCAGCGCCTGGGGAATGGTATAGGGATAGTTAAAGGTATGCATGACGTCATCCACCTGGTCGTGAACCGCAGCTACTACCTTGGGATTTCGGTTACCGGCATTATTGACGGCAATTCCTGCATAGAAATCCAGATAAGGTGTACCTTCCTCATCATACAAATACATCCCTTCTGCCGTTTCTGCCAGAAAATCAAAACGCTCATAAGTTTCAATCATATATTTGCTTACTTTGTCTTTAATATCCTGTTTCGTAAGCCCCGTATCTTTTAATTTCATAATAGTCTTCCTCCTGACTGTTCCTGTCACATTTATTTTGAAATCACTTATTTTTGGGGATTCGATCGGGTGTAATGAGCCCTTTAATAACCAGATAATGTTCAATAACCTTTACGCATTCCTCAATACCTACTTTTTCACTGTTTAACGTCATATCATAGTTCACGGGATTGGTCCAATAATTGCCATGGGTATAATACTTATAATAATCCGCCCGGAATTTATCGGTCTGTTCAATGGTTTTATTCGCCACTTCCTCTGTTACACCCATATGTTCTATGGTCCGCTGCACACAGAAACTTCTGGGTGCTTCAATGTACACACTGACTACATTGGGTCTTCCCCTAAGGACATAATCGGCACACTTTCCCACAATAACGCAGGATTCCGTGTCTGCCAGATTATTGATAATCTGACTTTGAAACTCAAACAGTTTATCATCGGATTTAAATTTCTCATTCCGTGCAATATAGCTTTTTGCCCTGGGCAATCCCTTTAGGAAGCTGGAAAAACCGGAGATTCTCATCTTCTCATTTACTTCCTGAAATATTTTTTCATCCAGACCACTCATCTGGCTGGCCAGGGTCAGGATACGGTTTTCATAACAATGAATCCCAAGATCTGCTGCCAGTTTTGATGCAATTTCCTTACCGCCGGTACCAAAACCTCTGGCAAATGTAACCACAAAATTATCCATACTTTTTACCAAACCTTTCCTTCCGTTTTATCCCGCCAGATACCGTTTCAAAAATTCCTTGGTCCGGGGATTCTTAGGATTTGTAAATAACTCTGCGGGTGGGGCATCTTCTGCCACATAACCCTGATCCATAAAAATGGTTCTTGTAGACACATCTCTGGCAAAAGCCATCTCATGGGTCACAATAATCATGGTAAGTCCCGTGGTTGCCAGATCCTTCATAACCTTCAAAACTTCGCCAACCATTTCGGGGTCCAGTGCGGAAGTCGGTTCATCAAAAAGTAACACCTCCGGATTCATACAAAGGCTTCTGGCAATTGCCACTCTTTGCTTTTGTCCACCGGACAGCATGGAGGGTTTGGCATGGATATAAGGTGCCATGCCAACCTCCTTTAAGTGCTGAATCGCCCGGTCATAGGCCTCCGATTTGGACAGATGAAGTACCTTTCTGGTACAAAGCATGCAATTTTCCAATACCGTCAGATTATTAAACAGGTTGAAGGACTGGAACACCATACCCACCTTGGAACGGTATTCATTAATCTCCCGCTGTACATCACGGATTTCTTTCCCATGATACATAATCTTTCCGCTGGTCTGTCTCTCCAGTTTATTGATGCAGCGTAAAAGAGTGGATTTACCGGAGCCGGATGACCCTACAATGCAGATAACCTCACCCGGCTTTACCTCAATATCAATTTTTCTTAATACCTGATGGTCCCCAAAGGATTTGCTGAGGTCTTCAATGGAAATAATTGCTTCACTCATATGCGCTACCTCCTACTGCTTATCTTCCATAAATTCTACCGCCAGGGCATAATCATTTTTGCCCTTAATCCTCTTTTCGAGGTAGATAAAGATACGGTTGAATACAAAACATAGAACAAAGTAAATTGCTGCTATGACCAGATAGGATTCAAAATATTTATAATAGTTTCCACCTACTGTTTTAGCTGCCATAAACAATTCCTGTACGGCAATCACGTTTAACACAGAGGTCATCTTCAGATTGGTAAGGAAGGTGTTCGCCATTTCGGGAATAATATTTTTAAAGGCCTGCGGAAGCACAATGTAAAGCATGGTCTTGAATGGTGACATTCCCATTGCCCAGGCGCCTTCCCTCTGTCCAATTTCAATAGAGCCGATGCCGCCTCTTACGGTCTCTGCCATGTATGCTCCTGTGTTAAGTACGGTACACAGGATACCGGCTACACTCGGCGACAGGGAAATACCTGCCGTCTTTAAGCCATAATAAATAATCATGGCCTGCACGATCATGGGGGTGTCACGGAAAACCTCCACATAGACAGCCGCAATCGCTTTCACAACTCTAAGCAGAATCTTTTTTAACAGATGATCACCGGCATTGATTTTACCATCCTGAATCAGACCGATTATGTAACCCAGCACAAAGCCTATTATGGTACCGATGATTGCTATATATAGTGTAATCAGGGTTCCCTGCAGGAACATTTTGGAATATTTCCGTGCCAGAAATACCGTCCATCCCAGGGAACTTGTCGGGGTCTCTCCCGCAGTCAGTAAAATTCCCATATGCATCCTTTCCCGATATTGCTCACATTTATGCTTCGCAAATATGTTTCTGTATTAGTTTGCTGCCGGCTGCTGTGTCAGTACTTTGTTCATCAGTTCATCCATTGCAGCCTTATCATTCCAGCCGATTGCGTCCATAGCGCCCTGAATGGCATCCCGAAGTTCTGTGTCATCTTTTCTGGTTGCAATACATACATTTACCATTTCATCATCTCCGGTAAAGGTATCAGAAGGATCCAGTTCAATAATCACAAGACCTTCGTTAGTAAGTGCTGCGGACTTTGCGGTAGGCAGATCCACGATGCAGACATCAGCCACATCATTCATAATTGCCATGAAACACTCGGAAGTGGTTTCGTAATTAGTACCGGTAACCGCACCATCTACCTGATCCAGAAGGGGAATCCAACCGGTTCCAAGCTGTGTGGTAAGTCTGCATCCGGTACCCTTAAGTTCGGAAAGCCCCTTCACGTTTTCATAAGCGCTGCCTTTTTTTACAACGATACAGTTATCTCTGTAGTAATAGGGCTCCGTAAAGGAATATGCTTTTTCTCTTTCTGAGGTACGGCCCATACCGGCAATGATACAGTCATAATCCCCGGCATCCATGGAAATACCGATTGAGGACCATTCCACTTTATGTATCTCCAAATCGTAACCCAGCTGGTCTGCAATCTTCTGTGCTACTGCCACATCATATCCGTATGCGTAGAAATCGGAACCATCAATTTTGACTGCTGCTGTTCCGTCCGGTGTAGTCGGCGCATCCTGTGTCCAGTTAAAAGGTGCATATGCACATTCCATACCTACTCTCAAAACCTTTTTCTCACTTGATTCCTTTTTGCCGCATCCGGTAAATGCCGTTGCTGCCATGGTAACGGAAAGTACAGCCAGTGCCAGTTTTCTTTTCAGTGATAATTTTTTCATAATTTTGTCCTCCTTTTTTGTGTGAACGTCGCAAAAAAAAGACGCTACCGAAACTTTTGTTTCCATAGCGCCTTTGCTTTGTTGAAGTAATTTTATTCTTTTTCCAAAGCATTTACAATGTGCAAGATGCACAGTGATATTTTTCATTATGCACAATTATTAGGTGAACATGAGCCGTTTGACCAGAATACAATTTACCAGATCCAGGTATTCCATATAATCATCCAGTTCAATATGCAAGAGGTCTTCAATTTTGGACAGACGGTACTGAAGGGAGTTTCTGTGAATAAAAAGCGCCTCCGCCGCCTTGCTGATATTAAAGCCATTCATATAGTATGCTACTAAAGTTTCCTGAAGGAAGGTACCGTTCGCATGGTCATATTCTTCCAGTTTTCTCAGTTTGTCCTCGCAGTAATTCATGATTTCTGTCTGGTTACCGCTGTTAAACATGAATTTGTAAATTCCCATTGCACTGGCACTCAATACCTTTTTCTGCTTCGGATTCGGCAGGATATCCTTCTTCGGTATCAGGCTCTTGGCTTCCTGATAACTCTTGCCATAGTCCCCCGGATTGGTATAGCTTCCTCCCAGAATACAGGTACTTCTGATACAGCCCTTAAAGGGAGCACGGCTGTCAATATCTCTTAAAATACGCTCCAGTTCATGCTCCGTCTTCTTTTCCGTAGTGGCCTCGAAGAGGAGAACAAACTTATTTAAGAAGCGCATAAATAATGGTTTTCCCTCCATGGAAAGAACTTCCCGGTTCAATGTATTGGCATAGTATTCGTAGATGTGTTCGTCCTGTTCCAGATTCACACCATACTTTCTGTCCACCACAATGATACCCACTCTGTGAGGGGTGGAAAAGTCCAGTCCAAACTGCCCGGATATCTTTTCAATATACTTTTCATTGATATCATAGCCAAACAAAAGATTATACAGATAATCCCCAGTTCTCTTGCCCTGCGTCTCACTTTCCAGGAGAAGACATCCGATACTTTGGTCAATATCTACAAAAGAAGCTCCCTCCCACCGGACGTAAAAGAAAGGAAGTTTTAACTCATTTGCCTTGTCCAGAAACTTCTGCGGTACCGGCTCCCTGTCATTTACAATGGAAATGGCATAAGCGGAAATCCCCAGATCACTTAATTCTAACATGGTTAAATAAGCTTCCTCCAGATTAAATCTTATGTCATCCACCACTACCAAAGCAAAATTCCCCCGGTTCATGTGGTCAACATAGGGTTTCGTCTGACAAAGGTAAGTCCAGGAGACCATACGATCCAGACCTTCTTCTCCGGCTAAAAGCTCCATTCCGTCCAATTTCAGATTCATAACATCTCTGCATGTAATCATTTTTTAACACCTTACATTTATAAGAGAATATATTTCAAAACAAAGAGTACCGCCAGAATATACATAAGGGGTCTGATTTTCTTTGCTTTACCGGAAATCAGATTGATGACAACATAGGAAATAACACCGATTGCAATACCTTCGGAAATGCTGTAGGTAAGAGGCATAGTAAGTAAGCAAAGGTATGCAGGAACAGCTTCTGTCAAGTCGGTGAAGTTGATATCCACCACTGCGCTGATCATAAGGAAGCCCACAAAAATGAGTGCAGGCGCGGTTGCAAAGCTGGGTATGGTGGTAAATACCGGGGCAAGTACCAAAGATACTAAGAACAAGAAACCGGTGACCACACTGGCAAGACCGGTTCTGCCACCTTCTGCCACACCGGAAGAACTTTCTACAAATGTGGTAGTGGTGGAGGTACCAAGAACCGCACCGGCACTGGTTGCGATAGCATCCGCAAGGAGTGCTTCCTTGATACGGGGAAGTTTTCCGTCCTTATCTAACATATTTGCTTTATTGGCAACACCAATCAGGGTTCCCAGAGTATCAAACATATCTACAAAAAGGAAGGATAACATAATCACAATGAAATCCACTACTTTAAAATCCGCAAATACCGCACTGTCAAAGCACTGTCCCACGGTCTTTCCGATTGCCCCAATATCAAAACTTGACCAGGAAGGAATCAAAGAATAGCATCCTGCTTCCGGATTTACTACATACAAACCGGTAAACTGACAGATAATACCTAAAATCCAGGTTGCAATAATGCCAATGAGCATGGCACCCTTGACCTTCTTTACATACAAAATGGCAATAATCATAAGGCCGATGAGGGCAAGAAGAGCTCCAATCCCTACGGTATTGAAATTCTCACGGAAATCTACAAGAGTAACCAGAGTTGCTCCACCTACAACGATTTTGGCATTCTGCAGTCCTATGAATGCACAGAAAAGGCCGATACCTACGGATACCCCTTTCTTAAGCTGCAGGGGAATTGCATTAAAGATGGCTTCCCGCACATTGGTGAGGGACAAGACAATAAAAATAAGGCCTTCGATAAATACTGCAAATAACGCAAATTTCCAACTGTATCCCATGGTTCCGCAGACCGTATACGCAAAAAATGCATTAAGCCCAAGTCCCGGGGCCAATGCAAAAGGATAATTGGCGAGCAGTGCCATTGCCATACACCCGACAAAGGATGCCAGCGCAGTTGCAATTAAAATAGCATTCGGGTCCATTCCGGAAGCAGACAGGATGGACGGATTAACCGCCAAAATGTAAGCCATGGTCATGAAGGTGGTAATACCGGCAACCACTTCTGTCCGGACTGTGGTACCATTTTGTTTCAGTTTAAAGAGCTTTTCCATTCAGGTTCCTCCTTATTATATTAATCGATTCTTTCGTGAATCATGCCCATGATATCGGACTCACTGCATCCAAGTGCATAAGCCAGTTCGGAATGTAATTTGTGAACCGTAAGCTTGTAATACTTGTCATCCACCACCGTACTTTTCTTTCCCTCTGCTTCCCGTTGCTTTCTGCGGTAATAAATACTCTTAAGGGCGGCTGCCAGCATGGCGGGATCACTGCTTCTCAGTGCTTCCTTATACTTTTTCTCACGGTCTTTTTCATTTTCAATAACCAGTTTTCCCATATCCCGGATGTGATCCAGCATATTCATGGCTTCCGTCTTATCCATAGTCTTACGGATTCTTTCCGCCGCACTTTCCACAGGAATAAACAGTTTGGTACCATGATCGCTTTCGGGTACCAGGGTATAATACTTTTTCATCCCATTCCCGGACATGTCCATCTCTACAACCCCTGTAATACAGCAAATTCCATTTGACATGGATACTACTTTGTCACCAATCTCAAACATTTTACACTCCATTTCGGCACACTTAATTTACAATATACATTTCCAGATTACGTCTCTGTTACTTTAGTACTATTATAACACATAAGTTTTTCTAATGTAAGAGTAAAATTTCCAAAATTTGTATCTTATGTATAGGAGTATTCCCACAAATTACGCATTTGTTTCATCAGTTTTTCTAGATCCCAGGTTTTTTCACTGTTGATAATGCTGTTCGGGTCATTGACCATGATTTCCCCATTTTCCGCCACTCCGGTCAGAACGATAAAGTGTCCTCCGTCTGTAAAATCCCCCTTTCTCATAATGCAGATAATGGGATGCCCGTTTTGAAGTGCCTTCAAAATATGTTCTTCATCAAATACCGGTTCCTTCACATCCAGACCCAGTTTTTCTCCAAGCTCCGTCATCATTTCCCAGGAGGAGCCTGCGCCTTCCACATAAAATCCCTTCTTTTCGGCCAACTTTGCCATTTCGTAGGGACTGTATCCGGTGTCTCCCGTCAGTCCCACATACACCATGGACAGACAGGTCGGTCCGCACCCGGTGACGGCAAGGTAATCATCCCCGTAGCTTTCATATCCCCATCGCTCATCCCACTGTAAGAATAAGGGTATTTCGCCCTCTTTCACCTCCCAGGACAGGTCGAAATCCGGTTTTCTGCCGATATTTTTTGTATAATTATTTACAAACTCTTCTGCTTCCGGATTACGCCGGGCCAGATCTAAAAGACTCTGCGGAATCTCTCCTTCTCCCAGAGTTTCTTCGATCTCCTTCTCACATTGTGCCTTCCGGTTTCGTACCTCCATTACATGAATCATTCTCTTAAATCTTCCCGGATCCCGGAAGAACCAGAATGCAGCCATGCCAAGAAAGAGAATCGGCAGGCCTATGATGAAAAACCTTCTTATTCGTCTGCGTTTACCTTTTCGTCCCATAAAAAAATTCCTTTCGCCATGATATCCCATGATAACAGGTCAGAAGGAATTTTCTTTTAGGGAAAACTTAAGATATATTTAATTATGAAAGGAATCACTGTTTCCTTTACCGAAACTTATTTACTCTCCTTCAAATTCAGATATTCCTCAGCAATACGCAGTAAATCATTTAGTGTGTAACAGGGAATCGCGTCATATTCTCCATCCGTATTTCCGGCTAATATCAGTAAATTATTCCGGCTGTCATAACCACATAAATAGGGAACCTTTCCGATTAAACCTCCGTCAGGACTGACAATATACCCATCCCTTTCATTTCCGATAATGAAATTTCCTTCCGTATCCTCTCCATAATAATAAGCGCAGGCGGATTCATGTTCTGCTTTCCATATGTCAACACTCTCTAAGGTATCCTGTTCAAAGACCTCGACATAGTCATCATAATAAGTTACAAACACATACCGGCCGGAAGGTTCAAACATCAAACTATAAATCATGGCACTGCCGGACAGGCCCATTTCATATGCTTTATCCTGTGCTTCATAATACATATAATACTCTACCTCAATATCAGCCGGGCAATCCTTTACCTTTTCCATCTGTCTTGGTCCGGTTTCTCCGTAGAATACGGTTTTATTACTGCTATAAGGAATGACCAAAAGCCCATTATCTCTATTTCTTAAGTTCTGAAAGGTTACCATGTCGCTGATTGTGTCACCGCGATATTCGAATAGGCTATCATATTCCTCATACCAGCCATCCTCTTGCACTTTAATGCAAAACTCTGACCCATTCTCTAAATAACAGCAAATGCCATCACTTAACTTCTCTTTTCCTACCATCTTCCTTCCGAACGGAATATACCGTAATTCCTCTCCCGTATTCGAATCCAGAAGAATATAGGAATAATCCGTTAATGCATATATGTATTCTTTTCCGGTTTCCGGGTTTACCATAAAATCTATTTCCCGTCCATTCCAGTCATGAAATTCAGAAAGCCACACCCTGCTCCAGGCAGCTCCATCCCATTCATAACAGCTGATATGAATCCCCAGATTCTTTACCTCATCCTTTGTATCATCAAAATCCTCTATCAGAGTATAAATTCTTTCGTTATGATATTTTGCATCAATAACGGTACCACTTTCTATCGTCAGATAATGTTGGTTGTTGGTTTTCATATTTAAGAAATTAACTTTTGTAGGACCCTTTTCTTCTTTCGTGCTGAAAATAACCATGTTCTTTGAGGCATCAAATACTTTATCAATGGTTCCGTATAAATAATTACCATCTAATAAAACTTCCCAATCGTCAGGATTAAAGGAATCCATATTCTGAAGCAAATACAAGTTTTGGCTTTCCATAATCAAAACATAATCATCAAAAGAGTAGAGCTGTTTCGTCAGAAACTCGTCCGTCTGATATAGAAGCGCCCCTGTTATCACATTATAAAACTCGGTATTTTGCCCATTCACACAAACAAATATACCATAATCATTTAAGCATGCCTTGTGTTCTTCATCTACTTCTTCGTTGTAGTCATAATACATTTCTTTTATAACGATATTTTCAAAAGCATTCCAAAACACAAACTGACCGATTTCATCATCCACTACTACCTGGTTCAAAAGAGGGGAACTATAGATATGTTCAATTCTTCCATAAGTAAATAATTCATGCTTGGGTACATAACTTAAATAGCTTTTGTAAATATCCAGACTGTTCGCAAGTGCCAGTCTTGCCTCATCCGTATAAGGCATTTTAAACTCTTCATAATCAGTAAGCGCCGTATACGCATTTTGTACGGCCTGTTTTCTTAGATCCTTATTAAAATTATCTTCGGAATCCATGGCAAAGAACAGTGCCAGATTATAGCATATATCCTCTTGTTTTCTAACAAGTTCTATATTCTTTTTCGCGATTTGAATATTGTTATAAATACAATATCCACCAAATAAAAAAGAGGCGGTTACTACAGCTGTACTAATGCCAATCGTCCTCTTAATAGCTTTTTCCCGATGTCTTTGTTTTAAATCATCAAAAGACAGTGCAAACATGGGTGCTAAAAGGCGTAGAATCTCATTCGTCATTTTCCTGTTCATTTCAGAATGATTTTTTCCTCTGACATCCGCAGCCAAAGGTTCCACAGCTTCCTCAACTGTAAAATACTGCCCTCTCGCATCCACATAAGTCTGTTTACGATGCAAAATTTGTTCAGGAAAGGACTCGCTCGGTTCTCCTTCCACCAAAACAGCCAATACGTGCTCCTGCCCATGCATTGCAATAAAGCTGTCAATCTCTCTTTGACACCACACGGACTCTTTTAATCTGGGAGAACAGATGACAATAAGCCATTCCGACCCCTTGATTGCTTCCAGAATGGTATCGTTTAAACTGGCGGATAAGGGTAACTCCTCTTCATCACGAAATACCCTTGTAATTTTTGTCTTGCACGCTTTCCCATATTCTTTTTTTAATTTTCTTTTTGCATTTCCCGGCAATTTATAGTTTTCCAACAACTTATGAATTCTTTTTGCAACGTAACTGTCGGGTTCTACATGCCTATAGGAAATAAATGCATCAAAAATATACTGGTCGGCCATTGTTTATCCTCTAACTCTCTTCTTTCGTTACCTGTCTTCCTAATTACGAAATTCAATGAATCCGTAATCCTTTAACATCTGAAAATATTTCACAAGTCTGGGATATAACGGTTCCGCTTTTTCTCCAAATTGCTCCTTTACCTGTTCGGCAATGTCAAAAATACTTCTCTTTCCGTCCATAAGAGGCCAAATAAAATTTCCCATTTCATCTAAATGAATCTGGGAAACTTTAGGTTTTTTCAGGAGAACCTGAAAAATGCAGTTAAACATTCCTCTGTTCTCCTGATATATGGTAACTTTGCCCTCTGAAATCTCATAGCGGACCTGCTTTCCCGGAACCGGAATATAATCTAAATAGTTTTTGTCCTGTTCCTTAGCGTTACTTTTCATTCCTCTTATCCCTTGATACATAAACCACCATTGCTACCATAATGCCAAGAAGCACAACGCCTCCAATCCAGCCGGTGTCAATGATGCCGGAAAGATTAAGTGCCGTATCTATCCCAAGTACTGCAAGAATCGCAAGCAGAATTCCCACAAGACCTTCTCCTGCAATCATACCGGAGCAGAATAAGATACCGTCGCTGGCATCTGCATTCTTTTCTTTGATGCCCTTCTTCTCTTTCCTCTTATCCAGGAAAAGACGGGCCAGACCGCCAAGCATAATGGTGGAACTAAGTTCCAGAGGCAGATACAGACCGATTGCTACGGGAAGTGCGGAAATTCCAACCACTTCAAATGCAATGGAAATAAAAGCACCAATAAATACTAGGGCCCAGGGCAGGTTTCCACCCATAACGCCTTCAATAATCATCTTCATCAGAGTTGCCTGGGGTGCGGAAATCTGCTCACTGCCGAATCCCCATGCCTGATCTAACAGAATTAAAACGCCGCCGATGGTAAGAGCGGAAATGATGGTACCGACCAGTTCCCCGATCTGCTGCTTTTTCGGCGTTGCACCGAGAATATAACCGGTCTTTAAATCCTGTGAGGTATCTCCTGCCATTGCCGCAATAATACAGATAATGGAACCGATTGCAATGGCCCCCTGCATACCGTGCGCACCGGTATCACCGGTAACCTTAAGTAATGCGGTTGCTATGAGCAAGGTTGCAATTGCCATACCGGAAACCGGGTTGTTACTGCTTCCAACAAGTCCCACCATTCTGGAAGATACGGTTGCAAAGAAGAACCCGAATACTACGATGATGACAGCCCCAAGAAGGGTAACCGGAATCTGAGGAAGAGCCCAGAGTACCAGAATCATTATAATAACACCGATACAGATAAGTTTCATGCTTAAATCCTGTTCGGTACGAAGTTTCCCTGTGGAATTACTTCCCTTCATGCCCTTCACAGCATCACGGAAAGTACGTACAATCAAAGGCAGGGTCTTAATCAGGCTGATAATACCGCCTGCCGCAACGGCACCTGCACCAATGTAACGGATGTAACCGCTCCAGATTGCGCCTGCACCACCGTTTGCATACATTTCGGCAATGGTAACCGTACCGGGGTACAGAACGGCTTCTCCGCCAAAAGTCACGATGGCAGGAATCAATACAAACCAGCCGATGAGACCGCCTGCAAACATATAGGAGGCAATTCTGGGTCCACAGATATAACCCACGCCAACAAGTGCAGGATATACTTCTGCGGAAAATTCTGTCTTAAGTGCCTTTACCGGTATGGTAACCACACCTGTCACCACCTTAAGACCATCCACCAGAAATTTAAAAAGTGCTGCAATACCCATACCTGCAAAAACTGACTTTGCACTGGAACCGCCTTCTTCTCCTGCAAGAAGTACTTCTGCGCAGGCAGTCCCTTCCGGGTAGGGAAGTACGCCATGCTCCTGAACAATTAAAGCATTCCGAAGAGGTACCATAAAGAGTACCCCCAAAATACCGCCGCAGAGGGCAATTACTGCAATTTCTACAAGACTGGGGCTCTCCATAACGCCCTCTTTTGCCCAGAGAAATAACACCGGTAATGTAAAAATGGCACCGGCTGCCAAAGATTCTCCTGCAGAGCCGATGGTTTGTACCATATTACTCTCCAGAATGGAATCTTTCCGCATAATGACACGGATTACTGCCATGGAAATAACTGCTGCCGGAATGGATGCAGATACCGTCATTCCCACACGCAGGCCCAGATAAGCGTTTGCCGCACCGAAAATAACGGCTAACAGAATACCCATTATTACGCTGGTTACCGTAAATTCCGGCGTGATTTTATCTGCCGGAACATAGGGTTTGAAATTTTTGTTGTCCATAAGTTACTCCTTATCCCTTGTTAATTTACTTCCCGTTCTGAAAAATAAAGATCCAGACCGTTCGCGATGCCCTGTACCATTTTGTTCTGATAATCCTCATCAGACAACAATTTGTCCTCCTCCGGATTCGTCATATATCCCATTTCCACAATGGTAGTCGGCACCATAGCCCAGTTGATACCGCTCATGGTGTCGGTCTCCCAGACTTTTTTCTTATTGCATCCCGTTGCTTTTTCAATTTCATCTAAAATGGCAACGGATAATGCCTTACTTTCTTTATACAAACCACCATTGTACGGATTTGTGGAAGACTGACAAATTGTCATGGCTCCCGTTACGGAAGAGTTCTCAGAACCGTTTGCATGGATTCGAATAAATGCATCCGCATTATTATCATTTGCAACGGCTGCTCTTTCGCTGTTACTGATATCCACATCATGGGTGGTACGTACCATAATTACCTGATAGCCCCGCTCCTCCAATTCCGTCTGGAGTTTTAAGGCTACCTCCAAATTCAAAACATATTCTGCCTTTCCGGTGGCTACCCCGGAAGTTCCGGAACTCACCTTTTTTTTGATTTCGGTTGCACCGGGACCAATCGGTTCCTTCTCACTATTACCCTTTGCCTGATGCCCTGCATCAATCACAATCAGATAACCGTTCTCCCGACTGGTAATTTCCCGCAGATATTGACTGGCAATAAAATACTGTCCCTCATCCACTTCCACCAGGCTCCACTCACCGTAATCATAGAGTCTGTTCAGTTTCGTTCCGTTATTTATGGTCTTATAAATCTCCGAGTCGGTGGAAGGCTTCGTTCTGACATTTACTTTATCCGTAGTTCGCACCATGGCAGGCTCATGAGCTCCGTCTCCTGTTTTACTCTCTTCCATGGCTATGGTATCTTCCGTGTTTCCGGCATCCTCCGCTTTTCCGGTGTCTTCCGTGGTTACGGCAGTTTCCATGCTTTCCTCTGTCTGGCTTTGACTTTCGCCGTTTATGGCTGTTTCCGCCTTTCCACAGCCTGACATAAGAAACAGGAAAAGACACAATACTATGGGAAGCACTCTCTTACTTTTCATCGAAATCCCTGTGCCTCCTCATATTTTACAATCAGATCCTTATTCTTATTTTCAATATCCGATAACATAGTATCTGTAAAATCTGCCGGTTCAATGTATCCGTTATACCAGGATTTTGAATTGAAATATGCCTGAAGTGCTTCATCCTTAAATTTTCTGCCATGACGTGCATAGATTTCATTTCGGGCAATCCGGCACTGCTCCGCATCCAGACCTTCCAGATCTGCGAACGTAAGTAGTCTGGTACTGCTTTCCGGCAAAATATAATCCGGTTCTGCTGACGGGATATCCGCAATACTTTCGCTTTCCGCGGTACCTGCGTCCGTTTTGATTTTCACCAGTCTTGTCCATTTCACATCGGCAAAATTTACAGAATCCGCCTCTTTATCCGCTCTTACCACCTTATCCTCTTCCATGATATATACAGCAACCTGTTTCACTCCACCATCCTCATAGCGCTGGGCTATCAGAAGTTCTTCCTTACCGTCATTATTGCTGTCGCACATGGTATAAACCAGTTCACCGCCGCTTAAGATTATCCCGTCCAGAGCAGCGACATTCAGATATTCATCCCCTGCACCATAGAGGGCAACAAAATCTGCATGGTCCATATTGGCTGCATCATAGTAATTCCTTACAATCTCCTGGTAAGTAGGGCCACTTACCGCTTCTGTGCCGTTGTTTTCATCTTGGGGATCTTGTTTGACGGTACCACCTTCGCCTGTTTCCCGGGGCAGACTTTCTCCATCTATATCTTCGGACGTTTCTTCCTCCCCATCTTCCATGATTTTTTCATCATTTTTCCTGTTATTTCCCGCACCGGAATCCTTATCTCGATTCATAATCAAGAAAATTAAGGCTCCAATAATTGCGATAATCAGGACGAAAAGAATAATGAGTATCGCAGTCATCACACCACTCTTTTTCTTGGCGGTCTGTGTCTGAGGATTGGGCTGTATGGGTTGCCGGTACTGCACCGGCTGTTGGGCCTGAGGCTGTGTCTGGGGGATGGATTGCGGTTTTGGCGGAATGGCCGGGCTCGGAGTCACTTCCGGCTTAGGCACTTCCTGTCTGGCACCACAGGCCATACAAAACAGGTCTTCATCCGCCATTTTATTTCCACATTCATAACAATACTTCATAACTTAGCCTCTGTTCTGCTGTTCTACCAGATGATCCGCACCATATTTTTTACGAAGCGCCGGCTTTTCGATTTTACCCGTTGCATTTCTCGGAACCTCTGCAAAAATAATCTTTTTGGGACGTTTGTAACGGGGAAGTTCCTCACAGTATTTTTCAATTTCTTCTTCCGTACAGGTCATGCCGTCTTTGATGGAAATGATAGCACCGGTAATCTCCCCGAGACGCTTGTCAGGAAGACCGATAACGGCAACATCCTTAATTTTATCATAAGCAGCAAGGAAGTTTTCAATCTGTACGGGGTAAATGTTTTCACCGCCGCTTACGATGACATCCTTCTTGCGGTCTACCAGGAAATAGAAGCCGTCTTCATCCTGCATTGCCATATCTCCGGTATGAAGCCAACCGTCAATCAGGGTCTCCGCAGTTGCCTTGGGATCATTGTAATAGCAGGTCATGACACCGGGGCCCTTTACACAAAGTTCTCCTACATCACCTCTTGCCACTTCTTTCCCTTCGGGATCCACAATCTTGCACTGCCAGCGATAGCCGGGAACCCCGATTGCTCCTACTTTATGAATATTTTCCACGCCAAGGTGTACGCAGCCCGGTCCGGTGGATTCGGAAAGTCCGTAATTGGTATCGTATAAATGATTAGGGAAATATTCTTTCCAATGTTTGATAAGAGAAGGCGGAACAGGCTGTGCACCAATGTGCATCAGTCTCCACTGACTAAGCTCGTAATCTTCCAGTTTCAGTTTTCCGCTATCGAGGGCTTCCAAAATATCCTGTGCCCAGGGAACTAAAAGCCATACAATGGTACAATGCTCTTTGGAAATCGCATCCAGAATTATTTCAGGAGTTGCGCCCTTTAATAAAACGGCCTTGCTGCCGGCACACAGACTTCCCATCCAGTGGAATTTTGCTCCTGTGTGATACAGGGGCGGAATACAAAGGAAGGTATCCTCTCTTCCGGTCAGGTGATGCTTCTGCTCCATCTGCGCTGCCTGAAGCAGACTCTCATGATTATGCAGAATGGCTTTGGGAAATCCCGTGGTTCCGGAGGAAAAATAAATTGCAGCATCATCCTCGTCTTCCAACATGACAAGGGGCGGTCTGCTGGAACAGTCCGCTACCAGTTCCCGATAACTTTCCGCAAAGGTAGGGCATGCATCCCCCACATAAATCAGAAGACGGCCTTTGGAAAGTTCCGGTTCAATGGATTCAATACGACCGATAAATTCCGGACCGAAGAACAATACCTGTACTTCTGCAAGATCCGCGCAATACTGAATTTCTTTTGCGTCAAAACGGAAGTTAAAGGGTACTGCGATGGCACCCGTTTTCAGGATTCCGAAATAAATGGGCAGCCATTCCAGACAGTTGAACATCAAAATGGCTACACGGTCCCCCTTCTGTACTCCCCTCTCCATTAACATATTGGCAACACGGTTTGCTTTTTCGTCAAAAACACTCCATGTAATTTCTCTGCGGTAAGGCTGTGCGCTTGTCTGCTGTACCAGATCATATTCCTTCCATGTCTTTTTTCTGGTCTCCTGCATGGTAGGATTTAGTTCCACCAAAGCAACCTCATCCCCATAAAGTTTGTGGTTTCTCTCAAGTAAATCTGTAACCGGCATTTTTTATCCCCTTTTCCTTCTGATTTCTTTATTTTTCTGGTAATGACTTTCTTTACATACTTTGTCGCTTTTACGCGTCTATCCATTAAAGTATACACTGTTAAAGGGTATCATAGAAAGGAGCAAAAGTCAACAAATGCGGGACTCTGAAGTATGGTAGAAAACTTCACATTTTTATTGCTATTTTTAGAATACTGTCCTATGATGGATTATTGGATGGGAAATATCTTATCCATTTTAAGAAATGAAGAGGTGAATTCCATGATTATCGATTTTCATACCCATTATTTTCCGGATACCGTAGCACCCAAGGTATTGCCAAAGTTAGCGGGGAAATCCTGCACCATGCCCTTTACCGACGGTACTCTTGGCGGTCTTATCCGTTCCATGCAAAAGTCCGGTGTCACACATAGTGTTACTCTCCCTGTTGCAACCACTATGGAGCAGACCTGTTCCATCAACGATAAAATCATTGCCGGTATGGAAGAGTTAACCCAAAACGGCATCATTCCTTTTGGTGGCATGCACCCTGATTTTGCGGATTATAAGAAGGAATTAAAAAGATTAAAGGATGCCGGCGTAAAGGGTATTAAAATACACCCGGCATATCAGAATGTAGATTTTGATGATATTCGTTATAAGCGGATTCTTTCTGCTGCAAACGAGTTCGATATGATTGTGTTAACCCATGCCGGTATCGACATCGGTATTTATCACCACAATTTCACTTCTGTCCGGCAGATTGAAAATGTGCTAAGTGACGTTGCCCCTTTAAGACTGGTACTGGCACACATGGGAAACTGGGGACTTTGGGATGAATTTGAAGCAAACCTTGCAGGTGCCCCTCTTTGGCTGGATACCGCCTTCAGTATTGGCCCTATTATACCTTATCCCGGTGCTGCTCCTCATAAGTACAGTACCTGCACCCTCTCTGACGAAGATTTTCTTCGTATATCCCATAAGCATGGTATGGATAAAATTCTCTTTGCAACCGATTCTCCCTGGCAGGATCAGACCGCGTATCTGGAGCGTTTTAAGTCCATCGGTCTTTCCGAAAAAGAACAGGCCCAACTGTTCTTCGAAAATGCGAAAAACCTGTTGAGCCTTTAAAATTTAGGGGAGCAATGATGATTGCTCCCCTACTCTTATTAATACTCTCTTCCCAAAAGGAAGGCTTTCTTGTTTAATTCCAGGAATTTGGCCGGAACGCACTTTTCAATTGCATTCTGCCATTTTTCCACAGGAATATCAAAATACTTGGATAATCTGCCCATAAGTACCAGATTCACTGCCTTTGCAGATCCGGCTTCATTTGCTAAGGAAAGGCAATCCATGGCATCCACCTGGGCACCCTTCTCCTGCATTTTCTTTACCAGGTCCTCCGGATAACTCATGGCCCCTGTAATAACAGGCATGGGGTCAATCTGCTGGGTATTGGTAACAATCTTGCCATCGGGCCTTAAATACTCCAGATATCTTGCCGCTTCTAGCAATTCGAAGGAAACAATTACATCTGCTTCTCCCTTATCAATAATCGGGGAGTATACCTTTTCTCCGAATCTTACATAGGTTACCACGCTGCCGCCTCGCTGGCTCATGCCATGCACTTCGGAAACCTTTACATCATAGCCTTCATTCAAAAGAAGGTATCCCAATAACTTGCTGGCAAGAAGGGAACCCTGTCCGCCAACACCGACAATCATAATATTCTTTGTCATCTGCTTATACCTCCTGGCCTTTCAGTGCACCGAATTTGCACATCTGCTCGCATACGCCGCAGCCTACGCAAAGAGTTTCATCAATCACTGCTTTTCCATCCTTCATGCTGATAGCAGGACAGCCAAGCCGCATACATGCTTTGCAGCCCACACATTTATCACAGGCAACCTTTAAAGGTTTGTTGTGTTTTACATATTTCAGAAGGGCGCAGGGACGACGGCTGATGATGACGGAAGGCTCTTTTGCAGCAAGTTCTTCCTTAATTACAGTATCGCATTCGGTAAGGTCATAAGGATCTACCACTCTTACGCGGTTAAAGCCCATGGCTCTGCACAAAGCTTCCAAATCAATCTTTCCTGCCGGATCTCCTTTGATGTTATATCCGGTTGTGGGATTCTGCTGATGTCCCGTCATACCGGTAATGGAGTTATCCAAAATAATAACCGTGGAATTGCTCTGGTTGTAAGCAATATTTGCAAGTCCGGTCATACCGGAATGCATAAAGGTGGAATCCCCGATAACCGCTACGGTTTTTCCCTCGCCTTCTTCTCCCAGGGCTTTATTAAATCCATGAATGGAACTGATGGATGCTCCCATACAAAGTGTCATTTCCATTGCGGAAAGGGGAGCCACCGCACCAAGCGTATAACATCCGATATCACCGAGAACCGTGCATTTATTCTTTGCCAGTGTAAAGAACAATCCTCTGTGCGGACAACCGGCACACATCACCGGAGGTCTTCCCGGCAGAGTCTCCTCCATTTTGCTTACTTTCGGAATTTCCACACCTAATTTTCCCGCAATCAGATTCTGGCTGTATTCGCCTTCGAGAGGAAATACATCTTTGCCGGTAACGGTAAGGCCTAAAGCCTTGCAATGATTCTCTATGATAGGATCCAGTTCCTCAATGATAATCAGTTTTTCTACTTTTTCTGCAAAATCCAGAATCAGTTTCTCAGGAAGCGGATTGATCATACCAAGTTTTAAGATACTTGCTTTGTCTCCGAAAACCTCCTTCGCATACTGATAACTTGTGGAAGAAGTAATAATGCCCAGTTTGGTATCTCCCATTTCCACCCGGTTAAATTCACAGTTTTCAGCCAGTGCAATCAGCTTACGCGTACGTTCTTCCACAAAGGGGTGGCGACGAATGGCATTACCGGGCATCATGACATACTTGGCAATGTTCTTTTCATAGGGCTTCACCGGTGGAAGCACTCTTTCTCCGGGTTCCACAATACTCTGGGAATGAGCCACTCTGGTGCACATTTTTATAATAACCGGAGTATCATATTCTTCCGAAATTTCAAAGGCCTTCTTGGCAAATTCGTAGGCCTCGCCGGAATCAGAGGGTTCAAGCATGGGAACCTTGGAAGCAATCGCATGGTGACGGGAATCCTGCTCATTCTGGGAAGAATGCATCCCGGGGTCATCTGCCACACAAATGACAAGACCGGCATTTACACCTGTATAGGAACAGGTAAATAACGGGTCTGCTGCCACATTCAATCCCACATGCTTCATACCGCAAAAACTACGTTTTCCCGCAAGGCACGCACCAAAAGCAACCTCCATGGCTACTTTTTCATTGGGTGCCCATTCACAGTAGATTTCATCGTATTTAGCGGCCTCTTCCGTCACTTCCGTACTGGGAGTTCCGGGATAGCTGGATACAACGCTGCATCCTGCCTCATACAAGCCTCTTGCAAAGGCTTTGTTTCCTAACATTAACTGTTTCATAAACTATCCTCTCGTAAATCATATTTCATGCCCTGTTACATTTTGGTCAGGTCTTCTTCCCCAATTTCCGAAATGCCATTGGCCTTCAGCACATCGCCGGCTTTTTTATTGTCCTCCACGCGAACAATCATGTTCGCTGTGCCCGGCTTATTTGCTGTAAATGCATACATATAATCAATATTGATATTGTTCTCCCCGAGAACCGCCAATACCTTGCTTAAACTTCCGGGTTCATCGGTAAGTGCTACTGCAAGAACATCTTTTACGGAGCTGACATAGCCTTCATCCTTCAATACCGTAACGGTATCGTAAACATTGTCCACAATCAGTCGGATAATACCGAAATCCTCGGATTCTGCTACGGATAATGCGCGCATATTGATGTTATTTGCGGATAATACCTCGGTAAGTTTTGCTAAACTTCCTGCTTTGTTTTCAATAAATACAGAAATCTGTTTCACTGCCATATGTAATCCCCCTGTCCTTTTTATTTGTATAAGTTACGCTTATCAATAACTCTGACGGCCTTGCCTTCACTTCTTGCGATAGTCTTAGGTGCCACCAGAGTAACCTTTGCATAGATACCTAACATTGCTTTGAGTGCATCAACCAGTTCTTTTTCCTTTGCGGAAACCACCTTCATGTCATCAGAGAACATTTCGGGAGTCATTTCCACCTGCACTTCGATGGTATCGCTGTAGTTTACACGATCCACGATAATCTGATAGTTTGCAGGATATCCCTTATTAAGAAGAACGGTTTCAATCTGGGACGGGAATACGTTAACTCCTTTGACAATCAGCATATCATCGCTTCTTCCCATAGGCTTCGCCATCTTGATGAGGGTTCTTCCGCAGGAACATTTCTTTCTGGAAAGTACGCAGATATCACGGGTTCTGTAACGCAGAAGAGGGAATGCCTCTTTGGTAATGCTGGTGAATACCAATTCTCCCTTTTCACCTTCTGGAAGGACTTCCCCTGTCTTGGGATTGATAATTTCCGGAATGAAATGATCTTCGTTTACATGCATACCGGTCTGCTCGGAACATTCAAAAGAAACACCCGGGCCTGAAATCTCCGTAAGTCCATAAATATCATAAGCCTTAATGCCAAGTTTTTCTTCGATATCATGGCGCATTTCTTCGGTCCATGCTTCTGCTCCGAAAATGCCGGCTTTGAGTTTGATTTTGTCGCGCAGGCCTCTTTCCTGAATGCTTTCACCAAGATATGCTGCATAAGAAGGGGTACAGCACAAAATAGTAGAACCAAGATCTGTCATAAACTGAATCTGACGGTCGGTATTACCGGAGGACATAGGAAGTGTCAGACATCCCACTTTATGGGAACCGCCGTTTAATCCGGGACCACCCGTAAACAGGCCGTAACCATAGGAAACATGGCAGACATCTTCGTTGGTTCCGCCGACTGCGGTAATTGCTCTTGCACAGCACTCTTCCCAAAGGTCGATATCATGCTGGGTATAAAATGCCACTACTCTTCTGCCGGTTGTACCGCTGGTAGACTGGATGCGGACACAATCTTTAAGAGGTCTTGCCAAAAGCCCATAAGGATAACAATCCCTTAAGTCATCCTTGGTAATAAAAGGAAGTTTATGAAGATCATCTACGGATTTGATATCGTCAGGGGTAAGTCCCGCCTCAATCATTTTATTCTTGTAAAAAGGCACATTTTCCCATACATTTTTAACCTGATTTACAAGTCTTTCGCTCTGCATTTTACGCAGTTCTTCTACGGAAGCAGTTTCCACTTCCGGCTGGTAGTACTTTTCCATCAATCAGTTCCTCGCTTTCGTTTATAAATTATTCTGACCTGTCTAAAAAAGTCCCCACAGGCAAAACACTTTCCTACATATTATACCGAATACTGTATCATTTTGCAATTCATAAATATGTCTAAAGGGAAGAGTTTAGGAAAGGACATTCTTAAATCTTCATAAAAAGAATTGACACATGAGCCTGTGGATGATACATTACAAGAATAGAAAAGCAGAGGTGAAACCATGAAAAAATACAGCCTTTCCGTATATGTTTTGATGATGGCAATCTGTTCCTTTTGCGGATGGCTTGTAGAAAACATATGGTTGCTCTTTACGAAAGGGTTTATTGACAACAGAAGTATGCATTATCCGTTTTTGTTAGGCTACGGTCTTTTTATCATGACCGTATACTTTGTTCTCGGAACCCCTTCCACCATACATATCAAAATCAAAAATTCCAAATTGAAAGACTCTTCCACGCGGTTTTTAACCTATCTGATTATCATGATGTTTGTCATCGGCGTCGGAGAAATTTTTATGGGTTATACGGTGGAGCATTTTTGTCACTTTGAGTATTGGAATTATACGGCAGTTCCTTTACATCTTACAAAGTATACATCCCTTCCCACCAGTCTTGGATTTGCGTTAATTGCCACTGTAGTAATGGAGAAATTAATTATCCCCATCATGAACCTGCTTTCCACCATTCCGTTAGGCATCCGTAATACGCTTGCCATTATTTTATTAACGATTATGGTAGGTGATTTTCTCTATTCTTTTTACAGAATGTACACGGATCAGGGACTTTATATCCGTTGGCGAATATATATCTTCTCATAGTTTGCATTTTCTTCCTTTTTTTGATAAAATAAGACAGGTTTTATCAGTATATTTTATTTAAAGAAAGGACAATTCTCATGAAATCAAAGAAATTAGGCATGATTATACTGATTCTATGCATTTTGGGTCTTGTGGCATACAATATTGCCTGCCCCGGAACCGGTGCCGATGACAGTATGGTCTATGCCACCATCTGGTCTTTATTACCCCCTATTATTGCTATTATTCTTGCATTGATTACGAAGGAAGTGTACTCCTCCCTCTTTGTCGGAATTATTACCGGCGCTCTTCTCTATTCCAATTTTAATCTGGAAAAGATGATGAACAGCATGTTATTTAACGAAGACGGCGGTATGGTGTACAAGCTGGCTGACAGTTGGAATGTAGGTATTTTAATTTTCCTTGTTCTGCTCGGTATTCTGGTAGCCATGATGAACAAGGCCGGCGGGTCCTCTGCATTTGGCCGTTGGGCATCCAAGCATATCAAAACAAGAGTCGGTGCCCAGCTTGCAACTATGGCACTCGGCGTTCTGATTTTCGTGGATGACTATTTTAACTGTCTGACCGTGGGAAGTGTTATGCGTCCTGTAACAGACCGTCATAAAGTATCCCGTGCAAAACTGGCATACCTCATTGATGCGACTGCAGCTCCGATTTGCATCATTGCCCCCATTTCTTCCTGGGCAGCAGCAGTCACCTCTTCCGTTCCGGAAGAACTTGGCATCAACGGATTTACGGTATTTCTTCAGACCATCCCTTATAATCTGTATGCGTTTTTGACCCTGTCCATGATTATTATTCTGACTGTATTCAAAATGGATTTCGGTCCCATGAAAAAGCACGAAATAAATGCTATCGCCGGTGATCTGTTTACCACCAAGGACCGTGCCTATGATGAAAGCAATGAAGATGCAGGAAACAAGAAAGCCCGCGTTGCCGACCTGATTATTCCGGTAGCAGTTTTGATTTTCACCTGTATCATGGGTATGGTTTACACCGGCGGTTTCTTTGACGGCGTGGATTTCATCACCGCATTTGGTGATGCGGATGCTTCTGTTGGTCTGGTAATCGGTGGTTTTATCACCCTTCTCTTTACCTTTATTTACTATATGTTACGGGATGTACTGACCTTTAATGAATTTGCAGACTGTATCCCGGAAGGTTTCAAGGCAATGGTTGCTCCTATTCTGATTCTGACTCTGGCATGGACTCTTTCCGGTATGACCGGCCTTCTCGGTGCAAAAGTATATGTAGGAGAACTTGTTGCCGGTTCCGCAAGCGGATTCCAGGGCTTCTTACCCATGGTGGTATTTATGATTGCCGCATTTCTTGCATTTGCAACCGGTACAAGCTGGGGTACTTTTGGAATCTTAATTCCCATTGTACTCGGTGTATTCCCTTCCGGCCAGATGATGGTTATTTCCATTGCCTCCTGCCTGGCAGGTGCTGTTTGCGGTGACCACTGCTCTCCCATCTCCGATACTACAATCATGGCGAGCGCCGGTGCGCATTGCAACCATGTAAACCATGTATCCACACAGCTTCCTTACGCTTTGTTCTGCGCGGTAATGTGTATGATTGGTTATGGCATCGTTGGTGTATGCAACTTAGTGGGTGCTCTTTCCATTTCCTGGATTGCACTTCCGATAACCATCGTGCTTATGGTTATCGTCCTGTTCTTCCTCCGCGGAAAAGTGGGCAAAGAGGCAGAATAAACACCTGATAATAATTTTGAATATCATGCAAATGTTAAGAGGGCTGACGCTTCACGATTTTACATTCGTTTATGCGCCGGCCCTCCTTTATATCAAATCCTTAATCACTTCCCCTGCAATAATCAGGCCTGCAACCGAAGGAACAAAAGCATTGCTGCCGGGAGCCTGTTTCCCTTTCACGGATGATGGAGTCATCTCCAAACGTGTATTGGTATCCATCGTTTCCAAATTTATAGTCACATCGTTTTCCTTTGGATGTGATGGTTTTATTGGCTCTTCTTCCGAATAAACCACCTTCACATGCTCAATATTTCTTTTCTTTAATTCCCTGCGCATAACTTTTGCAAGCGGACATACCTTGGTTTTGGAAATATCCGCCACACGAAAGGCCGTAGGATCCATTTTATTGCCGGCTCCCATGGAACTAATCACCGGAACACCACAGGATTTTGCATGTTCAATCAATGCAATTTTCCCTGTAACCGTATCAATGGCATCCACTACATAGTCATAGTGCTTAAAATCAAATTGGTCTGCTGTTTCCGGCAGATAAAAAACCCGATAAGCATTGACCGTAGCCTCGGGATTAATGTCCAAAATCCGCTCTTTGGCTACCTCTACTTTTGGCCTGCCCAGTGATTTATGGGTGGCTATAATCTGACGGTTCAAATTGCTCAGTTCCACAGTATCCTTGTCAATGATATCCAACGTACCCACGCCGCTTCTGGCAAGTGCTTCTACAACATAACCACCTACGCCACCGACACCAAATACGGCCACCCTTGTCTTATGAAGTTTCTCTATATTTTCCTCACCGATAAGAAGCGCTGTTCTTGAAAATTGTTCCTTTTCCATATTTATCCTCTCTTTTTCTGTTACTACTTTCTATTCTACCACAATTGCTTCCTTATATCATCATTTTCTATTAAGAAAGGAAATATGTCTCCAAAAAGCAAAAACGGGGCATATATGACAAAATGCGGGGTTTAAACCCCGGGAGTCATAAAATATGCCCCGCATACAGGATTTTATTGCCAAACAATGAGTAAAAGTGGGATAAGTTACATCATACCGCCCATGCCGCCACCCTGGGGCATTGTAGGTGTTTCTTCTTTGATATTTGCAACAACGGATTCGGTTGTAAGGAGGGTACTTGCCACACTGGTTGCATTCTGAAGCGCACTTCTGGTAACCTTTGCAGGGTCTAAGATACCGCTCTTAACCATATCTACATATTCACCCTTCAGGGCATCAAATCCCATGCCAACCTCGGATTCTCTGACTTTGTTGACGATAACACTTCCTTCCAGTCCTGCATTTGCTGCAATGTGGTACAAAGGAGCTTCCAGTGCTTTAAGAACAATGTCAGCACCAGTCTTTTCATCCCCTTCCAGAGTGTCACGAAGTTTTGCAACTTCTTTGGATGCATGAATGTAAGCAGAACCGCCACCGCTGATAATACCTTCTTCTACTGCTGCTCTGGTTGCTGCAAGCGCGTCTTCCAGACGAAGCTTTGCTTCTTTCATTTCGGTTTCGGTTGCTGCACCTACTCGGATAACTGCTACGCCGCCTGCCAGTTTTGCAAGTCTTTCCTGTAATTTTTCTCTGTCGAAGTCAGAAGTGGTCTCTTCAATCTGCATCTTAATCTGGGAAATACGTGCGTTAATAGCATCCTTATTTCCATCACCGTCTACGATAACGGTATTTTCTTTCTGTACCTTAACAGATTTTGCATGTCCAAGCTGTGCCATGGTGGTATCTTTCAATTCCAGACCCAGTTCGGAACTGATTACCTGACCGCCGGTAAGAATGGCAATATCCTCTAACATTGCTTTTCTTCTGTCACCATATCCGGGAGCCTTCACAGCCACTACATTGAAGGTACCGCGAAGTTTGTTCACGATCAGGGTGGTAAGAGCTTCCCCTTCCACATCCTCTGCAATGATTAAAAGTTTGGAACCGGACTGTACAATCTCCTCCAACAAAGGAAGAATTTCCTGAATGTTTGCAATCTTCTTGTCAGTAATCAGGATATAGGGACTGTCAAGAGTTGCTTCCATCTTATCCATATCAGTTGCCATATATGCAGAAATGTAACCGCGGTCAAACTGCATACCTTCTACAAGGTCAAGCTCGGTCTGCATGGTTTTGCTTTCTTCAATGGTAATGACACCGTCTCCGGAAACCTTTTCCATAGCATCTGCAACCAGTTCTCCTACTCCCTCATCTCCTGCGGAAATAGCGGCAACTCTGGCAATCTGTTCCTTGCCGTTCACCTTGGAACTCATATTTCCGATGGCTTCTACTGCACAATCAGTTGCTTTCTTCATACCCTTTCTTAAAATAATCGGATTGGCACCTGCCTCTAAGTTCTTCATACCGGCGTTAATCATTGCCTGTGCCAGAACAGTTGCGGTAGTGGTACCATCACCTGCCACATCATTTGTCTTGGTTGCCACTTCCTTAACAAGCTGGGCACCCATGTTTTCAAATGCATCTTCCAATTCAATTTCTTTCGCAATAGTGACACCATCATTGGTAATAAGAGGTGCGCCGAAGGATTTGTCCAAAACCACATTTCTGCCTTTGGGTCCGAGCGTAACTCTCACGGTATTTGCTAACTGATCCACACCTCTGCCAAGTGCTGCACGCGCTTCTGCGCCATATTTAATTTCCTTTGCCATTTTAATGCCTCCAAAATAAATAAATCAATATTTTACATTCTTATCAACCTTAGATTCGTATTGAATCATCAGATGAAATCAAATAAGTTTAATTAACTAATAAAAATCAGTTGTTGATAATTGCAAGGATATCATTCTGCTTTACGATGATATATTCTTCTTCATCCAGTTTCACTTCGGTTCCGGAATATTTGGAGTAAATAACCTGATCTCCTACCTTCACTTCCATTTTTACTTCTTTTCCATCTACCATACCGCCGGGACCTACTGCAATCACTTCTGCCTGCTGGGGCTTTTCCTTATTCTGTCCCGGAAGAACGATGCCTGATTTTGTAGTTTCTTCCGCTACTAACTGCTTTAATACGACTCTGTCGCCTAAAGGTACTAATTTCATTTTTTTGCCTCCTTAATCGTTTATACAATTAGCACTCAAAAGTAGAGTGGTAATTTCACATCCTATTTGCTTTTATATGCAAAAATACCTAAATGTAGACTACTATTTTCTTCCTTTTGGAATCATGCAGAGAGCTGCCACAATGGTAAATATATAGGATTTTGCCAAATCCCACATAAAGGTAGACCACTGCTCCCCTTTCACCCAGAGTTCCGAACTCTTCAGATAAAAAGGTAAATCGGTGGCAACATCCCAGAATTCGTAGTCAAGTGCCTTTGCCACCTTGAAAGAATACACTCCCCAGGTTGCCGGGAAAATAATCACCAGCCCCAGAATGATACAGGTAATAACCCCAAATGTATCCAGGGACTTATTAAACTTGGTATAAAAATACTGTGCAAGGAAGAAAATCAGAATGGCAATCCATCCGGAAATAAATCCAAGACAACCTATCAGCATCCATGCCGCACCACCGATCAAGGCACCGATGAGGGCACCAATAATTCCCTGCAGATGCCGGTTAGGCTCTATTTCCAGTGAACCCTGGAAGTTTTGTGTATTATAGGTCTGCGAAAACGGCTGTTCCACGGTATTCGGATTGTAGGTTGGCTGTGTATAGGTCTGTCCGTTGATCTGACTGTCCGTATTATATTTCTCATATGCGGAAGGGTCCATCACCGGCTGACCTGCGCGGGCACCTGTGTTAAATTCCGGATTCGCACCATACTGGTCATGAAAGGTCTGTCCTCCATTTTCTTCATTACTTGTCTGATTGTTGTTCTGATAATCCATACTTTTCTCCTTGTCCCTTTATTTTTCTTTTGCTATTCACATTTGATTTCCAGATAACCTAATAATTTACTCATATCGTATTCTTCCAAAACCCCTAAATTGGAATCATAGAATTTTCCGTCATAGTGTACCAGATAATGGCAGTAACGTCCCATTCTCTCCATCATGATACAGCACTTGGGAAGTACACAATCCGCACCTTCCGTATAAGTAATGATGTCAGTATGGTCAATGCCGTAATAATTCAGGGCTGAAATCACACGCCCCATGGTAGCCTGCCATTCCCTACAGTCCATGACCCGGATAACATCTGCAATGGTAACGCCGGCAAGCATGGCCACACAGGTCTGACCGCAGAGTCCGTCCTCCGGCTGAATGATTACTTCCATACTGTCAATCTTACGAATCGGATGTTCAAAGCTGTAGGGGCTGTTTCTTTCCACTTCGATGAGACTACCGCTGACATGAAGAAGCATCTGATGGGTCTTGGAAATGTCTACCCCGGCAACATCCGCATCCTCCATATGAATTTCGTAATTTCCCTTTTCCAAAGGCAGAAGCTCACATGAAATAATCTTGTTATCAAATACCATGTCGGCGCTGATTACTTCGCGCTGCTTGCAAACCTCCCAGACATTAAAAGGAATCTGAATCATGTACCCTTTGTCTTTCTTTTCAATTTTCCCCGTAAAAAAGTAACGCATAACTTACCTCCGTTTTATCCCTGCTTTCTCACCTGTGACGGTGAAAAGCCATAATACTTTTTAAATAATTTACTGAAATGGTATGCATCTTCATAGCCTACCTTCAAAGCAACCTCCTTGATGGAACAGTTTCCGTCGGATTTAATAAGTTCCATAGCCTTCTCAAGCCGTATCTTAATCAAATGACGGATGGGTGCCTCTCCGGTCTCGCTTTTGAAAATTTTGGAAATATAGAACGGGCTTAAATACATATTTTCCGCAATGCGGTCCAGACTGATTTTCTCGGCATAATGGTCTCCGAAATAACTGACAATGCGCTCTACGATGTATTTCTTATTGACCGATTCAAAGGCATAACCCGGCAGAATTTCCTCCGGCTGCATCTGATGACGCAAAATAAGCACTACCATCTGCATCAGATATGCCTTCATCATAAAATAGCGGCCTTCCTGGCACACTTCATTTTCTGCTTCCATTGATGCGCAGAGTTTGAAAAGTCTCTGTCTTAAATCCCCCGAAGTATGTATGATTGGTTCATCCTTCGGAACCGGAAGGCAATTGTCCGCCAGACCTTTGACTGCAATTTCGGACGCTCCCACAAAGAATTCCGTAACGGCTGTATTGACATCCTTAACAAGCCCCTGATGATACACTCCGGGATTAAAAATCAGAAGATCCCCCTCTTCTACCGGATATACCTTTCCGTCGATCCGGTATTTGCCGCTGCCGGACATCATAAAAGCAATTTCCAGATAATCATGGCAATGATATCTTTGCTCGTCTTTTACCCGTTTCCCCTTCCATGTAAAGAGAAAGGTAGGATTCAGTTCTTCCAACCTAATTCCCGCATATTCTTCACACATAAAATACTCCTCTCTCCCATCCCTACCATTCTACTATCAAATGGGTAAAATATCAAAGGTTTTTTGCAAAAAGATACATGACCTACGCAAGATATTCCATTTTCTTTTTTAGGTCAGATGATAGTATGAAATCAGATTCACAGGATAGGAGGCAAAACTATGACACCCATGAAGTGGTTCTTATCATTTCTAAAAAAATATCGTGGTCTGATGATCTTTGGTATCATACTGACCTTTATCATCACCAGTTTAAATATAATAAATCCCTATATTTCCGGTCTCATTGTAGACAAGGTTATCCGTGGGGGTGAATATGATCTTCTGCTTCCTTTTGTAGGTTTAATGGTAATCGTGGTTGCCGTAAAGGGAGGACTGCGTTTCGTCTACCAGCTGGTATTTGAAACAGCTTCCCAGGGGACCCTGTACGACATGCGTGACAAGGTATACCGTAAGCTTTTGCAGGAAGACTTTGCTTTTTATAATAAGAAACGAACCGGAGATCTGATGAGCCGTCAAACCGGAGATATGGATGCTATCCGCCACTTTGTAGCCTATGTAATCTATTTTACTTTGGAAAATATCCTGATGTTCATCATTGCCCTGGTTATGATATTTACCGTAAATGTGAAGCTGGCACTCTGCATGTTAATTGTGCTGCCTTTCACGGCACTTTGTACTTATCTGCAATCCAAGGAAGTAAAGCCTGCATTTAAGCGCAATCGTGACTGTTTCTCCTCTTTAAACGCATTTGTTCAGGAAAACATCAGCGGTAACCGTGTGGTACGTGCCTTCTCCAAGGAAGATTATGAAATTGATAAATTTAACAAAGAAAATGACGCATTCCGCAGAGCCGGTATAGATGCTTCCCATGTCTGGATGAAATATGTACCGATTTTTGAAGTTCTGGCCTATTCCCTGAACATTATTCTCATGCTTTACGGCGGATATATGGTCATAAATGAAGAAATCTCCTTAGGGGATCTGGTTATGGTAAACGGCTACCTCTGGATGTTAAACAATCCGCTCAGAATGGCCGGCTGGCTGGTCAATGATATCGGAAACTTCGTAACTTCGGTGGAAAAGATTTATGCTACCTATAGTGAGGAACCAAACATCAAAACGCCTAAAAAAGGGATTTCCAGGAAACTTAAGGGAGATATTTCCTTCCAAAACGTGTCCTATCGTGCCGACGACGAAGATATTGTCATGGATATTAACTTTGACGTAAAAGCCGGTCAGACCGTCGGCATTATCGGCACCACCGGTTCCGGTAAATCCACCATTATGAATCTGCTCTGTCGTTTCTACGATACCACCAGCGGGCAGGTTCTGATTGACGGAACAGATGTTAAAAATCTGGACTTATATAATCTGAGAAGCAACATTGGCATGGCCATGCAGGATGTCTTCCTTTTCTCTGATACCATAGAGGGAAACATTGCCTACGGTCGCCCGGACTGTTCTTTTGAGGATGTTAAAAAAGCTGCTATAATGGCAGATGCCAATCATTTTATTATGGCGATGCCGGATGGGTATGACACCGTGGTCGGGGAACGTGGTGTAGGGCTTTCCGGAGGTCAGAAACAACGTATTTCCCTGGCCCGTGCCTTACTCAAGAATCCTTCCATCCTGATTTTGGATGACACCACCTCCGCCGTGGACATGGAAACCGAAAACTATATTCAGAAACAACTGAAAAACATAGGAAGAACCTGTACGACCTTTATTATTGCCTACCGTATCTCCTCCATCAAGGATGCGGATCTGATTCTGGTAATGGATAAGGGACGTATCATTGAAAAAGGAACCCACGCAGAGTTGCTGAAAAAGGGTGGTTATTATGCGACTACCTTCCACAACCAATACGGGGAAATTCCGGAAGATGTTCTGCGGGAAGATCGCAGTGTATCACAAAAGCCCACGGAAACTAATGGGAAGCAATCCGGGAAAGGAGGAAACTGAAATGGCCAGAAATAAATTTGATGTGGATGAAGTATTAGAAGACAGCTTTGACGTCAATCAGCTGAAACGACTGGGAAATTACATCATTCCTTATAAAAAGCAAATGGCATTTGTGGTATTTATGATGCTTTCCTCCTCTGCTCTTACCATGCTGGTACCCATATTCTTTCAAAAGATTATGGATATCTGTATTCCTGCCCGGAATATGGAGCAGATTATGGTGTATTGCGGTTTCACACTTGCCATAGCCTTTTACTCGGCTTTTGCACTCCGCATGAAAATCAAACATATGAGCCTTGTCGGACAAAACATTATACATGACCTGCGTTCCGATATTTTTGTGCATCTGCAGGAGCTGCCCTTTTCTTATTTTGATGACAAACCCCACGGCAAAATTCAGGTTCGTGTGGTAAACTATGTAAACAGCTTAAGTGACCTGTTAAGCAACGGTATCATCAATACCATTACCGACCTTTGCAACCTGATATTTATTGTCATCTTCATGTTTATCGAAGACGTAAGACTGACCCTAATCTGTATCACCGGACTTCCTATACTGGCTGTACTGATTGTATTTATTAAAAAGCGCCAGCGTCGTGCCTGGCAGATACAGAGCAACAAACAATCCAACTTAAATGCTTATATTGCCGAAAGCATCAACGGAATCCGGGTTACCCAGTCCTTCGTCCGGGAAAACGAGAATATCGGTATTTTCAATGACTTAAGTAAAAACTACCGAAAATCCTGGATGCGAGCCGTAAAATTTAATTTCATTATGTGGCCCTGCGTGGATTTAATTTCCACCATCACCACTGCCATTATATTTGTTCTGGGAGTCAGGTGGATTCTTGCCCCCACCCCTACCATGACCATCGGTGTCCTGATTGCCTTTACCGCGTATATCAGCCGGTTCTGGCAGCCGATTAACACGCTTGCAGGCTTTTATAACTCTCTGCTGACAGCCATTTCGTATCTGGAGCGTATTTTTGAAACCATAAACGAACCGGTGGAAGTGAAAGATGCCGAAGATGCAACCCAAATGCCTCCCATCAAAGGGAAGGTGGAATTTCAGGATGTGTCCTTTAGTTATGATGACGGCATAGAAATTCTTCACAAAATCAATTTTACCGCAAATGCGGGGGATACTTATGCCATTGTAGGTCCCACCGGTGCCGGTAAATCCACCATTGTGAATCTGATCAGCCGTTTTTATAATGTAGACTGTGGCAGAATACTCATTGACGGACACGATATTTCCAAGGTAACCCTTCGTTCCCTGCGTAAGCAGATGGGAATTATGATGCAGGATTCCTTCATTTTCTCCGGAACCATCATGGACAATATCCGTTACGGCAACCATGATGCAAGCGACGAAGAGGTCATCCGTGCTGCAAAAACCGTCTGTGCACATGACTTTATTATGGAACTGGAAAACGGCTATGAGACCCAGGTTAATGAACGTGGCAGCCGCCTGTCCCAAGGACAGCGCCAGCTTATCTCCTTTGCCCGTGCCCTCCTTGCAAATCCTGCCATTCTCATTTTGGATGAAGCAACCTCCAGCATTGATACCGAAACAGAACTGCTTCTCCAGAAAGGATTGAACGAACTCTTAAAAGGCCGCACTTCCTTTATCATTGCGCACCGCCTTTCTACCATAAAAAATGCCGACTGCATCATGTATGTGGACCGAGGCGACATTCTGGAAAAGGGAAGCCATGAGGAACTATTACAGGAAAAGGGAGAATATTACCATCTCTATATGTCGCAATATGATTTCTTAAAGGAAACTGAGAACAAGTAATCATTTTACTCCGTTTTCGGAATGAATTTGCATATTAAAAAACCGGGGAATTCCCCGGTTTTTATCATACTTCATATTGTCACCCTATTCTCACAAATTCAGTACAGCAGATGCAATCTGGAAATACACAATCAGCGAAAGTGCATCCACAATCGTGGTAATAAAAGGACTTGCCATAACTGCCGGGTCAAATCCGATACGCTTTGCCAGAATGGGCAGTGTGCATCCTATTAACTTGGCAACTAAAACGGCAACAATCAATGTACAGCATACCACCAGTGCCACAGCAGACGAAACCTTGTCAATGGTAAGAAGTTTTACGTAATTGGCACATGCCAAAGTTACTCCGCATAAAAAAGCAACCCGTATTTCCTTCCAGATTACCCGGAATGTATCCCGAAACTCAATCTCTCCTAAGGACAATCCACGGATAATCGTTACGCTTGCCTGTCCTCCCGCATTTCCGCCGGTATCCATGAGCATGGGAATAAAGGTGGTAAGCACCACATAAGCCTGAAGTGCCGACTCAAAGTGTCCGATAATCTGGCCGGTAAAGGTAGCGGAAATCATAAGCAGAAGCAACCACGGAATACGTTTTTTGAAGGTTTCAAAAATACCCGTCCTCATATAGGGCTTATCGGAAGGAACGATAGCTGCCATCTTTTCAATATCTTCGGTAGCTTCTTCTTCCATGATATCCACGATATCATCGACCGTAATAATACCCACAAGACGATTTTCATTATCTACAACAGGCATGGAGGTAAAGTCGTACTTTTTGAATTGCTTTGCTACCTCTTCCTGATCCATCATGGTATTGATGGCAATGACATTTTCATGCATGATATCGCCAATAATCTCATCCGCATCACTTAAGAGCAGATATCTTAAGGCAACCGTACCAAGTAACGTCCTTTGGGCATCCAATACATAACAGATATTAATGGTTTCCGAGTCCACACCCACTTTCCGAATACGGGCAATGGCCTCTTCCACGGTAAGATTTTCTTTTAAATCCACATATTCCACTGTCATCAGACTACCCGCAGAATCTTCCGGGTATCTTAACAGATGGTTGATGTCACGACGCATTTCCGGGCTTGCATTGGCCAGAATGCGTTTCACGATATTGGCCGGCATTTCCTCTAAAAGGTCCGTTGCATCATCGGCCATCAGATTGTTGATAATCCCCGCAGCATCTTTTTCAGACATAGATGTAATAATAAGCTGCTGGTTTTCAACTTCCAAATAGGAAAAAACATCTGCTGCAAGGTTTTTGGGCAAAATGCGAAACACCTTCAAAATCTCTTCTTCCGGCAATTCTTCCAAAAGCGATGCCACATCCGCTTCATTCATCTCCGCCAGTCTCTGGCGCAGCGTTGTGTACTGGCGAGTCGTCAGTAATTCTTTGATCTCATCCATCGCAGTTCTCCTTTAGTTTTGATTGTGGTTTCCTGACATCGGGCAGGAAGAGGGCTATCGTTTGTATTCTTACTGTGCGACTTCATGAAAACCACCACCTTTCCAAAAGAGAAATTGGGGGATACTATAATCTTACCCCAGCTTTCTTATTTTAAACTCAATCATTTTCCTTGTCAACATAGGAAATTTCGCCAAGTACCTCTAATTTAGCCTTGCCGGAAGTAATTTCCGTTAACTGCCTGCTCATTTCTTCCCGCATTTCTACCGGAAATACCAGTTTCAGCATAACCTTGTCCGTATACTCACTTTCCACCGGCTTAAGTCCCTTATTTTCCAGAAAATATAAGACTTTTCCAACGTCATTGTAATCGGTCACAACAAGTAGCTCCACGCCCTTTCTTAAGACACCGATCTTACAGTTTTCGAGTCCTTCCTTCACTGCCTGTGTATACGCCCGTACCAGTCCTCCCGTTCCCAGAAGAGTCCCGCCAAAATACCGGGTCACCACAACCGTCACATTATGAAGGTTCTCCCTGGTGAGTACTTCCAACATAGGTCTTCCGGCAGTCCCGGAAGGTTCCCCGTCATCACTGCACCGGGTCAGTTCATTATGTTCTCCAATCACCATGGCAGAACAATTGTGCCTTGCATCCCAGTATTTTTTCCGGATACTTTCAATAAAGGCTACCGCCTCTTCTTCGCTCTCTGTCTTGGCAATATGGGCGATGAATCTGGACTTTTTTTCTTCTATTTCACCGGTACCGCCTTCCAGAAGAATACGGACCTTCTGCTCATTTACCTCTCCCACAAATTTACCTCTCCAATAATATTCTCATGCTTTAGACAGTATAGCATAAAATATTATTTTTTTGTTAAGAATTGTGAATATTAAAGAAAAACCTTTATTTGCCATATGAATTTTGGTATAATATAGCCTGAATAGGTTTAAAAAGTGAGGTCTTTTTTATGAATTATGGAAAAAGAGGCGTTCTGCAAAAGCAGAAAATGCTATTATCAAAAGGTCCCCGATGGACTCATAGAATCTTGTTTACCTGTGCTAAGCTCTTTCTGGTCGGTTGTATTGCTTTCGCAATTCTCGGCGTTTCCGCCGGTATAGGTGCCTTTAACGGTATCATTGCTTCCGCTCCGGATATCGATGTCAATGACGTTGCTCCGGTTGGCTTTTCCACCTTTGTTTACGACCGGGAAGGAAATCAGATTGGAAAGCTTGTTGCCACCAATTCAAACCGTGTACAGGTGACGAGGGATAAGATTCCGCAGTATCTGGCCGATGCCTTTGTCGCCATTGAGGACGAGCGTTTTTATGAGCATAACGGTATCGACTACAAAGGTATGGTTCGTGCCGCCTATACTTATATCAAATCCGGATTTAAGCGAGCAGAAGGTGCTTCCACCATTACCCAGCAGCTTCTGAAGAACACCGTATTTACCAACTGGGTAAATGAACAGGGAATGATTGAAAAAATACAACGAAAATTTCAGGAGCAGTATCTGGCATTAGAGCTTACCAAAAAGCTCAGCAAAGAAGAAACTCTCCTTCGCTATATGAATACCATTAACTTAGGTCAAAGTACTCTGGGCGTGCAGGCTGCTTCCAAACGTTACTTTAATAAGGATGTAAGCGAACTCACCCTTTCCGAATGTGCCTGTATTGCTGCCATTACACAGAACCCCGCTAAGTGGAATCCCATCTCCCATCCGGACAATAATAACGAAAGACGTATTCGTGTCCTTAAGAAAATGTTAGAGCAAAATATGATTACCATGGAAGAATACGATGAAGCGGTTGCAGATGATGTCTACTCCCGTATTCAGGAAATTAATGTTGCCATTACCAGCAATTCCGTAAGTTCCTATTTTGAAGATGCTCTGACCGAAGAAGTATATCAGGATCTGATTGATGAATGCGGTTACAGTCCTACCCAGGCGTCTACCATGCTGTACAGCGGCGGGCTTCGGATCGAATCCACTCTGGATCCGAAGATTCAGGCAATCTGTGATGAGGTTTATTCCAATCCGGATAATTATCCTTCCAATGTAAAGTGGTATTTAAATTACGATTTGACCGTAAAGGATGCATCCGGTGAATATCATAATTACAGCAAAGAAAAAATGAAGAAATGGTTCAATGAAAATGAGGATAAGAAATTTAACCTGATTTTCTCCTCCACAGAGGATGCTTATGCGGCAATCGAAACGTACAAAGCAGCCGTCATTGGCGAGGGAGATGAAGAGGTTGCAGAGAATATCACCTTAATCCCACAGCCCCAGGTTTCTTTAGTGATTATTGACCAGAGCAACGGACAGGTGGTTGCCATGATTGGAGGTCGCGGTGTCAAGGAAGGAAACCGTACCTTAAACCGCGCAACCGGTTCCCTTCGTCAGCCCGGTTCCACCTTCAAAGTATTGTCCACTTATGCGCCTGCACTTGACAGCGCAGGCATGACACTGGCTACGGTATTTAATGATGCCCCTTTCAATTATAATGATGGAACTCCGGTTCATAACTGGTACAAAAACCCTGCATACGAGGGGTTAAGTAACATTCGTAAGGGAATTTATCATTCCATGAATATTGTTACCGTAAAATGTCTGACCCAGATTACGCCCAAGCTTGGCTATGATTATCTGATTGACTTTGGTTTCACCACCCTTGATGAGGTTCATGACTGTTATCAGCCCATGGCTTTAGGCGGTGTCGGCGGTGTCTCTAACTTAGAACTTTGCGGTGCTTATGCAACCATAGCAAATGGCGGTGTTTACAATAAGCCTTCCCTCTATACCAGAGTTTTAGATTCGGAAGGAAATGTAATCATTGACCATACCGTTCCCGAATCCAGATATGTACTGAAAGAAACCACCGCTTTCCTCCTTACGGAAGCTATGAAAGACACTGTTACACGCGGTACCGGCGGTGCGGTTTCCTTCAGCGGTATGACCATTGCCGGTAAGACCGGTACCACTTCTGATGATAAGGACGTTTGGTTTGCAGGATTTACCCCTTATTACACCGCGGTAACCTGGACCGGATACGATAATAATATCAAGATGACAAGCAAGGAAGAACTTGCACTCTCAAAAAAAATGTGGCGGGAAGTCATGAAACAGATTCATGAAGACCTGCCCAACATGGGCTTCCCAATTCCGGAAGGAATTGTACAGTGTGCCGTATGTTCCCAGTCCGGTAAGTTGCCCATAGAAGGCCTCTGTGATGTACAGAACTGCGTATATACGGAGTATTTTGCAGAAGGCACCGAACCTTTGGAATATTGTGATGTCCATTACAATGGTGATGTATGTGCTTATTCACTCCTGCCTGCCTGCCCGGATTGTCCTTTCAAGTTACCCGGAGTACTGACTCTTACTCCTATTGAAGATGTATCCCTGCAACCGGGCTCCACAACCATCATTGAAAACCCGGATGGCACCGTTACCACAATTCTTCCGAACACGACCAATTCCTGTCCTCATAATGCGGAGTTCTTTATGACGCCGGAATGCTACAACGTAATTGAGCAGCAGCGAGCTGAACTATTACAGAGAGGCTACAATTTCTACCAGTAATGATGTTAGAGCCCCCTGTCCGATGTGACAGGGGGCTCCTTATATTAAAATATATCCTGCTAAAAATCTTTCTTTTCTTCACTCATATATATCATTGCTCTTTTTTGCATGATTGCAACGGTTTGTTCTAAAGTCTTATCACCACTAAAATAACCGTCTGCCTCTTCCAACAAGATGGCATGTAGTGTACTGTCATAGGAAGAGGAAATAGTTGCTTTTCCAATGACTTGTTCCAATATCTGCGCCTGTGACCCTTCAATCTGATAAATAGGCGTCCCTGTTTCACCTTCAAATCTTACCTCATCCTTCGCCACCGGAATTTTCACTCCGTCCGGACCATCCTCATACTCTGTGTGTAATGCTTTTTGTACCTGTGCCTCGAAGGCACTTTTATTAATTGGAAATCCATGGCAAAAGTTTTCCTGGTACTCAGTTTGTAACAGCTGACTGATAAACTCCCATGCTGCTTCCTTATTATGACTTGCGCCACTGATTGCCAAAACCATTTCGGAAGCCTGAATAATACTTCCATTGGAAGATTCATCACATACCGGATAACCTATATAGTTCACCGGATCTCCCATAATAATCTCTGCTCTGCAAATATCGAAAACAGAGTTTAAAACCATAGGGTATAATAATGCATTCCCATTTTGAAAAGAACGGATTGCAGAAAAATCCTCTGTCAAATTGAGTGTATCAGGAAATTGACCTGCGAAAGATAATACTCTGCAAAATTCCTCACTGTCAAATCTACAGGTCCCATTTTCCCAGTCAACATAATTCTCAATGCTTCCCATTAACAGGGAACCCAGAACATCTTTTTTGGTTTCACCCGGATAAATCATGAAACCCTCCCCTTTTTTCTCCCGGTTTTCTTCGTAACAGCGAATTAAGTCTTCCACGCTCCACTGATTTCCGTTTCCGACCATACTGCTTCTCCCCACATATGTCTGTAATGTAAATCCAACAGGAACCACGCAAAGATTATCCTGATAAGAAAAAGCCTGTAAGATATTCGTGAAAAAACAGATATCCTCCTCTTCCTCCATCTTTTGAAAATAAGGAGATAAATTCTCTGTATAATTTCCCACAATGTCCGTAATCATATATTCCCTGCCAAAATTAATAATATCCGGTCCTCTTCCCGATACAATTTCCTTCTGTAATCTGTCAATTCCATCTCCCTCTTCATATCGATTGTATTGTTCTATCTCAATACTGTACCGTTCATTTCCTTCATTAAAAATGGCAACCTGATTTTCCAGTTCAGGACTGGTTCCAAAGGAAGCCAGAACAAGTTTCTTCTTTCCACTTTCCTTCTGCTGTTGTCCGCATCCTGACAATACAAGGCTCAAAACAAGAAATAAAATAATTGTTCTCTTCATAACAACTCCTGACATCATACACTATCATAGCTCTACTTTCCCGCGGGAATATATCTGAACAGATGCTTCGTAATGACATCACCTTCCGAGATATTTTCTATAAGAAGAAATCTGCCATCCTCAAGAAAAGTGCGAATTAAAATGTACTCTCCTGCGGATACTTCGGATTCTGACATTACCTTCCTACTTTCCACAGATTCATCACTCACATTCCATATCCATATTCCGCTTATTCCACTGTAAATCAGGAAGTCACTGTCAGTGCCTTTTCTGATTGCAAGAATCTGTTCATTTTCCCGTAAACCATTAAGTGGGTACTCTTCTGCAATGGTCCCGTCATGAGGATTAATCCGGCCCATGTAAGAGATATTGTCCCTTTTATAAGTAATATAAACATTTCCGTCTTTTCCGATGGTTGCTGCATAAGAATCCCCGATCCCTTGTGTAGCGTCTTTGCTTTCCCACAAACACTCTCCACTCCGGCTGATACATATGGCCTCTGCCATCCCTTTTATGTAAAAGTTTTCTTCCGAATCCACAAGAAATGTCTGTATCACTGCCATTTTGCCGCCTATGGCGTTTGAAATATCCAATTCTCCTACCAAATTACACTCTTCATCATACTCCCGGATAATGGAGGTTACATTCTCAGTAGTAACGCTACTTTGCAAAAACAAATAGATATGCCCTTCTATATTGGGAAAAATTCCGTGAACATCCATCTTGTCCGGAATTTCGATATTCATTTTCTGTATGGAATCCGACCCCATCCCCAGTTGAAACAAAGCCGCAGTTCTTCCTTCCCGCTCCCATTGACATAAATAAATATTCTTGTCATCTGTTCCACATGCTTTTGCAAAATGAACGCCCTGACTGTCTAAAACAATCGTCTCCTCTGTTGTATTTACCGCAATCGTCTTTTGGTCCGCTTCATGACCCTCCACGCTTTTTCCATCTTCTTCCGGAGATTCTTCACTTATCCGGTCTTCTATAATTTCTACTGTTGTATTGTCTGACTCATTCTCCTTAGTACTCTCGGTACCACATCCACACATAATAAAAGTACAAATCATTATGAGTGACATTGGAATGGTTTTTATGTAGTATTTTGTCTTCAAATCAATAATTTTCTCCCTTCATCAGCGGTTAATTTGGCAACAAATATTTTCTCTACAAAATTTCTTACTGTTTCATCATAAAAATATTGTGTATATATTTTGTATCATGGGGATTAAACATTTATTTACAAACCGCACAAAAGGTGTGCCTCTAATTATTCCTTAGAAGCACACCTTTCTATTTTTCTGTTTAATGCAATTTAAGTATGAATTTTTCTATTCTTTGTGAAACCTGCCCTTTATCTCATTCCTTTATGCCTGTTTCGATACTTCCTTGGACCTAAACTTCTTCACCTCATACAGACGCTCGTCTGCGGCACTCAGCGCCTCCGCCAATGTCATATCACTATCCTGCTTTAATACACAGGCTCCGGCAGATACCGTAACATTATAGTCCTTATCACTCGCCTCATTAAAAGACTTCAAGGCCTTATATAGTGCCTCCAATACTTCCCCGCCTTCCTCAGTTCCGTCATAAGGTCGGATTGCCGCAAATTCGTCTCCGCCGATTCGTCCTGTGACACCGCCTTTGCCGGCTGTGGCCGAAAGCTGTTCCGCAATGGCTTTCAGAGAAAAATCTCCTTCCTCATGGCCATAACGGTCATTAATGATCTTTAGATTATTCATGTCCGCATATACCACCAGCACTTTTCTGCCCTGCCCGCGACACTGTTCCACAATATGCTGGCCCTCCTCATCAAGCCCCCGGCGGTTCAATATGCCGGTCAGACCATCGGATTTTGACAGCGTATCCAATGCAATATTATTCTCTTTCAGGACAGTCAGACTTTCCTCTAACTCCTGCTGTATCTTCTGATTGGAACGTAGCAAATCTATCATTTTCGCAGCAGAGCTTAAATGATTGACCAGAAATTCTCCATTTTCAAAGATACTTTCTGACATTTCACAGAGTATTACCCCCTGCAGAATCTCGTTAAAAAACAGTGGCAACAGTACCATGCATTCCTGTTGTATTCCCCTGTTTTTCGTAAAAAGATCCTTCAGCAGGGTCTTCTGTTCAATAGCCGGTATTACCTGTACTTCTCCTGCCTTTAAGACTGCTTTCAGATACAGCTTCTCCGGTGCCCGAAACGGATCACTGAACAGGTGGGTAATGGGCTGTTCAAAGATGTAAATTCCGGCATTCTGAACATGCAGCCAGCCTAAATTCTCCAAGAGCGTACCATAACTCTGATCTGTCCCCTTCTCAAACTGTAGCGTCTTTTGTATAAACAGCTTCATGCCAAAGCTGTCTTTATAGTTTTCTTCCTGCATAATTCCCAGGCGATGATCCATAACACGGATGATTCGCTGATAAATCATAGGGAACAACTCTCTCTGTACTTTTGTGAAAGATTGCCTCGGACCCATCAGTATCTTCTGTAGTTTGCGAAAGAGAATCAGCAGATTATCCACATCTGCGTAATCGATCGTATCCACATTTATAAACTGTTCCATCAGCCCCTTTACTTCCCAGATTCCTTCCTCCTGCTGCTCATAAATGGAACAGATGCACCGAATCAGTGCTTTAAAGGACTGCCTAATCTGTTCCTCCGTCTTCTTGGTTTTCTCGTGCTTACAACGATAAAACACGTCATCAAACCAATTATTCAGAGTACGGTTGTCTATGGAATTATCCCACTTTTCTTCTCCTTCAATATTTCCTATAGAATCTCTGCGGACGAATCTGGTGGGCAAAACAAGACTTTCCACCTGCTCTCCACGCAGTTTTTTAAGCACCTGCTCCAATGCCCCTTCACCCAATTCTGCGGGGTCCGCCTGTACGGAGGACAGGGGCGGAGAAGCCTTTGCCGCTGCCGGTATGTTGTCATAGGCAAACACATGGATATCCTTGCCGATCTTCAGTTTTCTTTTTTTAATTTCCTCGTATAATCCAAGTGCGGTGTCATCATTAACACAGAATACAGCCTCCAGGTCCGGATTGTTGTCAAGAAATCTGTTAAAGGCCTTTCGGCTGCTGCGTGTCAGGTCTCCGGCTTCAAACATTTTCTCCTCTACCTTCAGTCCGTGTTCCTTCATGACCTGTAAATAAGCCTCTTTCCGCTCCCTGGCATCCGAATTGTCATCCGGTCCGCCAATCATGCCGATCCGGGTACAATGCTTCTGTTCAATGAGGTATTCCAGACCTTCCCGAACCCCATAAAAATTATCAAAATTCACACTTTCATATCCCGGCAGGCTGGAAGCAATCAGAACACAGGGAATCCCCTCATACTGCCGTAGTATTTCCTGCATACGCTCTGTAGTACTGTAGCATCCGATGCAGCTTGTAGCTGCCACAATCCCATCCAGATTCTGCTTCCGGGCATAGGAAAGAATCGTCCCATATTGATACTCATACATAAGATCCCGATTTCCTGATACATCACGATCAATATATTTTGCCGGGAATATTACCAAATTTATATTCTTTCCTTTGGCAGCCTTCATCACGCCCTTACAAATCATTTTTGTAAAATCATCCATGATGCCGCTGACCAGAACCCCAATTGTTATTTTTTTCTGCTTTTTCGTCATCCCCTGCTACCCCTTGATGCCTTAAATCCCTTTAATATTCTTAATCTGATTCTCCAGGTTTCTCACATTACTTTTTGCCTCTGAAATGGCATTGCACTGCTCTGCAAACTCCACATCCACTAAATCCTTATGAGCCTCATAATACAATCTGCCTATTTCCGCATAATTCTTCTTAATCACATCTTCATTAGTCGAAATCTGTCCCTTTAAGGAGGCTATTTCTGCCATCTGCTTTGCTTTATCTGCAACAATCTTGCTTTTCTCAGTTACGGTTTCTCCAACCTTATTAAAAAAATCCATCTTCTGCCATCCTTTCCGGTACACCATACTGCTTCTCAAATAAATTATTCTTTTATATCATTAGGCACGTCGAAAGCATTTTCATAAATTGTATCACTTGGAAGATCTATATAATCATTCCAAAAAACGCATGTACGACTATCATCAAGTTGTACCTGTTCGAATAACCCTTCTATATTTTTGAGATCCTCATATCCTTTTATCGTGCTTATATCATCATTTACATCGTATATGCAATCTTTACCATCATCAAAAACAACATGCAAGAAAAACCCTTTCAACGGATTTATTCTTTTTATTCTTGGAATCATGACAATACCTATTCCCCGCTATTATCAATTATATGTAATTCACAATACCACTATATTATTGTATCATAAACCACTTCAGAAAGTCTATTATTAATTGATTGAATCTATATGCTCCTTCCTCTTGAAATTCTGTTTTCAAGTGCTATAATTATTCGTATGGAAGCATAGCTCAGCCGGGATGAGCGTTCGCCTCACACGCGAGAGGTCACGGGTTCGAGCCCCGTTGCTTCCATTTTTATTTTTAAAACCTCATCTTACCTACGCATGGCTCTTTCCCGGTTACGTCACCGCCTATTTATAATTTGCACTGATATTCTGAAATTACGGCAAAAAAGCACCTACCATATTTTACGGTAAGTGCTGAATTATCTGTTTCCTAATATTCTTGATATCAAACTCATTTTATATGATTCATTCTGAGGATAAAGCCCCATTGCCAAGATTTCTTCATCTGAAAAATCTCTCAGTATTTTTCTTCTCTTTTTCGAATGTCTAATCTCAATAGGTCTTCTCATGAACTTTGCAAAATTAAACCCACATTTTGGGCAAATATTCACATCGTCATTCAATTTTTCCAAACAATATAAACAGTACTTCATGAAATCACCCCTCTGAATACGCGACCATGTTACAATTATAGTATGACCGCATATCCAAGGAATGTCAAGTTTGATTCCTATTATCTTTTGCAAACCCCTGATTTTAGGCAAAAAAATAAAGCTGCTGACGGGAATCGGACCCGTGACCTCCGCACTACCAATGCGACGCTCTACCGACTGAGCCACAGCAGCATTTCTTTCGATGATGCTCTCGCAATCACCGAGAGATAATATAACATAAGTTGTATATAGTTGTCAATCTTTTTTGAAAATTTATTTATCAAATTTATTTATCAAATTTATTTATTAAAATTTATGCCAAATATCAAGGCCAAATGTTAAACCGTTTCTTCACCCGGGTACTTTGCATACAGTATTTTTAGGATAATCGGGGTCATAATACTCGACACGATAATCAGTAGAATAACGGCTGTAAAATATACCGGACTGAGAAGGCCAACCGAAAGTCCCTTCTGGGAGACGATTAATGCCACTTCTCCTCGGGTCATCATACCCACACCGATTTTGAGGCAATCATGTCCTTTGAATCCGCATAGTCTGGAAACAAGTCCGCAACCGATAATCTTTGCCAAAAGCCCCACTACCACAAAGGCTGCTGCAAACAACAGAATATTCGTAGTTACATTGTCTATATTGGTCTTCAAACCGATACTCGCAAAGAAAATAGGCCCAAACATCATATAGGAATTAATGTCCATCTTTTCTGCAATATAATTGGAATCCTGAATGGAACAGAGAATAATACCTGCCACATAGGCGCCGGTAATATCCGCAATGCCAAAATACGCTTCTGCAACATAGGAAAAGACCAGACAGATTGCGAATCCGATAATCGGAATACGTCTGGTATGGGGATACTTACTATCCACAATCTTAAAAATATGATAGATAATAAATCCCATAACAATGGAAAATACAAAGAACAGTACGGTATTAACTACCACCTTGGCGGGATTGGAATCCGGATTCTTAAAGCCGATTACAAAGGTCAGCACGATAATGCCAATGACATCATCAATGATTGCGGCACTTAAAATCGTTGTGCCAACTTTCCCTTTTAATTTTCCCATTTCCTTAAGGGACTGAACCGTAATACTTACACTGGTTGCAGTGAGAATCACACCAACGAATACGGCTTTATAGAATTCTTCAGACCCCCAGGGTGCTGCCCCATAGAACCCCATGTACAGAAGTGCACCGCACACCAGCGGAACAAAAACACCTGCACAGGCAATCAGAAATGCCTTAGGCCCCGTCTTTAAGAGTTCTTTTAAATCCGTTCCCAGACCGGCAGAAAACATGAGCAGTACTACTCCGACCTCTGCCATCTGCAGAAGAAACTCCGTCTGTTCCACAATACCAAGCAGACTTGGCCCAATAATTAAACCTGCCACAATTTCTCCCACTACCTGGGGAGCTTTCAGCTTTCTTGCCAAAAGACCGAAGAACTTTGCAAAAATAATGATAATTGCCAAATCCTTAAATACATTATACGCTTCCATTTCTATTTCTCCTCGTTTCACTTATATATATCGTCTATACTCAAAACAAAAAGCCTACCTCATAATGATGAAATAGGCTTTGTTTTCTCAAAATAACAATCCTAGAAGTAACGATCCGGTGACTTTTGCATGATTACTCTTATTTTACTGTATGTATCATCATCCAATTCCTCAATCAGGGCTATCGCCTCACTGCTTGCATTGTCGTTCACGCAAAAAATACAGTTATCATGGCTGTTCCAAAAGAATCCCTGCTTTTTCCACTTGATGCAATAGGAAATACGGTTCTGAAGTAATATCCTTTCAATAACCTGCTTTGCATCCATATCCGATGTCTCACAAAGTTCAATTTCATTATGCACTTTTACTTTTGTTAATTCTGACTGCTGCATATTTCACGCTCCCTAAAAGTGTTTTTAATGAAGTTCGGAAAACCGACAGATACATTATAGCACAACCTATTTGATTTTGTACAAATATTTTTTACGAAATAATCATTTTTTTAACCTTCGCCTTTGTCCTCTGTAAGGCATTGTCCGTGGACTTTTCATCTTTACCAAGAACTTTGGCAATCTGGGCATATCCCATTCCTGTAATGTAGAGGTCAAGCACCTGTTTTTCGAACAAACTTAGTTCCTGCTCCATTCTTTTTTCCAATTCTTCCACATTCAGCCGGTCGATGATCAGCGTTTCCGGGTCCAGTCCGGTATCTGCCAGTTCTCCCATCAGTTTTTCGTTCTCTGTATTCGCCTCATCCCCGCTTCCATAGAGTGAAATGTAGGAATTAAGCGGACGATGTTTCTTTCGGTCAGCGGCCTGAATGGCGGAATACATTTGTCTGCTGATGCAGAGTTCGGCAAAGGTAAAAAAACTGGCATCCCGTCCGCTGTCATAATCGCGTACAGCCTTGAAGAGTCCTATCATACCTTCCTGAATCAAATCATCCTTGTCCGCCCCCAAAATATACATGGAACCGGCCTTGCTTCTTACCAGGTTTTTGTATTTATCCATAATGTAATCGGTAACCTGATTCTCCCCGTCCCTGAGCCGCAGAATCAGTTCTTCATCCGTGCATTGCTCGTAATCCTGCATATTTCCTCCTTTTCAGGGCCTAAACTGCGCCCCATTACCGCAGAACATAAATTCATACCGCAGAACATGAATTCCTGTTACCCTTTGATACGCTGCCTTACGATCTCGTATGCAAGCACGCCTGCTGCCACGGAAGCATTCAGGGAATCAATATCTCCCTTCATGGGAATGGATGCTACCATATCACATTTTTCTTTTACCAGTCTGCCTACACCTTCCCCTTCGTTTCCAATTACGACTCCGATGGGACCCTTCAGATTCAGGTCATACATCTGTGTTCCGTCCATGTCCGCGCATACGAACCACAGCCCTTCTTTTTTCAATTCTTCGATGGTCTTAGCCAGATTGGTCACTCTTGCAACCGGCGTGTAATTGAGTGCTCCGGCAGAGGTCCTTGTAACGGTCGCGGTAAGCCCTGCCGCACGATTTTTGGGGACAATCACCCCATGGGCTCCGGCAAGGTTGGCTGTACGAATAATAGCTCCCAGATTATGAGGGTCTTCAATATTATCCAAAAGGAAAACAAAAGGCGGTTCCCCTTTCTTTTTTGCATTTTCCAGAATATCTTCCACTTCCGCATACGTGTAAGCTGCCGCATAGGCAATAACTCCCTGATGCTTTCCTGTTTCCGACATCTGGTCTAACCGTTCCCTGGTCACGAATTTTACAAGAGTCCCTGCTTTCTTTGCCTCTCTTTTGATAGTCATTATAGGACCGTCCTGACATCCGTCCAGTACAAACAGTTTATCAATCGGCTTCCCCGCCCTGTATGCTTCTATTACGGCATTTCTGCCTTCTATGGTAAATTCTTCGTATCCCATGTTTTCTCCTCTTTGTTTGCCCGGGTACGTGCTCTGTACCCCAGCTAAATCGTCATACCTGTCTTATTAAGCCCGGTCTTAATTATTTCTATCACGCGATCCATATTATCCTGCAAGTACAGGAAACCCAGGAGTGCTTCCAGGCCGGTTGCCTTACGATAATCATTGACACTGGCATTTTTGGCAGTAGTGTAGGATTTGGCATTGCGCCCTCTCTTATAGACCGCTTCCTCCGCTTCGGAAAGTTCCCCTTCCATCGCCTCTGCAATGCGGGCCTGTGTTTCTGCCTTCACCAGTCTGCTGGCCCTTTTATGCAGTTCATGTGCCGGCATATTACAGGTATGTACAATCACGGTACGGATCACAATATCGTACACGTCATCCCCTATATAAGCAAGCGTAAGAGGTGAATACGCTCTGATATCCACCTCTTTACATGCAAATTCCTGTTTAATCTTTTCCAGAAGACTTAAACCAGTTTCCATTTTACGCCCTCTCTGGTATCTTCAATTGCAATGCCTTTTTCCAACAGTTCCGCACGGATGGCATCTGCCTTTGCAAAATCCTTTTCCTTTTTTGCTGCTTTGCGCTCCTCAATTTTGGCAAGCACATAGGTTTCCAGTTCGGAATCTATTTCCTTTGCAGGCTCTGCCGGGGCAGCAAAAAGGTCAAGGGAAAGAACTTCATCAAAGCTTTGTGCCAGCGCACGCTTGGTTGCATCGCTCATATCAGCCTTTAGCATTTCATACAAAACGGTAATAGCACTGGAGGAATTTAAGTCCTCGCAGAGTGCATTCTCAAATTTCGCCTTATATTCCGCAAATTTTGCCTGATCCACTTCCCCTTCCGTGGAAAGATCCGCAATTCTCTTCACCAGTTTGTTGTAAACGGTGGTCATCTGATCCAGTACCTCATAGGAGAATTCCAGCGGTTTGCGGTAATGGGACTGCAAGCAGAACAGTCTGTATACCAAAGGATTATATCCCTTGCTTTCCAACAGGGAAACAGTCAGGAAATCCCCCTTGGATTTGCTCATTTTACCGGATTTGTCATTTAAATGATGTACATGGAACCAGTAATTGCACCATTTATGCCCAAGGTAAGATTCACTCTGTGCAATTTCATTGGTATGATGGGGGAAGATATTGTCCACACCTCCGCAATGAATATCCATAAATTCGCCCAGATGCTTCATACTGATGCAGGAGCACTCAATGTGCCAGCCGGGATACCCTAAGCCCCAGGGACTCTCCCATTTCAATTCCTGATCATCAAATTTGGACTTGGTAAACCAAAGTACAAAGTCACTCTTATTCTTTTTGTTTAAGTCTTCTTCCACGTCATCCCGGACACCTACCAGAAGTTCATCCTCATTCTGACCGGAGAAAACATGATAGTTTTCCAGTTTGGAAGTATCAAAATAAATATTGCCGCCCATTTCATACGCGTATCCCTTTTCTAAGAGCACGGTAATCATATGGATAAATTCAGAAATACAGTTAGTTGCCGGTTCCACCACATCGGGACGCTTGATATTTAACTTTCTGCAATCCTCAAAGAAAGCGTCGGTATAGAATTTTGCAATTTCCATAACCGTCTTGTGCTCTCTCTTAGCACCCTTTAACATCTTATCCTCACCGGTATCGGCATCACTGGAAAGATGACCCACATCGGTAATATTCATGACACGTTTCACATCATACTGCAAATAGCGCAAGGTCTTCTCCAGCAAATCCTCCATGATGTAACTGCGCAAATTCCCGATATGTGCAAAATGATAAACGGTAGGTCCGCAGGTATACATGGCTACTTTTCCGTCTGTATTAGGTACAAACAATTCCACCTTTTTGGTGAGGGAATTGTACATCTTAAATTTGTTATCCAATTTCGTATCCTCCTTCAAGGAATTTCCACCATAAAGAATAAGCAAAATTCCTGTTTTTGTCAATAAATTCCATGCATTTTGTACACTTCATCCATTCCCCATTGTTTACATTTTTTGACATCCGCTGCAGCCCTCACAGCCTCTTTTTGCCGTTTCCTCGTTGACCAACGCCGCATACAATTCCCTGGGACTGTTTAGCATACAGATTGCCTGCGCGGAAATTCCTTCTCCATTTCCGGTAAATCCGAGCCCCTCCTCCGTAGTTGCCTTTACATTCACCTGGCTGATATCGATTCCAAGCTCTCCTGCAATATTCTCTCTCATGGTATCGATATAGGGCCGCATTTTCGGTGCCTGAGCGATAATGGTGGCATCAATATTTTCCACAAAGAAACAGTTTTCTTCCAGAAGTTCTCCTACTTTCTTTAGAAGAATCAGGGAAGATATCCCTTTGTACTGTGGGTCAGAATCCGGGAAATGCTTTCCGATATCTCCAAGTGCAGCCGCTCCCAAAAGGGCATCACAAATGGCATGCAAAAGCACATCCGCATCGGAATGTCCCAGAAGTCCCTTTTCGTAAGGAATCTTTACCCCACCGATAATTAAATCTCTATCTTCCGTAAGTCTGTGCACATCATAACCCATGCCGATTCTCATACTAATTTACCTCTTCCTCATAAAAATCATAAGTCCTGCCGCTGTGACAATCTTCACAAACACGGAAAGAATAGCCAAAGGGCAAAATCCTGCCGCAATATTTGCAGGTCTGGATATAACGGTTCTTATTATTGGAAAGAACCCTCATAATATTCATTTCCGTCTTTTCCCGGGCATCTTCCAGACGCTTTGCATCGATTTCTTTTCCCAGTCTGTTTGAGAACTGGTGATATAAATCCAGCATTTTATAATAGGTTTCATAACGCTGGATTCCCTTATCCGAGCAGATTGCCAGGCTCGGGAAAAACAGGGAAACATCAGCGGTGTATGTTTTACAGTATTCCAGCCAGAGGGAAACAATATCTCTGTTCTTAATATCAATGGAACAGGTTAACATACGATAAAGGGTATGCTTGTCCTCAAATCCATCAATGTCCTTCCGGTCTTTGTATGCCTTGTCATAAAGGAACAGCATATCCTCAATACTGATCTTTTCAAAAGGTTCTTCCGGTTCTACGGACTTCCAGATTTGAAGCACGGCATTTAAGGGCTCCTCCATATCGAGCAGCACCGAGGGAAATCCAAGACTCACCTTCATGACCGGTTCCTCAATAATATCGTAACGCTCTTTAATATACGCAAATGCATCTTCCCCACAGGCATTCACATATCCCACGTCATACATACCAAAACGCCCTGCCCGCCCGGCAATCTGCCGGATTTCCGCGGTATTTATGGGGCGTTTTTCCTTGCCGTCAAATTTGTCAGACTGCAAAAAAACAATCCTTCTCACCGGAAGATTTAATCCCATACCGATAGCATCCGTGGATACCACCACTTTGGTTTCCTTTTCCGTAAATAAATGAATCTGCCTTCTGCGAATTTCCGGCGGCAGACTTCCGTACACTACGCTGGATTTAATGCCGGATTCCTCCAGCCTTCCGGCAATATCTAACACCGATTTTTTGTTAAAAACAATCAGGGCATCCCCTTCTTTTACATCTTCCGGAAAGTTAAAAGGTTTATCTTCGAATACAAGCGGTGTTTTTCTCTCATAACGATGTTCTTCATAGGTATCATTACAGAGTGCAATTAAATGCTTTACAACCGTCTCACCGGCAGGACTCATACAGACATGAATCTCCCTTGCCTGAGTTCCCAAAATCGCTCTGGTCCAGGAATGTCCCCGGTCCGGGTCTGCAATCATCTGGGCTTCATCGATTACTGCCACATCATAGGTCTGGTCAATATCCAGCATCTCAATGGTGGAAGATACGATTCTGCTGTTTTCCTGATACAGACACTCTTCCCCGGTAAGCATAGTACAGGCAATTCCGCTCTCGTTCATCTTTTCATACACTTCCAGAGCAAGGAGTCTTAAGGGCCCTAAATACACGCCATATTCTGCTTCCTTTAATCGTTGAAGGGCATGATAGGTCTTTCCGCAGTTGGTTGGTCCGATGTGGAGGATAAATTTCCTTTGCATCTCCAATGCTTTGGGAAACTCCGTTTCCGGACGCAAAGGTACCAGACTGATAATCTGGTCCTTGATACCATGCTCCGCAAAATACCGGGTAAGATTACGCAGACTGTGAGTACAGATTTCCTTTGGCATTTCTTCCCGAAGGTAACCTAAAAACTTCTCCGTAACCAGTTCCTGCTCTGTCTGATTCATCACCGCAAGGTCAAGCCTTACCAATTCCGGCAAAATATAATCACGAATCTGCATTATGGCAAAGGTATTCTGCTCCTTAAATGCATAGGACCCCAGGTTTCGAAGCTGTCTGTGATAATCCTCTAACTTCACTTCCTTGATTCTTGCAGAACGGGTTCCCTGCAGCTCAATTCCAAGGCTTTTTAACCGTTTCTGATAGACATTTTTGACATCGCTGTTTTTTCTTTTGAAAGTCCGGGCACACTCCTTATATTGATTGAAATAGAACTGTACCAGTTTTTCCTTTTGTACCATTCGAAGGTCTCCACTTTATCTCACTAAGTTTTGTGCAAAACACTGTCTTTTATTATACCACAATGCAGTATAAAATAGCAAAATGAAATATTTTAGGAAAACCTATTGACAAAATTTATCCCATAAGATACAATAGCAAAGTCGGTTGTGACATGGGGTCTTAGCTCAGCTGGGAGAGCATCTGCCTTACAAGCAGAGGGTCACAGGTTCGAGCCCTGTAGGCCCCATTTCTTAAACAAAGTTTAAGACAAATTTCATATGGCGAGATAGCTCAGTTGGCTAGAGCACACGGTTCATACCCGTGGTGTCGAGGGTTCGAATCCCCCTCTCGCTATTTTCTAAAAACACATCTATGATGTGTTTTTTAATTTACCATTCTTGAGGGATTTGAACCCGAGACACCACGAGTGGTGATGTCATAATCGAACAAACTCTTTAGTGCAAGGGATACTTCTTGTCCAAAGGGCAGGAAGATGGAAAATATCGATACAGTAATCTATTTTTTGTATATCGATATTTTTCTCCATTTGTGACAGAAAATTTGCTGCAAATATCGATATGTAAATTTAAAATCTGTCCTATAGATACAATATTGCCATTATGCATCGATATACATAACTTTTGTTTCTATATCGATATTCCGGAACAAAAAAGCACCTTTTTTGAAGGTTTTTTATCGATATAGGATAAGAAGATGCTTCCTATCGATTTTTAATCCTTCAACACCTAATGATAAAACAATATAGTAAATGGGTTGAATATTTATCCAACCCATTTACTATTTCTATATTCTTTTTTCCAGTTTAAGTGTACTCATTAATGCCTCCTGTAGAATTCTTGAAACATTAACACCTGCTTGATCAGCCTCATAATTTAACCAACTTGGCAAAGCAACGTTTCTCCTGACCGTTTTTGTATCAACTTTTCTTCTGTATTCTGAAAAATCAACATCAACATATGTTAGAATCCCTTTTGAAAAATCAACTATATCCGTATCTTGTTTTACTTTTTCTAATGCAACTTCCTGTTTAGATGGAATAGGTAATTCTTCCCCATGATCTTCCATTGAGATTCCGGTTAATCCGATAGCGTCCCGTGCCATTTCTATTGCATCAGCTAAACTATTACCTTCTGTAAATATTTCCAAATCAGGTACACATACTAAAAAGGGATGTTCTGAATTGTCATTTGTATTCACGATAAAAGTGGGATAAACTTGTTTCATATATTTCACTCCTTTACAACTACAATTTCCATTTTCTTATCGTCTTTTCACTCCTATCCTCCTACTGCTTTTCCGCATAGTACAAGTCTAATCGCTTTTGTATATTGTTTATTACATCATCCAGAGTACGTTCCCCCGAAAAATAGAAATCCACTTCTTCTCTTATGAGATCCACAACCTTGTAGTCTTTCGAAAAGCAATTTGTCCGGCTGCTTTCCACCATAAGCCTGAACTTATCTATCTGCTCCTTTGAGGCGCATTCCACTTCCACCGTAGTGCGCTTGGCATTTGATGCCCGATTTAAACTGTGGTTTTCTGTTACCGTGACCTCTTCTCCAATTTCTTCCAAGAAAAGACTGTAACTGATAGGCTTTGAATAGTACTCCAGACGCTCTTCAAAAATATCTTTGCGCGGAGATATTTCTATCGTAACACATTCTCTTTGAAATTCCTCACTTAAGAGAAATTTGAGAAACTCCCATGCCCCTTCCTTTTGTTTAGAAGAAGCATTGATACTTAATGCCTTTCCCTCGTGATAATTACCTTGTTTATTTTCATTAACGTATCCAATCGGGACAATTTTCTTTTCATACAATGCTTCCAAATCCACAAGATCCAGTGGATCGTATATATTAGCCTGCTCAACCATTACGTTTTCCCTGGGAATTGCCATAACATCCTCCGGAAGACTTCCGTGGTATGCTTTATCAAAGTATACCGCCTCTCTTAAAGCATTATAATCCGTGTAGACGGCATCTCCCTGAAACAAAAATGAGCGTAAAAACTCTCCCTCATTACCATAGCAATTCATATACAAAGCAATTTGGGGATTGGCTTCCATTATTTGTCGTGCATCTTCCATACTCCAGCCGGTACGTTCTCCAAAAATCGCCTCATCACCTACCATTGTACAAATCACAAAACTGGGTTCCAATGCAAAAACTTTCCCATCCTTTTCATAGGCAAATAGGGAACATTCCAAAAAATCATCCGGATTAAGGTCCCTTTCTATATAAGGCATTAAATCCTCCATAATCCCATTCTCTGCATCAGAAGCAAACATATAATCTGTATTATTAGAGAAAATGTCAGGACCTGCATTGGTGGAAAGTGCCAGTCTTTCCCTCTGGGCATAGTCGGAAACTTCCTGCCCGTTCTCCTTTTCCAATATTTCCACATAATAGTCGGGGTTGCTTTGATTAAAAAGCGTAACCCCTTTTGCCACCACATCATACTCGTAATCAGAATTTGCTGCCAGATCTGATATGGTTACAATGATACGACCATCTTCATGACGACGTACTTCATCCTTGCCGCATCCTGCCGGCAAAAAACACAGTATTAGAAATAACAGCGCTATTCGCATTCTTCTCTTAAGCATAGGTGCTCCTTTGTTATCGTGTAATTAGTTTTAAGAAACTTTATCCTCTCTCTCCAGAAGGTGACCTTCCCCATCATAGGTATAGTATACCACATATCCCGCTTCGTCGGTAGTACTGCTTACTTTTCCGTTGCCCCCAATCAAGTTCGCATAATTCTTGATCATTGAAAAATACTGGAAAACGGAACTTGAGACCTCTTAAAATTCTGCCGTCCTCTTGTTCTGCCTCATAGATATTTACTTCCCATGCTAAATATTCTGGGTGTAATTCTATAGCATCATATAAATATTCTATGCTTTTGTCAGAAGATATTTTTTGCAAAAGTAATATGATGTCTTCATGCTTATAATGCCATTTGGAAATATTAATTCAAATTGATCTGCTAAAACTTTTCAATAACTACTCCATGATCATTTTGTACATATACTAAACGTCCCTCCCTGTCAGAAATTGCAAGAGAGTTATACGCATCTGGCCATCTTTCTTTTATCTTTTTAGAAATCACATCTACATACCATACAGGTTCATTGGTTACATATGATTCCGGGTCGTATAAGAGACTTTCTTTATCTACCTCATATTTTTCGTTTTTTTCCCTAATGTACATATCAACAATTTTCCAAATTTCCTCCTCACTTAAATATGTTCTAAAGTCAATCTCATTTGGTTTAAGCATCTTTTGCATTTTTCCCCTCCTAATTTCTCTCTTATTTTGTTCTATCGCTTTTTATTCATCATTCTTCGGCACTTTTACTTAGCATAAACTCATGGCGACCTTTAATATTCTTACCGGATTTTGTTTTCTTCTTCAATAATCTCACTTTCCTATTTTGGTAATACTAAAGGTGAATTCTTCAGTAATACTACAATAACTGAGTTGTATTTTTCTGTTCCATAATCTTCAACGATACTTGTTATTCTTGCTCCGGCATCCTTGGAAGAAGCACCACACAGAAAAACTCTCTCATCAGCCGTCCCATAATCCAGCACTATAAACCGATCATGGAATATGCCACCAGTCTTTTGCATTGATATTTTAACTGTCGGATACTCCTTACAAAAGTCCATAAATTCTATATTGTGAAGTTTATTATTCCCAACATTATCGCTGAACAAAATAATATCTACTCCTGTCGGAGAATTCTTAAGATGCACTAATGTTCTTAATCCAATGTAATTATCAACGACATATATTGTCGACTTTGCCTGCCTATAAATAGACTCATAAACCTCATCAGCACTGCTAAATTTTGCATTAAACATGAGCCAATTTTCATCATCATCATCATTTTTCTGTTAAAAATTTAGTTTTTGATTTTTCTGACAAAAATCCTTACAATTACGTTTTTCCACTTTTGCCTTTTCCGAAAAAGTATATAGTTTATTATCATTTATCCATTTCACAAACGCGTCTGTTCCATACCTACAATATATTTTTTCACCATTCGAAATTACCCAAAATTCATGATTATTATCTTTATCAAATAACCATTGTAAAAATTCTGTTTGTAACGAACTGACATCATCCAATTTGTCTGGTATAAATATTATATCGGCAATATCTTCTTCTGAAAAAAATACATTTACATACATGTATTTCACTCCTATTCTTCAAAAATTAATCATGAATCGGAATATGTCCTGTTCTTCCAATATGAAAATGCAGTATATTGCTCGCTGCTCCTGGTCTATCTGGATGTATCTCTGGTCCATGTGCGGGCACATCATATTCCTTTGCCCAATCCAACAAAATATTTGCTTCTTCTAATGTAGTTCCGCCATTTCTTTTTGCTTCCTTTGCAAGTTCCATTAGTGCTTGTTGGTCTGGCGTATGCATTTTATTGATGTCACTAATATTCTCTAAAGTGCTTCCTGCACTACTTTTTGCCGAACCACCAAAGAACTGTAAATTGTATGGCATCAGATTACTAGATGTGCCACTACCACTCTCAGGCGGTGTATCCGGTGTTATATCCGGTGGATTATATGCCACGCTGGGATTAACCACCTTCGTAGCAGGCATATTCAGTGCATCATTAAATCCATGCACACCAAATCCAATGCCGGCGATACCGCCCAGGGCTCCCAGGCCATTCAGTCCAAGGAATGCTATGCTTAATAGATCCTTAGCCTCAAAAGGCTTCCCGGATGCATACTGGGAATACAGGTCATAGCATCCTGTGAAGAACTGGTATCCGTTACTTAGGAAGTTGGAACACCCCTGTGCCATCAGGGCACTATTCTGCCACAGTTTTGCCGCT
>CAMEIX010000009.1 GCA_945919075.1 uncultured Lachnospiraceae bacterium
CCCAGTTTGGGGAAAACTTTGCAGTAGCGCCGGCATCCATTCCGTTTGTAAACTTCTATTCCATTTGTATGCTCCTCATGTTAATCATAGCTATCCTTACCGGATACGGAGCTGCCCAAAAAGATAAATAGAATGGCTACGCAAAAGGGCAGCAAAGTCCGGTTTATCATCCGACCTATAGACCACAGATTTCATCAATCTCCCTAAGCTCAGTTTCGGTAAATTTTGCGTGGTTGATTATAGCGGCATTTTCCTTAATCTGAGATGGCTTGGAGGCACCGATTAGGACACTGGTAATAGCGTCATCCTTTAGTACCCAGGAAAGTGCCATCTGGGAAAGAGTTTGTCCGCGGCTGATTGCCAGTTCGTTAAGTCTTCGTATCATTTGAAGCTTTTCCGGGGTGAGGGCGGATTCATTAAGAAAACGGTTATCGGTTGCAATACGGCTGTCTGCAGGAATACCATTTAAGTATTTATCGGAGAGAAGTCCCTGCGCCAACGGGCTGAAGCAGATAATTCCTTTGCCGGTCTGTTTTGCAGCTTCTATTAATCCATTTTCTTCAATGCTACGGTCAAAAATGGAATAACGGTTCTGGTTAATGATAAAAGGAACCTTTAAGTCATCCAGTATCTTGCAGGCACGAAGAAGAGTTTCCCCATCGTAATTGGAAAGCCCGGCATAGATTGCCTTGCCGGATTGAACGGCTTGTGCCAGGGCTCCCATGGTTTCTTCTAACGGGGTCTCGGGATCCATTCGATGATGATAAAAGATGTCAACATAATCTAACTCAAGGTTTCTTAAACTGCGGTCAAGGCTTGCAAGGAGATACTTGCGACTGCCCCAGTCTCCGTAAGGTCCATCCCAACCGTAATAACCGGCTTTGGTACTAATAATCATTTCGTCACGGTATTCCGAAAAATCTTCTTTCAGAATGCGGGCAAAGTTCTTTTCGGCCCGGCCGCTTTCCGGACCATAGTTATTGGCCAGATCAAAATGTGTGATGCCAAGGTCAAAGGCGGTATGGCACATTTCTTTCATGTTTTCAAAACTACTGTTATTGCCAAAGTTATGCCAGAGACCAAGGGAAACACAGGGAAGTTTTAAACCACTTTTTCCGCACCGATTGTAAATCATATTATCGTATCGTTTCTCTGAAGCTAAATATCCCATGGAATTCCTCCTTAAATTTAGTTTATTTATTCTGTCATTACCTTATCATGAAGAAAGGATATACGTCAACATGAGAAAGGTTGTTTGATATCTACCGAAGTTTATGGATCTCTGACGGATAAAGCATTGCAGATTCTATTCCATATCTTCAAAGGCGTCCAAACCTGTCTTGGCTTCTACTTTGCTGTCGCCGTGACGAACGAAGAGCATTGTGACGAAGCTGCAGGCTACGAAGAAGGCTGCATAGGGGAAGAGAATACGGTAGTCAATGATACGCATGAGAGTACCGGCTATGATAGGAGTAACCACCTGTGCGGCCATGGAAGCAGTATAGTAGTAGCCGGTATATTTTCCAATATCGGATCCCTTGCACATTTCCACTACCATGGGAAGACTGTTTACATTGATGGCAGCCCATGAAAGACCCACCAATGCAAAGTCTATGTACATCGGAACACTGATAGAAGTTGCATTAATAGTAAGCACAAATCCCACGAGGAAGCAGAAGGTCAGGAGAAGTACGCCCCCCTGTATGGTTTTCTTACGGCCGATTTTGCTGGCAATCATACCGATGGGAATATAGGACACAATAGCACCTGCAGTTGCCACCAGAAGACAAGTGGAGGCACCGCCCAGACCCTGGCCCATAACCTGGCTGACATAAGTAGTAAACCAGGTAGTTACACCATTATAGCCGATAAACCAAAGGGCAATGGAGAGTAAAAGAAACATGCCGGAACGCTTCACTGCAATGGGAAGTGTCTCGTTACCCGATCCGTCATCTTCGGATAGATTCCACTCAGGGTGCGCTGCTTCCAATTCTTGATTTTTCTTATCCAGGGCCGGTTCCTTAACAAAGAGAAAAAGAATTCCCACTGAAACGAACATGATGGCCGATACTATAATAAATAAAGGCTGGTAATTCACGTGGGCAAGACCCTGTGTTTTAGAGTTGGGATAAAGAGCTGCTGCGAGCCCAAGATAGATGATGCCGCCCACGGCACCCATCAGATTGATGATGGCATTTGCTTTGGAACGTAAAGGCTTTGGAGTTACATCCGGCATCAGCGCTACAGCAGGAGAGCGGTAGGTGCCCATGGCAATCAACAATAAGCCGAGCACAATAATGAAGGATACTGTTTTAAAAGTGGAAGGCGCTGCAGAATAACCATTGTCCAGAAGTGGAAGGATATTGACTAAAATCACTGCACAGCCTGTTCCAAAGAGAATGAAAGGCATTCGTTTTCCGATTTTGCTATTCGTCTTATCCGATAAGCTGCCAAAGAAGGGAAGCAAAAAGAGGGCCAGGATATTGTCTGCAGCCATGATCGCACCGGATAAGGTTTCATTCATGTGGAAGGTATTGGTTAGAATTAGCGGAACAATGTTGTCGTACATCTGCCAGAAGGAGCAGATGGAGAGAAAAGCGAGACCGACCAGAATGGTCTGTTTTTGATTTAATTTCATATGCGTATTCCTTTCAGAAATCATTCTTATAGCAATAGTCTACAGTAAATTTCTGTGGGAAACAATGGAAATTAAAATTTTTACGGACTTTTTACCGGAAAATGAAACAAAATTGACGGAGGAATTAAGAAGTTGTACTATTATACTACTATGGATAGGATTAAAAGGGGGCAATCATGACTATGAAGAAAAGAAATATCCTGCTTTTGGCAGCCGTTCCGTTTTTTTTACTGGTACCGGGCCATGCATCTAAGGGACAGAAGGCTGTATTTACCCGAAGAAATTATGCCCATCGCGGACTACATACAAAGGATCAGTCCATCCCGGAAAATTCTCTGCGGGCTTTTAGACTTGCGGTGGAAAATGGGTATGGAATGGAACTGGATGTACAGCTTTCCAAGGATGGACAGGTTGTGGTGTTCCATGATGATACTCTAAACCGTATCTGTGGCGTGGATAAAAGGGTGGATGAGCTGACCTACGAGGAGCTGAAGAAACTGTCTCTTGCCGGAAGTATAAAGGACCATATTCCCCTGTTTTCCGAAGTATTAGCCCAGGTCAATGGGGATACGCCTCTTATCGTAGAACTGAAGACAGGAAAGAGAAATAATGAGCTTTGCAATAAAACATACAAGCTTTTGCAGAACTACAAGGGAAATTTCTGCATTGAAAGTTTTAATCCGCTTATTGTATCATGGTTTCGCTTTCACGCACCTGAAATCCTTCGGGGGCAGTTGGCAACCATCCCGGAGAAATATGTTGAGCAGAAGCCGGCTTTGGCGTTTCTTTTAGGAAACTGCCTGTTTAATGTATTGGCCAGACCTCAGTTTATTGCCTATGATATCGAGAAAAAGCCTTTCCCGGTGCGCATTGCGGAGATGATGGGTGCATTAAAGGTGTGCTGGACTTCCCATGACCCCATCAATGAGGCGTCAAATGACGCTGTCATTTTCGAGTATTACAAACCTGCAACGAAATATTGAGGCAGCCAAGGATGAGTAGATTATGAATGTTACAGTAATACGATCAAACAGAAAAACGGTGGCCATACAGGTAAATCCGGATTTATCTGTTACAGTTCGGGCTCCGATGAGGGCCTCTGCAAAATATATTGAGCAAATATTGCAAGAGAAAGAGTCCTGGATTCAGAAGCATATGGAACAGATGAAAAGTAAAAAGTCCCGGTATGAATCGCAGGATATGGAGCCCTTAACTTATGCAGAAATCAGGGAACTTGCAGATAAGGCAATGGATTATATCCCGAAACGTGTGAACTATTTTGCAAAACAGGTGGGTGTTGATTATGGCAGGATTACAATTCGGAATCAGAAGACACGGTGGGGAAGCTGTAGTGGAAAAGGTAATCTGAATTTTAACTGTCTTTTGATGTTAACCCCACCGGAAGTAATTGATTACGTAGTGGTTCATGAACTTTGCCACAGGAAAGAAATGAATCATTCGAAAGCTTTTTGGAGAGAAGTAGAGAGAATCCTCCCGGATTACAGGAAATCCGTTAAATGGCTGAAGGAAGAAGGTACACGGATTATACAAAGAGCCGGGTGAGAGAGAATTCATGAAAATAAGATTTTATAGGAGAAGGGGAGCAAAATGAAATACGATGTAATAATTGTTGGTGCAGGACCGGGCGGCATTTTTTCTGCCTATGAACTGGTAAAAAAGATGCCGGAATTAAAGATTGCGGTATTTGAGGCAGGAAATGAATTAGAAAAGAGAAAGTGCCCGATTGACGGTGAAAAGATAAAAAGCTGTATCAACTGCAGGACCTGTGCGATTATGAATGGCTTTGGAGGAGCCGGTGCGTTTTCCGATGGAAAATATAATATTACCAATGACTTTGGCGGAACGCTCTATGAATATATCGGAAAGCAGAAGGCCATTGAACTGATGGAATATGTGGACCGCATTAACGTAGAATACGGCGGACAGGATACCCGGATGTTTTCTACGGCGGGATCTTCTTTTAAGAAGGTTTGTATGCAGAATAAACTGACACTTTTAGAGGCATCGGTGAGACATCTGGGCACTGACATTAATTATGTGGTGTTGGAAAATCTGTATGCCCTGTTAAAGGAAAAGGTGGATTTCTATTTCAATGAACCGGTTCGCAAGGTGGAAATCTTAGAAGATGGGTATCGCGTATACACCGATGGGCAGGAGGCAGAGGGCACACAGTGTATTATTTCCGTGGGCAGAAGCGGAAGTAAATGGATGGAAGAGGTTTGCAGGGATTTGCATATTCCTACGAAGTCAAACCGTGTGGATATCGGGGTGCGTGTAGAAATTCCAGCGGTAATTTTTGAGCATATTACGGATGAGTTGTACGAAAGCAAGATTGTATACCGTACGGAGAAATTTGAGGATAAGGTTCGTACCTTCTGTATGAATCCTCATGGCATTGTGGTAAATGAGAATACCAACGGTATTGTAACGGTAAACGGACACAGTTTTGAGGACCCGGATAAGAAAACGAATAATACGAACTTTGCACTTTTGGTGGCAAAACATTTTTCTGAGCCATTCAGGGACAGCAATGGGTATGGTGAAAGCATTGCCAGATTGTCCAATATGCTGGGAGGCGGTGTCATTGTACAGCGATTCGGTGACCTGGAGCGGGGAAGAAGGAGTACCAGACAGCGTATTGAGGAAGGAACGGTACGCCCGACCTTAAATGCAACGCCGGGTGATTTGAGCCTTGTGTTGCCGAAACGAATTTTAGACGGTATTATCGAGATGATTTATGCGCTGGATAAGATTGCACCGGGTATGGCAAATGATGATACATTGCTTTATGGTGTGGAAGTAAAATTCTATAACATGGAAGTCGAGCTGGATGAGAATCTGGAAACCAACCACAAGGGCTTATATGTAATCGGCGATGGAAGTGGAGTTACGCATTCCTTATCCCACGCGTCAGCAAGTGGCGTCTATGTGGCAGACCACATAATAAGCAGGTATAAATAGATAGATTGCCGGTTTATAATTCTTTAATAAAGTTCATAGAAATTTATTGGCACTCACTATTGACAAGTGCTAATAATGGGGTTATAACGTAGTCAGAACAAAAGAAAAGAAACATTTTACAAAATGCTTCCAAACATTCCAGGTTCAAAGTTACATATTAACAAAAGGTGAATGAGTTTTTTTAGAAAGGAAGGATGACTTATGATGACACCTAGTTTGTTCCATGATGACTTTGATCTATTTGATCGCTTTTACGAGGATCCGTGGTTTTCACTTGATGACCATGAATTGAAAAACTTGGAAAAGAAATTGTATGGCCGCAGAGTTAAAAATGTTATGAAAACGGATATTAAAGAAACCGATTCAGAATATGAAATGACCATTGATCTTCCGGGTTTTAAAAAGGATGAGGTCAGCGTTTCATTGGAAAATGGCTATTTGACAGTTAGCGCTTCTAAGGGTCTTCAAAAGGATGAAGCCGAGAATGAAGCAGAACGGAAGAAAGGAAAATATATCAGACGTGAGAGATATTGTGGATCCTGCCAGAGAAGTTTCTATGTAGGAGATGCTCTTACCGTTGAGGATATTAAAGCTAATTTTAAGCACGGTATCTTAAATCTGATAATTCCCAAAAAGGATAAGAAAGAGATTGCAGATAATAAATATATTGCAATTGAAGGATAAGCAGTAAACTGTAGAGATACAGTAAGAAGGGACGCTTCTATAAAAGAAGCGTCCCTTCTTACTGTCTTTCTCATATCATAATTATATTTTTATTCAGGATCCTCTGACAACAGGACTTCTTCCTCTGCCTGTACGTCTTCAAATGCAGATAACATGGGAGCTTCTTTTGAACCATGGAAGGTTCTGTTAATGTAATTTCTGGTGCATTTCATGACCTGTGGAGATAAGACCAGTACACCAATTAAGTTGGGGATCATCATCAAACCGTTGAAGGTATCGGAAATATCCCATGCAAGCTGTGCGGTCATCACGGAACCTGCCAGTACAATGCCGGAGAACACAATCCGATACGGCCAGACCGCTTTTTCACCGAAAAGATAGCGGCAGGCGGTGGTGCCATAATGGCTCCAACCGAGTACTGTAGTATAGGCAAAGAATAATATGGCAAGTGCGATAAAGATGGCACCTGCGGGACCAAATACTTTGGAGAAAGAGTAACTCATCAAAGCAGAAGAACCACCAATCTCTTCCAATATGGACGGAATGGCTTCTCCGGTGGTCAGATCAATTGCTCCGGAAGACAGGATAGTGATGGCTGTCAGAGTACATACAATGATGGTATCTGCAAACACTTCGAAAATTCCCCACATACCCTGACGTACAGGTTCCTTTACATTGGAAGAGGAATGTACCATAACGGAGGAACCAAGACCGGCTTCGTTGGAGAAGACTCCTCGCTTAAATCCCATTTTCATAGCCAGTGCGATTCCGGCACCAAAGCCACCGCCCGCAACTGCCTTAACGGAAAATGCGCCTCGGAAAATGGCAACAAACACTTCAGGGATGAGACTATAGTTGAGACCGATAATGATTGCGGTACCAATGAAGTACAGAACCACCATGAAAGGAACTAATTTTTCGGCAATGGAAGCAATTCGCTTTAATCCGCCCAGTACTACGGAGCCTACTGCAACAAAGAGGAAGATGCCCACTGCAATGGCCGGAATGGTAATGCCAATAGAGGTGCCGGCAGAAACAACGTTGGAAACCATGGAGTTAACCTGGCTCATATTGCCGATTCCGAAGGATGCTAAAAGGCAGAACAGGGAAAAAAGAACTGCCAGTATGGCACCAATCTGTTTACATCCCCGCTTGGCACCAAGCCCGTCTCTTAGGTAATACATGGCGCCTCCGTGCCATTCGGAGTCCTTTCCTTTTCTACGATACAGAATACCTAATACATTTTCTGCATAATTGGTCATCATTCCAAAGAATGCAATCAGCCACATCCAGAATACTGCTCCGGGTCCGCCTGTGGCAATTGCACCGGCTACACCTACAATATTTCCGGTTCCCACTGTAGCTGCAAGGGCAGTACACAGGGATTGAAACTGCGAAATGCTTTTGTCTGAGGTATGTCCGGTTACGTGCTTGTCAGAAAAATAGCTCCGATGGTATTCTTGATCCAGTGCCCAAAATGAGAAATCTGGAAGACTCCGGTCAGGCATGTCATCAGGATACCTACAAAGCCAAGCAGAATAAGTGCAGGCCATCCCCACACGATTCCGTTTATCAGGTCATTGATTTTGGTGATTGTTTCTACCATATTCTTTTCTCCTTTATGTATAATAACAAAAAGGGTGTAACAAAAAACAGTTACACCCTTGTAAATGAGTTCATTATAATTGGTATGCAATAAATTGTCAAGATAAAGTATTTTAATTGATCCTAATTATGATAATATACTGAATAAGAAATCCAGGAAGTTTTTCGGAACAATTTTAAATTTGATCGTCTTCGTTCCGGCATAATTTCCGATACCTTTAATCGTTACATTTGCATTTCCGGTAGCGATATTATTTGAATATCCTATAATCTGATAATCGGTGCCGTATTTCAACGTCTGTTTTCCGATGGTAACCTTAATATCACTTGGACTTAATGTAATCGCAGAACCGGTATAGGTCTTTGACTTAACGGTAATTTTGGCTGATTTAATGGGTGCAGTCGCTATACGATAGGTGGTGCTGATTGTACCGGTATAATTTCCGATTCCCGTAACAGTAACGGTTATCTCACTTCCGGCAGGGAGGATATAAGTCTTTGGATCCAGTACAAATCCTTTGCAGGTATATGTCACATTCTTATCGTAATCCGTTCCTGCTTTCAGCTTCTGACCGGCTTTGTCGGTAATAACCGGCGTGGATACAAATTTTCCTGCCTTATTTACATAAACAACATCCTCTGCCGTCATGGTTAAGGTACTCAGATTTGTCTTGGTAATCGTAAAGGGAACGGAAACAGTTCCTTTGAAATTACCTTTTCCTTTGATGGTAATGGTAGGAGCTTTTTTATCCGTACTTGCAGCAACCGCTTTGTTGTTTGCATAAGTGATTGTACAATCGGTGCTTAAATTCATTGCTTTTCCGTTAAACTTAAGGGAAACGGCAGGTTTTGCTCCACTCTTTTCGTAAGATATAACAATCGCTGAAGTGGGGAAATTTGTTACACGATTTCCTTCATTTTTTTCAAGATCATAGGGTGTAATCTTAAAGGTTTTGGTAATCGTGCCCTGGTAAGAACCCACACCGGTAATTTTGATCTTAGCAGTACCTACATTTACATTATTTTCATAACTTACGGTATAATCTTTGCCAGATTGAAGGAATGTATCTCCTTTATCTAATGAAACATTCACACTCTGTGTAATCGCCGAACCGGTATAAACACAATCGGTAAGTCCTGTTACAGATGCTTTTGAAATGTCGGTTCCGACAATCTTAAAGGTAACCTGGGTTGTTCCAAAGTATTGTCCTTTTCCGGTAATTTTAATGGTAGCGGTTCCTAAAGCCTTATTATTGAAATATTCACAGGTGAAATCTGTTCCTTCAACCAATGTTGTTTTGTTATAGATAATCTCGGGAACAGGTTTAATCGCAGAACCGGTATATTTCATATCCGGAATTTTTTGAATCTTGGCTTTCGAAATCAATATACCATCCTTAATGGTGTATTTCAAAGTCAGAGAACCTGTAAAATTATTGATAAAATCTACTTTTACCTCATATTCTCCTTCTTTTTGATAGGCACCTTCCGAAGTATCCGGATAAGAGAATGTATAATCTTTGTTGGCTGAAAGCTTCTTTCCGTTAAAAGTGATAACAGGAACCGGCTTTTGTACCGTATTTTTTACTACAAAATAATCCTGTGAAAGTTTAGCCGAAATATTTGCACCTGTTGCATCATAAGGGATAATCGAAAACGTTTTGGTGACTTTTCCGGTGTAGTTTTTTATACCGGTAATCGTAACGGACGGAGCCTTTTTCGCAGTTTTATCTGCTACAACCGTATTATTCGCATATTTGAGTGTATAATCGGTTCCTTCTTTAAGTAAAACTCCGTTATCGTATACTTTTACCTGCGGCGTTATCTGAGCACCGGTATACGTTACGGCTTCGATTTCTTTTACTTCAAAATCAGAGTTTTTCACTTCAACCAGGCATATACAACGATAATTTTCATAAGTTGCCACAATTCTGGTGGAACCAATGGAAAGCGCAGTTGCTTTTCCTGTTGCATCCACGGCAGCCACTTCAGGATTCATGGAGGTAAATACAAAATCCGTTGCCAGAACGTCCTTGGGCAGATTCACGAGTTTTAACTGTATTTCTTTGCCCGGAACAAAACTGTAATGCTTCTTTTCAAATGTTATTTCAACCGGGATGGAAACGCCTTTCTTAACAAGCCAGATTTCTTCTGACAATTCCAGAGGGAGTTGTGTATAGGGAACATTATCTGCATCATACATTTCATAAGGCAGTGCAATTGCGTAATTTAAATTGGTAACTGCCTTGACTTTCTGTAATGAATTACATCCTGAAAGAAAGCCACTAACTCTTGAATAATTAATGATAAAATTAGACAAATCCAAACTTTCCAGTTTCGCACAAGCGTAAAACATATAATGGAAATTGGTGCAACGGGAGGTATCAAAGCTCGTCACATCCAACGATTTCAGGTTATGGCAGTCGGCGAACATCCGATACATGTTTGTAACTTTCGAAGTGTTGAAAGTTGTCACATCCAGCGTTTCCAGTTTAAAACATTCTGAAAACATATAACTCATATCCATAACATTTTTTGTATCAAAGCTTGTCAGGTTTAAACTTTCAAGGGAGGAACATCCGGCAAACATACAATACATATTAGCAGCATTTGATGTGTCAAAACCGGATAAATCTAACTGTTTTAATTTCTGACACTGATAAAACATACCTGTGAAATTAGCAACTTTAGAGGTATCTACACCTGATAAATTTACTTCCTCAAGGGCGTAACAGTTATTGAACATATAAGCCATGGAAGAAACACCGGTGGTATTCATGCCGGATAAATCAACACGTTTCAATCTTCCACAATTAGAAAACATGCTCTGCATGGATGTAACATCACAGTTTTTTGTTTTAATGGTTGCAATTTCGAGATAGGAATAATTACTAAACAGGCTGTCCAGTTTTTTGGCTGAAGTTACATCCATATCAATTGCAGTCACCCTTTGCTTGTATTCTGCAAAAGAGGTGGTGGTACCGGAGGTATTATTTCCGTCATCATCCCGTATGGTTAATACACCGTCAGAAGTAAGCTCCCATTTATATCCGTCTACATATCCGGAAGCCACAGTTTCATTTAAGGTTAAGGTAATACTTTCTGCTGACTGCTTCGGAAGTGCGGTATAGGGATTACCATCTGTATCCTGCATTTCATACGGAAGTGCAATGGTGGTACTATTTGGAAGATTCGTAATCGTTTTCAGTTCCTTAAGGGATACACAACCGGTAAGGAAATCGGAGTAAGAACCTGCTTTCGTAAAATCAAAATTGGAAAGGTCAAGGGACTCTAAATTGGTGCAGTTATAGAACATCGCATATACATAATATGCATAGGAGGTATCAAAACTGGAAAGATCCACAGATTTCAAGCTGGTACATTCAGCGAACATGTAATGCATTTGGTTAACATTGGCTGTATTAAAACTGGAAAGATCCAAAGTCTCTAAAGACGAACATCCGTAAAACATCCGATACATAGTATAACCTTTTTCAGTATTAAAGCCTGAAAGGTCAAGTGTTTTTAAACCGGAACAATTATAAAACATATCATTAAAATATTTCGCGTTTGCGGTATCAAACATGGACAAATCAATCCCGGTCAGACTGGAACAATTAGAGAAAAAGCTTCCAAAGTTGCTGATGTTACTTGTATCGAATTGATCCAGCTTCACCTCAGTAAGGGATGAACAACCGTAAAATAAACTGTAAGCTTCCTGTAATTTCGTTGTAACAAAACCGGATAAATCCAGCCTCTTCAAGGATTTACAACCATAAAACATTTCATACATATAGGTTACGTTGGAAACATCCCAATTGGTAAAATCGATGGCTTCCAATGACTGGCACTGAGCAAACATAGTCTGCATATAGGTTACGCTCTGGGTGTTCCATTCACTTACATTCATATTTTTCAATGCATAGCAATTTTGGAACATGTAAGCCATATTCGTAACCTTCGCCGTATCCCAGTTATCGAAAAGAATGGTCTCTAAGGCATTGCAATTTCGGAACATATATGACATATTGGTAACCTTGGAGGTGTCAAAGGAAGATAAATCCAGGGTTTTGATTTTGCTACAATCATAAAACATATAGCTCATATTCGCAATATCTGAGGTGTCAAAAGCGGATACATCCAGGGAAGTTAATTGAGAACAGCCCCGAAACATTCCGTAGGCAGAACCTGAGGCATGCTTTACCTTAATGACTGCTTCTTCCAGGGAAGAGGCATAATAAAACATATCCTGCAAATTATATCCTTCGGTGATATCCATATCCACTTTTTTGAATTGGTTCTTATAGTTACCAAAGCCCCAATCCGAACTTTGCTCGGTGATACCTTGCGTATAGTCACGGATGACTAAAGTTCCGTCTTCATAGAATTTCCAGATACATCCATTTACAATCCTGCCGGTTATCATGCCTACTTCCCAATACTCGGAAGTAGAGTCAATTACATTACTTTCTCCTGAAGTTACTTCTTCCCCGTTTTCTTCATCGGGATTACCGGTTTGGGTTTCTTCACCGGTTTCCTCCCCAGGTGCATCCCCGGAAGAAGCATCTTCAGTAGCTTCTTCGGGCTGTGCCGCAAGCACATCTAATCCGGTTGACGGAAGTGCTGTTGCCACAACCAATGCAGAAAGAGCTACACATAATACTTTTTTGAACAAAATTCTCTTTCTCATTTTTTCCTCCTTTTACCATTCATTATAGTTTTTGAAATACCACTTAAAACCGACTATAATTATAGCAAAATAACAAGTACTCTACAAGCAGACTTTTCGTCATGTATTGTATTTATTTTTGCAGCCTCGGCATTTAGGGATTATCATTATGTAAAACATAAGAATAACGCATATTATTGTGGATGGAACGGGAAGGTTTCTGGCAAAATGGTAGTTTCTTTTTGCCGTTTTTTCTGTTATAATAGTTTGAAAACAAACAAAGAGGAAGGCGGCAGGCATGAATAATAGTATAGAAGCCATTTTAAGGGGCGGCCAGTTTAAGAAGCTTATTGAAACAACGATGCCGGTAATCCGGGATCAGGCCAAATTAAAAAGAGTGGAAATCGAAGTGTTGTATTTCCTGTCACGCTTTCCGGAACAGAATACAATGAAAGATATCCGTAACCATATGCAGATGAACAAGGGGCACATTTCGACTGTTATGGATAATCTGACAAAGCAGGGATATATTGCTCAGCAGAAGGATGACAGTGACCGGAGGTATGTATATTATACGCTGACTGAGAATGCGGACGAGATCGTAAGGCAGATGACAACAGTATGGGAGAAAATGACTGAGCGGATATGCAGGGGCGTATCCGAAGAGGATCTGCGTACATTTGAAAAGGTGGCAGGTTTAATCGGACAAAATATTGAAGAGATGTTAAATGATGAGGAGTGGAAAAAATAAAGAAATTATAAAATCGTAAAAACCTGTTGACATATAAAAAACACACGCTATAATTGTTTATAAACAAACAGTTTGGAAACAAACTATAACAAAATGCTTTCACATTTTTGTAGAAAGCATTTTTTTGGAAATTACACTGGCACTCAAAGAATGAGAGTGCTAACAAAAGGAAAGGAAGGTAATGAATATGAAATTAAAACCTTTAGGAGACAAAGTAGTTTTGCAGCACAAAGCAGCAGAGGAAAAAACACAATCCGGTATTATTCTGCCGGACAGCGCCAAGGAGAAGCCCCAGGAGGCTGTAGTTATCGCAGTTGGTCCCGGAAAAGATGTGGATGGCAAGCGTGTAGAGATGCAGGTTAAGGAAGGCGATAAGGTTATTTATTCCAAGTATTCCGGAACCGAAGTAAAATTCGAAGAGGAAGAATATGTGATTGTGAGTCAGAATGACATTATTGCAGTAGTAGAATAGGAAGAAGAAAGAAGGAATTAATTATGGCTAAAGAAATCTGTTTTGACGTTGAAGCGAGAAAGAAAATGGAAGAGGGTGTTAATAAACTTGCAAACACCGTGAAAGTTACCATCGGACCGAAAGGAAGAAATGTAGTGTTGGACAAATCCTTTGGTGCACCCCTCATTACCAATGACGGTGTTACCATTGCCAAGGAGATTGAGCTGGAAGACCGGTATGAAAATATGGGTGCCCAGTTAGTGAAGGAAGTTGCCACAAAGACGAATGACACTGCCGGAGACGGCACCACAACCGCAACTGTTCTGGCACAGGCACTGGTAAATCAGGGTATGAAGAATATTGCTGCCGGAGCCAATCCGATTGTTTTAAGAAAAGGAATGAAGAAGGCTACAGATGTGGCAATCGAGGCACTGGAGGATATGAGCAAACCGGTAACCGGTAAGGAGCATATCGCTAAGGTAGCAGCCATTTCCGCAGGAAATGAAGAAGTAGGGCTGATGATTGCGGATGCCATGGAAAAGGTTGGCGAGAACGGTGTTATTACCATTGAAGAATCCAAGACCATGAAAACAGAAATTGATGTAGTGGAAGGAATGCAGTTTGACCGTGGCTACCTGTCAGGATATATGTGTGATGACAAGGAAAAGATGGTTGCCAATATGGAGAATCCTTACATTCTTATGACGGATAAGAAGATTTCCAATATTCAGGACATTCTTCCGATTCTGGAAAATGTAATGCAGGAAAGAAGAGAACTCTTAATTATTGCGGATGACGTAGAAGGCGAAGCTCTTACCACCCTGATTGTAAACAGCTTAAGAGGTACTTTGAAGGTTGTTGCGGTAAAGGCTCCCGGCTATGGGGATAACAGAAAAGCCATGTTGGAGGATATTGCCACACTTACCGGTGGTCAGGTGATTATGGATGATCTGGGACTTCAGTTAAAAGATACCACCATGGAAATGCTTGGTCAGGCAAAATCCATTAAGGTTACCAAGGATAATACCACCATCGTAAAAGGAGCAGGTAAGAAAGAGGATATTGAGGCTCGTATCGGAGGCATTAAGAGACAGATGGAAGAAACAACCTCTGATTTTGACAGAGAAAAGCTGATGGATCGCGTTGCCAAATTGGGCGGCGGTGTTGCAGTAATCCGTGTTGGTGCCGCTACGGAAACAGAAATGAAGGAAGCGAAGTACCGTATGGAGGATGCAATGAATGCCACCAAGGCTGCCGTATCGGAAGGTATTATCTGTGGCGGCGGTTCTGCTTACATTCATGCACAGAAGAAAGTGGAAGAACTTGCAGCTACCTTGCAGGGGGATGAAAAAACCGGTGCCAAAATTGTGGCAAAGGCACTGGAAGCTCCTTTGTATGCCATTGCAGAAAATGCCGGTCTCGAGGGCGCAGTGATTGTAAGTAAGGTAAAGGAAAGCGAAGTGGGAGTCGGATTCGATGCGGTAAATGAAGATTATGTGGATATGATGGAAGCCGGTATCATCGATCCGGTTAAGGTTACCAAGAATGCCCTGACCAACGCTGTCAGCGTTACATCCACACTGCTTACAACAGAAGCAGCAGTAGCAGATATCAAAGAAAAAACACCGGCTATGCCACAACAGCCTGAAATGTACTAATATAAGGTCAAAAGTAAATAAGGATACGGGGAGCAGGCACAAATGCCTGCTCCTTTTTGATTTTTACAAAGCAATAATTTTGGAGTACATTTTAGGAAACATATGGTATAATAAGCGTTAGCAGTATGGAAAAGATTTATGTGGGGTGAAAGCCAAATGAGATTAGTAAAAGATTATATGAGGGACGATGTCCTTCGTCATGAGCTAAATGAATTGACGAGGAAAACATTTTGCTTTGATTTTGAAAAATGGGTTACAAATGGTTACTTTGAAGGGGACTACATCCCTTATTCTTTTGAAGAAGAGGGAAGGATCATATCCAATGTTTCGGCTAACAGGATGTATTTTGAGCAGAATGGACAAAAAAGATATTATATTCAGATTGGTACGGTGATGACGGATAAGGACCATAGAAGGCAGGGACTTGCCGGAAAACTGGTGAAGCATGTGCTGGAAACGTACGAAGGGGAATGTGACGGCATTTATCTTTTCGGAAACCTGAATGCACTTAATTTCTACCGGGAGATTGGATTTCAGGAAATCATGCAGTACAGGTATACGCTCCGTGCGGAGGTAAGGGCGGATATAAAGAGCAGAAATGCGGCGGGCTTTCATGGTAAGGGCTTTAGCAAGGTGGATGCAAAGGATGCATCGTTGAAGAAAAAATATTGTGAGGCAGTAAGGCGTAGCTTTGCAAACAGTGCTTTTGAACAGGAAAATAAGTACAGCCTTCAAATGTTTTATACATCGGAACTGGAAAATGTATACTACTCGGAAGAACTGGACTCTTTTGCGGTGATGGAAAAAGAGGGAGAGACACTAAAACTGCAGAGTATACTCTGCCCGGTTTATGTTCCTATAGAAAGAGTTATTTGCGAAATTCAATTCGATTACGAAAAATTAGAGTTGGGATTTACCCCGAGGAAGGAAGAGGCAGATTTATTTGAAGCCGTTTCCCATGACGGCGGGGAGGATTACCGGCTGTTTATTTGGGGAGATAAACTTAAAAGCATTGAGAAAGAGAAACTGTATTTCCCGACATTTTCCCATGCGTAGGGTGTTTCATGGAAAACGTTCCAAAAAAGGCTTGCTAAAGCAGACTATCAAAGGTATATTTTTTAATAGAGAATATTATGCTTGACAGGATAGGAATTACATGAAAAAGAAATATGGTCAAGAACCTAAAGCAAAAAAAAGATTATTAACCACAACCCGGATTATTATGCTTGGTTTTCTTTTGGGCGCACTGCTCGGCTCTTTCTTGCTTTGTATGCCAGTAAGCCTGAAGGAAGGGGTCTGCTTAGAATATATTGATGCCTTGTTTGTATCGGTTTCTTCCATCTGCGTGACCGGGTTGTCCACGGTCAACATTGGCGAAACCTTTTCCCTGTTTGGACAGGTGGTGCTTTTGCTGTTAATCCAGACGGGAGGATTGGGCGTTGTAACCTTTACTACCATTTTGTTAATGGCATTTCACAGAAGGATTACACTGGCGGACAGAATGTTAATTCAAAATGCTTACAATCTGGATACCATGGCGGGTCTGGTGAGGCTGACCATTAATATTCTGAAACTGACTGCCTGTATTGAACTGGCGGGTGCCTTTTTCTATTCCTTTGTTTTTGTACCGGAATATGGACCGGTGGGATTATGGTACGCGGTTTTCCACGCTGTTTCCGCTTTTTGCAACGCCGGAATCGACCTGCTTGGAGGGAACAGTTTTTGTGCGTACAGGGACAATGTCCTTATCAATTTTACCACCATGTCCTTAATTATTGCAGGAGGACTGGGATTCCCTGTTTTTTGGGAAATAGGGCGGATTCTGGGAATGAAAATAAAAAGGAAGAGCGGATGCAGGAAGATGAGCTTTCATGCCAGACTGGTAATCCGTGTTACGGCTATCCTGATTGTAACGGGTACACTGCTCACGCTGCTGTTTGAATATAACAACCCGGCGACGTTAGGACTGTTGGAACTGCCTGAAAAATGTATGGCGGCGTTGTTTCAGTCCGTTACGTTAAGAACGGCAGGTTTTGCAACCATTGACCAGGCGGGCTTTGGGAGCGCCAGCAGTCTTTTATATCTGGTATTCATGTTTATCGGCGGGTCCCCGGCAGGCACCGCCGGCGGTGTTAAGACGGTAACGGTTACGCTTCTTGCGGCATCCGTAATTTCCAATTTGCAGGGGAAAAAGGAAGTAGCGGTGATGAACCGGAAAATAACGGATACCATTATCAGACGATGTGTGGCTATTATTGTGTTCAGTTTCTCGGTGTTAGGTATCCTGACGGTGTTGTTACTGGCACTGCAGCCCTATGACTTTTTGGATACCGCTTATGAAATGACTTCTGCCATTGCAACAGTAGGGTTGTCCCGTGGCATGACAGGAAATCTGGGTATAGCGGGCAAACTGATTATAACCCTGACGATGTATCTGGGCAGAATCGGACCTATTTCCCTGGCGCTGGCATTTAATTCGAGCAAGGGGACGGCTTCTGTTTCTTATGCAGAAGGAAAAGTAATCATTGGTTAAGAGGTGAACAGATTTGAAAAGAAAAGCAGAAAAAAAGCAATATATCGTAATCGGTCTCGGAAGGTTCGGCAGAAGTGTTGCCATGCAGCTTGAAGCCAACGGGTGCATGGTTTTAGCTGTTGACAATAATGAGAAAAATGTAAACATGATTTCAGAATACGTGACACGTGCGGTCTGTATGGATATTACCGATGAGGATGCGGTAGGTGAACTTGGACTGAGCAATTTTGACGGGGCCATTGTTTCCATCGGAGGCAATATAAATGCGGCTATTTTCGCCATTATCTGTGCCAAGGAAAAGGGCGTAAAGACCGTAATTGCCAAAGCCTACGATGAAATGAACGGAAAGATACTGACTAAGGTGGGCGCGGATGAAATCATTTATCCGGAACGTGAAATGGGGTGCCATCTGGCAAAGAATCTTGCATTCGGTAATTTCGTAGACACGGTGGAACTGACGGCGGATTATTCCATAGCGGAGATTCCCATCCTTCCTCACTGGGTTGGAAAGAATTTAAAAGAACTGAACCTGCGTGAAAAATACCGTATCAATGTAATTGCTGCAAAGCGAAACGGCGAACTGGAAGTATCTCCTTCGGCAGACAGAAAATTCGTGGATGGGGATATTCTGGTAATATTGGGCAAAAATGAAGTGCTGAAAAAACTGTCCGCATTGATATAAAAAAACTTGACAAATTGAAAAGTATAGTGTAAATTGATATTAGTAACTATTACTATTATTGGAGAGGGATTTCATGGTCAGATATTCACGTCAAAGGGAATGTATCTTACGTAATCTGCAAAGCCGCAGGGATCATCCGACGGCGGATATGGTCTATGAAAGTGTCCGCATGGAACAGCCCAATATTAGTTTAGGGACTGTTTACAGGAATTTATCCTTATTATCTGAAAACGGTCAGATTCGCAAAATATCTACAAGCGCAGGACCGGACCGCTTTGACGGTTTTACCGAACCGCATGTGCATTTTGTATGCAGACATTGCGGAAATATTCAGGATATGGATTATAATTCCGAGATAAATCTGTTTGATAAGACATCTGCTCCGTTTTCCGGAGAAATCGAAGGATATGAGCTTCAGTTCTTTGGAAGATGTGGGGACTGTCTTGCAATAGAAAAAAATAAATAACAGAATAATATTTTAGGAGGAATTAAAAATGGAAAAATGGGTATGCCCGGTATGTGGTTACGTTCATGAAGGACCGGAAGCTCCGGCAGAGTGTCCGGTATGTCATGTAAGCGGAGAGAAATTCAAAAAGGTAGAAGGCGAACTTACTCTCGCAGCAGAACATGAATTTGGTATCTATGCAAAAACAGTAAAGAACAACGATGATATCAGTGCAGAAGATAAACAGTATATTTATGAGCAGTTAAAGGCAAACTTTGAGGGAGAGTGTTCTGAAGTTGGTATGTACCTTTGCATGGCAAGAGTGGCACATCGTGAAGGATATCCTGAAATCGGATTATACTGGGAAAAGGCTGCTTTCGAAGAAGCAGAACATGCTGCAAAATTTGCAGAAATGCTTGGCTCTGAACTGGAAGGCAAGATGACCGATTCTACCAAGAAGAACCTTGCATGGAGAGTAGACTGTGAGTTTGGTGCAACTGCAGGTAAGTTTGACCTTGCAAAATGTGCTAAGAAGAACAATCTGGATGCAATTCATGACACCGTTCATGAAATGGCACGCGACGAGGCTAGACACGGCAAAGCTCTTAAGGGCCTGTTAGAGAGATACTTTGGTTAATCCTGTGATGTAATCCGTATCAGACGGAAGAAAGAGAGGGTTAAAATGAACCAGAAGGTATTGAACCGGTTAAGTTATGGCTTGTTTGTATTGACAGCGCATAAGGACGGCAAAGATAACGGCTGTATTATCAATACGGCAGCACAGGTTGCATCCGATCCGCTGACCATCAGCATAGCAGTAAACAAGGCGAATCTGACCTGTGAGATGATTCAGGAGACGAAGAAATTCACCCTTTCCATACTGAGTGAAGACGCAACGTTTGACATTTTTAAGCGTTTTGGATTCCAGTCAGGCAGGGATGTGGATAAATTTGAGGGCTTCTCCTCCTGTAAACGTGTATATAATGATACACTGGCAGTTACGGAAGGCACCAATGCCTATCTGTCCGTATATGTCACTTCACAGATTGATTTGGGAAGTCATATTTTATTTATCGGTGCTCCCACGGATGGGGAACTGTTTAATGATGTTCCTTCTGCAACCTATTCCTATTATTTCGCAAATATCAAACCCAAGCCTGAAAAGGTGGGTGTGACAGAGAAAGGTGAGACAGTATGGCGCTGTGTCATCTGCGGATATGAATATGTGGGCGAAGAACTTCCGGAGGATTTTATTTGTCCGATTTGCAAACATCCGGCAAGCGATTTTGAAAAGGTCGTAAAGAAACCTTCCTGAAGTTTGAATGACAAATAGAAGTGAAAGATTGTTTTTGAAAATATCGTACACAGTTAAAGGGAACTTGCATATGCAGGTTCCCTTTTTTCAACAAAAAAACAGGAACAGTAGATTTTTTTGACAAAATTATGGTATAATCATCCATAATCGACAATTTATGCCCTTTTGAAAGAGGAGATGCAAATGACTTATCGATATATTAACATTGCAGTGGAAGCCTACAGCTTAATTATATGTTCCGTTCTGCTCATGTATCAGATGGTGGAAAAGAAGGCAAAGAACAAGACCAACAAATGGTTTACGTCCATGATTGTTTTCAATATTCTGATGCTGATTGGAGATTTATGTGACTGGGGTTTAGGAGGAGTTCCGGGGAAGTTATCTTATTATACACAGTATTTCCTTACAGTTATGGTGTACTTTTCCGCGTCCGGACTGTTGCTTTTTTCTTTGTTTGGCTGGGTTATTTCCAACATCAGTCAAAAGAGAACCATCTCAGGGGTATGGATGAAAATCGGTGTGGTGTTGGCTGCGGTCCAGGTACTTTTAGCATTGACTGCTCCCATACATAAAATGTGTTACATCAATGCAGAGAATTATTATCAGCGGGGAGATCATTTCTTCGTTTCCCAGATTTGCCCCTACATTGTCTATTTCATGGCGATTTATCTGCTGTTTCGATACAGAAAAGCATTCAAACCCCGAGAATTTGTTTATTTAAGCTTTTTTGTCATTATGCCGTTTTTTGCTGAACTGGTTCAGGTTATCACATATAAACTGACAACCTTGAATGTATCCATCAGCGTCTGCCTGATTCTGGTGTTTGCATTTATCCAGTCGGAACGGGATCTGGAAAATGAAAAGACGATTCAGCAGCTGATTAAAGATGAAAACAAAAAACTGGAAGCCATGCAGTACTTTCAGGAAAATTTAAGCGGGCAGCTGATAGAAGTTTTGTGCGGTACCGTGGAAGCAAAAGACCTATACACCAAAGGCCATTCTCTTCGCGTGGCACAGTATGCAAGGGAAATCATGTACCGCATGGGAGGGGACGAGAAAGCCCAGCAGGAGGTTTACTACATCGGTATTCTGCATGATGTGGGGAAGATTAGCATAAAGGATGATATTATCAATAAAAAAGGCCGTCTTACGGAAGAGGAATACGAGCAGGTTAAAATGCATACGATAGCAGGTTATCAGATTTTGCGTGCCGTGGATGTAATTCCCAATCTGGCGGTCGGCGCAAGATGGCACCATGAGCGTTATGACGGAACCGGCTATCCGAACGGTCTTGCAGGAGAAAATATTCCCCTGGTTGCCAGAATCATCAGTGTGGCGGATGCCTATGATGCCATGACCAGTAACCGAAGTTATCATAAGACCATGCCCCAGAGTTTGGTGCGGGATCAGATTGCAAAGGGAATGGGTTCCCAGTTTGACCCCAAGATTGCCCGTATCATGTTGGATATGATTGATGAAGACATGCAGTATGAAATGAGACAGGTGGATTTCAACAGAACCATCAATATTTTGCTTGTGGATGATGATCCCATAACGCATAAAATGGTTCAGCATGCATTGATTGACGAAAATTATGTACTCACTTCCGCGTACAGTGGTAAGGAAGGAATTGAGTGCCTGAAAGAAAGCAAGTATGATATTTGTCTGTTGGATATGGAAATGTCGGATATGAACGGATTCGAGGTTTTGGACTGGATCCGGCAGAATGTCCGGAAACTGAAGGTCATCTTTTTAACCGGAGAAAAAGACATAGGAACAATCAAGAAGAGTGAAGAATTAGGTGCAAGAGATTACATAACCAAACCAATCAACGCCAATATCCTGAAAGTATCAATCAGTAGTGTGCTACAACATTAGGCCGGAGAGAAGGATTGGAAACTTTGAAGAAAAGGGTTTCGGAGGATGATTTGTGGGAAATATTAAATTAAAAAGCACAGAGGTGTACGTTGCCGCACTGCTTTGCTTATTTGCTGCTGTTATTGACACCATTATTGCAGCTTATGAGGGGTGGCCGCTATATTTTTTCTTTGTTGTATGGATTCAGATGGGCATTATCATCGTAACAGCCATTGACGACCGGGTTTCGAAAAAGGTGCAGGCCTATTTATTTTCAACGTTTACGGCAAATACCGTTTTCATAAGCGGTCTGTATCTGAAAAACTATTATGTGGTATTTATGATGCTTTGCGGTACCTTAATGTTGGCGGCTTTCTATCATGACCGCCTTCAGATCGGATACCAGGTGATTCTGGCCATTATATCCATCAGTGTGCATTGCAATCTCTGTAATGTTTTAGACCTTTCCGCATCCGACGGCATTGCCGAATTCGGAATGGCTCTGTTCCTGTTACTTGGTATCGGTGGGGCGTTGTACATCAATATTGTAAGAGAAGACACGGCCCATGAAATATTAAGTGAAACAGCAAGACGTGCAGAGCAGGCGGAACGTTCCAAGTCGGATTTTCTGGCCAATATGAGCCATGAAATCCGGACTCCCATGAATGCTATTATCGGCATGTGTGAACTGGCACTGCGGGATAATGAAATCTCTGACAATGTAAGGGACTGCTGTGGACAGATTCAGAATTCCGGCAGGAGTCTGCTTTCCATCATTAATGATATTCTGGACTTTTCCAAGATCGAGTCCGGCAAAATGGAACTGGTGGAAGAGGAATTCAATATTTCTTCTACCTTGAATGATGTGGTAAACATGACCATGAACCGGATGGGGGATAAGAATCTGGAATTTATTGTACGTGTGGATACTTCGATTCCCAAAGGACTGATAGGGGATGAGATGCGTATCCGCCAGATTATGGTTAATCTTCTTACCAATGCGGTAAAATACACGCCTCACGGGGTTATTACGCTGACGGTTTCCAAAATTGTGAGGGAATACGGGATCAATTTAAATATCAGCGTGAAGGATACCGGTATCGGCATTCAGAAAGAAAACCTGGAAAAACTGTTCAACAGTTTCCAACAGGTGGATACCAAAAAGAACCGTGCTGTGGAAGGAACCGGTCTGGGACTGGTGATTACTAAGCGTCTGATATCGAGTATGGGGGGCTTTATCAACGTAAAAAGTGAATATGGGAAAGGCTCCGAATTCCACTGCGTTATTCCACTCAAGGTAAAGAACAGGGTTCCCTTCATTCAAATTGATAATTCAAATGAAATTAATGTTGCGTGCTATATTGACGTGAGAAAATTTGATGATCCGGATTTGAGACACAGTTACATAAAATTCCTTGCCGAAATCGGACAATCCATGCAGATCAAGAATTTCATGTGCAAAAAATTTGAGGATCTCTCCCTTCGAATCGAGCGCGGAAATATTACACATTGTTTTATCGGTAAGGAAGAATACCTGCAGAATAAGGCTTATTTTGAAAGTATTGCAGATGATATTGAGGTTGTTATTGTGCAGAACCGCAGGGACGGTGTTGTAGTTCCGAAGAATATGCGCTGCATTTATAAGCCCATTTACGAACTTCCCATTGCCAATATCTTTAATCATAAGGGGATGGCATCTGACCAGCCGGGGCAGAAGAGTGATGAGAATACGTTTATTGCACCGAAGGCAAAGGTGTTACTTGTCGATGATAATGTGATTAATTTAAAGGTTGCCGTCGGCCTGATGCAACCCTATAAAATGCAGATTCAGACCGAAGAGAGTGCCAAAACGGCAATCAGCATGTTAGAATCCAAGGATTTCGATCTGGTATTTATGGATCATATGATGCCGGAAATGGATGGTGTAGAGGCTACCAAGCTTCTTCGTTCTAAGGAAGATGAATATTACCGCCAGGTGCCCATTATTGCACTTACGGCAAATGCCATTGCCGGAGCGAGGGAAATGTTTTTGGAAAACGGTTTTAACGGTTATCTGGCAAAACCGATTGAGTTATCCGCCTTAAACCGTGTCTTAAAACAACACCTGCCCCAGGAGTATATCCTGAAAGCCGGTGAAAGTCAGAAGAACGAAAAGCAGGATGAGAACAATATTGTAACGGCAGAACCTATTTCCAAACTGATAGACAGCAAAACAGGGTTCTTTTATGTGGGAGGCAACAAGGATGCTTACCTGTCCATATTGGATACTTATGTGAAGAAGGGTTATGATAAGAAAGAGGTCCTGGCATCCCTGTTTGAAAAGAAGGAATGGAAGAATTATGTAATTGAGGTACATGCCCTGAAAAGTTCTTCCCTGACCATAGGCGCGAAGGAGTTGTCAGAAAGAGCGAAAAATCTGGAACTCAGCGGGAAAGCGGGAGATTATGATTTTATCATGGTAAATCATGGAGCTATGTTAGAACTTTATGGCAGTGTTCTTAAAGCAGGTACGGAGCTTTTGAGGCTCAACCGTGGGGAACAGGAGAAAACGGAAGTTGCGGACGAAAAGCCGGAGAAAACAGAGCTTACAAGAGAGGAACTAAGGAACCTGTTAGAGCGCGTGAAAGAATCCTGTGATACCTTTGATAACGATGCAGTCATCGCGGTAGCAAAGGAGGGGCTCGGTGCCGGAATGGACGGCCATTTATTCCGGAATGGTTTTGAAGCTATTATCAGTGCTGCGGATGACTTTGATTATGATATGATTCAACAGAAAGTCCGGGAAATTATCGAAGAATTCGGCTTGGAGGAATAGAAAATGCATAATATTGCCATTACCACGGAATGTGTGGCAGACCTTCCGAAGGAATTGCTGGAAGAAAAGCATATTGATATTATATATTTTGACGTGGAAACGGAAACCGGCATTTTTCGTGATACGGATGAAATCGATGCACAGAACATTATTGAATATATGCTTGGTGGAGAAAAGAAAGCGCAGAGTGTTGTTCCTTCCGCCAATGATTATAAAAATTTCTTCAAGAGAAGGCTGGAAGAGTATGATGAAGTAATCCATATCAGTATCAGCAGTGGTGTCAGCGGCGCTTATAAAAATGCGGAGCTTGGCAGGGCAAAATTAGGTATTGATGGGAGAAAGATACACCTGATTGATTCCGGACATCTGTCGTCCGGATTAGGTCTGATTGTATTGGAAGCAGTAAAAGGAAGAGAGGAAGGATTGGAGAGTAATGCGATTGTGGAAAGGGTGAAGGGGATTACCGGCAGCATTTCCACTACTTTCATCGTGAATAATGCAGATTACCTGTATTACAATGAAAAGGTCGGAAAAAATGCCATGCGACTCTGTAAATTTCTGCATTTGCACCCGGTTCTTCGTATGCAGGATGGGAAACTGGTGGTGCAGCGTTTTTATATGGGAAATTATAAGAAGGCAACTTCCCGGTATATTTCCGATGTATTGAGAAAAGTGGAAAGAATCGATACTTCCATTGGGTTTTGTACTTATGCGGGCTGCTCCCATGCCATGTTAGAACGTGTAAAAAACGAGGTGAAAAAAAAGATTACATTTGATGAGTATATAGAACAGGCAGCATCTGTAACCGTGTCCTGTAACTGCGGACCGAACACCTTTGGAATTCTTTTTCAGAATAAGTAAGAGGCGGTTCTACATGGTCAGATATTTGATGCTGTCCAGTATACTGGTAATCTGGTATTCGATTAAGAAGGTCACGTGCCCGTATTCAGGGTAAGTCTTTTTGACATATTCTAACAGAGGCAATACATATTTTTCAGTTTCTCCAATGTATTTGACCAGACGTTCGCGGGAAAAGCTGGTGGCCATGGTGGATACATTGTTACAGCGGTCGATGAGCTTGACGAGACAGGCAATCCGGCTGCTGTATATTTTTTTGTAGTATTCCGCAATGGACTCCTCTTTTGTACGGCCTTCTAATTTTCTATAGCTTACATTCTCTACATTTTTGCGGACAATCTCGTTTACATCCAGTTCCTCGGCGCTTACATTGCAGTCTTCCACTACGTCATGGAGCAGAATCGTGGCGATCAGTTCATCCTCAAATAACTGCATGGAAAGGGCATGACATGCCATTTTCAGTGGATGCACAATATAGGGAAGATGCTCCTCCCCTTTCCGAAATTGTCCGGCATGTTTTTCTTTCATGATGACCAGGGCCTTTAAGGTCTGGGTCATTTTTTTATTCTTAGCGGTCTCTTCTACTTGGGCATACATTGCATCAAGGATGTTTTCCATAAAAGCCCACCTGCCTTTCGGAGTTTTCTTGCCTCTATGATACTACTTTCCGAACATAAAGAAAAGAAAAATAATCGTGGTATTTTGACAAAGAAAGGATTATAATAATGGCAAGTATTCCTTGCTCTGCATCATAATCTGCTTAGGAGACAGACATTATGCCCAATCGCACAAAAGAAAAGAAATATAATACCATTCTGGTGATACTGGTAATTATCATCATCGGCATTCTTATGATATACACATATGTTGCCAATCGACAAATGGAAAAATATGCACGCTATTCTGTAGAAGAAAATGTAAATAAGATATCCAATGAGGTGGATGCCTATATTGACTCTGCCCTGAACAGTATTCAGTTAACCTCCCAGCTGGTTACACAGTCCATGGACCAAAAGGTTCTGGAAGACGCGGGGACGGTTCTGGGGTCCTTTGTGGAACAGACACCTTTTAGTTTTATAGAATACATTGATCAGAATGGTATCAATGCCACAAATATGGGAGAAAAGTTCGATGCCAGCGATAGAGAGTATTATAAAAAGGGAATTGAAGGAGAGACCGGTATCTGGGTGAATTTTAATCCGAAATACTCCAAGGAATACCTTTTAAATTTCTATACCCCTTTGTATTATGATAATGAAATCGTAGGGGTTCTGACCGGAGCCATGGGTTCGAAAACGGATATTTTACCGTTGCTTGAGAGCAGTTTTTTAGGAGAAGAAATGATCGGTATCTTATGTGACGGAAAAGGGCGTATCATTTCTGCCACATTTGAAAACGATGGAGAAATTTACTGGAAAGATGTATTGGACGGACTGGGTGTTTCCAAAGAGGACAGACAGGTCTTTTATGACCATGCCATTGGCAATGATTCCGGTGTCTTTGAATTTGCCGAGAAAAACGGAAAAGCAATTGCCAGTGTAAGCGTGAATGAAAGAACCGGTTGGAGAGTCATTCAGATTGTAACACCTGCTTATTTCAGAACGGTCATGAAACACAGTATCGGCGGTACTTATGTGATGACGGTACTGATTTCCGCAATGCTGATTCTTTTCCTGATTTATATACGGATAGACTCCGGAAAAAAACACAGACAGGTTTTAAAAGAATGGGATTCCGAGGTACAGGATTATGCCCAGATTCTTACAGCTACCGCATCCGATATTTCCAAGGGAATCCGGCGGATTGATTTGGAAACGGGACATGCGGATTACCTTTATTTTGAGGATCAGCATCTGAAAAAAAGAGAAATCGGAGACTGGACCGAATGGGTGGAGAGCCAGAAGAAATATGTCTATCCCGGTGATTATAAACGACTGAAGGAATTTGCCTGCATGGAAAATCTTTCTGCCATGAAGGAAGGAAATACCTATCACGTATATTATCGTTCTGCCAAAAAGAAAGAAAACGGCTATTTCAGTCACTATTATTCTGCAGCCTCCCTTATTTATGTGAATGGCAGGAAAACCATTATCATAACTACCATTGACAATACAGAGTCGGTAGTCAGTGCGATTGAACAGAAACAGCTTCTGGCAAGTGCGGCAAGCATCTATATATCCATGCATTCCATGGATATTAAGAATGATACCCTGGAAACACTAAACTGTGCGGAACATGTCCGGGAACTCTATGAAGATAAGACGGACAATATGCGTAAGCGGTTAAAGGAAACCATGGAAAAACTAACGAGCGAACCTTATCGGGATGCCATGATGGAGTTCATTGATTTTGACACATTGGACGAGAGAATGAAGGGAACCAATACCATTTCCATGGAGTTTGTGGGAAATGTTTCCGGATGGTGCCGTGCACGTTTCATTGCAGTGGATTATGACAGGGAAGGCAAATTGAGCCGTGTGCTCTGGGCAGTGGAAAGTATTGATGCCGAAAAGAAGAAAGAGAACCTTCTTCTCTACCTGTCGGAGACAGATCTGATGACGGGTATCCGGAACAGAGGAAGCGGAGAAAAGAAAATCAAGGAACTGATTGATGCCGGACGCGAAGGTACCTTCTTTTTGCTGGATGTGGATAAATTTAAATCCATTAATGACCTTTATGGACATAATATTGGAGATAAGGTACTGATTGCAGTGGCAGAGAGCCTGAAAAATTCCTTCCGGAATTCCGATATTGTGATGAGACTCGGCGGAGATGAATTTGCAGTTTTTGCCTGTGATATCTTAGAGGAAAGTGCTGCTGTTTCCAGAATTGAGAATTTCTTCCGAAGCATTGAAGCAATAGATATTCCCGAACTCGGGGATCATAAAATATATATCAGTCTCGGTGCGGCTTTCAAGAGAAGGGATGACGGAGAGAATTTTGATTCCCTTTACCGGGATGCGGATTCCTGTACTTATGAGAGCAAAAAAACGCAGGGAAACACCTACACTTTTCATAAATGAGTCAGGACCAAATACAATCCCCTTTTTGTTGAAAAATGTTAATAAACTCCCTTTTCGGATTTGTGTTGCTAAGAATGAATAAATTCATTCCAGAACACTTTTCCGAAAAGGGAGTTAATAAATGTATTTTTTTGCCCGATATTAACATATAAGGCAGATTGTGCTATAATAATTTATTAACATAGATTTCACATAGATACAAATGAGGTAATTGCTTTGAAAAAAAATAATTATCTTAGGGACAACAGAAAGCATAACAGTGGCTTTACACTGGTGGAAATGATCGTAACAGTGGTTATGATTGCAATAGTTGCCGGACTTATGTTCAGTGGGATTACGGCATGGCAGCGCTGGTCAGACTTCAGAAGAGAGAATGAATATGCCCAGACTTTATTTGTTGCGGCCCAAAATCAGCTTTCGGAGTACGGCGCAAACGGAAGACTCGGGGAATTGCAGAAGGATATTCTGGGAATGACGGCTGAGGAGGCATCGGATCCTGCATCCCTGCAGGTGAGAGTGGGTACCTATTTAAGTCCTTCTGTTCTGGAACACATGAAGGATGAAACCGGTGCTGCCTACAATATGGAAAATATCTGGCCGGAAAGTGTCCGGAAGGGCGACCCGGAGAAATACCGCAAAAAAATCGTGGCAATTAAGGCAGAAGCGGGTCTGTTTGCGGAATACAGCAAAAATCCCGAGGAGTTTAAGAAAATCAACCCGGAAGCTTACTGGGTATATGAATTATTGGCATCTTATGTATATGACACCAGCATCTTAAATGAGGGTGCTGTTAGTGTGGAATTTACACCGCAGGACGGTCAGGTCTTTGCGGTTGTTTATAGTGACAAAAATGCAAGTTTTCACTATCTGGCTGCCGGAGAAAGCGGTGGTACGGATATTTCCGACCGGGAGGAAACGGTGCGGGAATCCGGAATGATTGGCTTTTACGGTGTGAACAGCCTGTATGCGTCTACCAGAAACCAGACAGCAACGGCTGCTATTTCCAGTGTGCAGCTGCATAATAAAGAAACTTTTTATCTTACCTTCAAATTATCCAAAAACAGCGGTCTGACATCAGCATTAACTTATTCCATTGATTTGCTGGATGCAGAGACCGGCAGTGCACGTCTTGGTATTTCCCTGGATGGAACACAACTGAAGAATGAGAGAAACGCAGCCAATATTGATTGCCCTGTGATTCGCTATCCTGTAAAAACGGATGCCTCCGGCAATGCGATTCTGGGAGCAGGCGGCAAACCGCAGTATGAGTCTGCCGGGGTGGAAATCGGTACTTTCCCGATTCTGGCATGGCTGGAAGAGGATAATACCGTCCATGTCTTATTGGATGCTGCGGATATTCAGGCTACGGCGTATCTGTACGATACAGAACTTCCCCTGATTTGCAAAAATGAGGAGTATGCTTCTAAAACCAAGTTTTCGGATACCTATAGTTTCTTCCGCTTCGGTGTGGAAACGGACCGGAGACTGCAGGCAAGTGTTTCCGCAACCGGCGATGGCATTGCACCTACGGATAATGCGGTAAGCCGTACCGCCAAGACACCCTGTTTTGCACAGGGTACCCGGAAAGTGACGGAGGCCGGAGACGAATTTCAGTATGTAGTGGAGAACGGAAGACATTTTTATAATATCCGGTACATAGAAGGGGTGTCTTATGAGAAGCAGGAGCAGGCAAGTGCACTTACCAAAAAGATTGCCAAAGCAGAACTGAAACTGAAATCCGGAATTGACTGGGCAACTTTTCGGGCGGATGGCAATGTGTATGATACTTTTGAACGGACCTCTTATGTCAATCTGTCCCAGATAGGATACAACCGCTATAACTGCCCCTTCCCCTCCTTTACGCAGATCAGAGAGCGTGATACTTTAAACGGAAACGGCAAAACGGTAAGCGGTCTTCAGATTTCGGAGATGGCGAATGCACTGTACGACAGCTATTCGGTAGGAGAGTTCGCTACAAGAGTACCCACCCGGGTACGCCCCTGTGGTCTGGTAGATGTAAATTACGGAACCATGAAAGACTTAAAGATAGATTCCTTTACGGTATCCGGAACGGATATGACAGGTGGTTTCTGCGGTATTAATGCCGGAGAAGCGGATGGACTTGTTACGCTTGATACCGAACAGACAAGCTCTGTAACGGGACTTTCCAATGTGGGAGGTATCATCGGATTCCAGGTACCTACAGGTACGGACACCACTGTTGCCAATCTGACCAACCATGCAACCGTAGAAGGAAAGCGTGCGGTGGGCGGTATCTTAGGAAGTGTGCAAAATGAATTTGGAGATGTGGATTTCTCCGAATTATCCGGATTTTCCGCGGATACAAAAAATCTGTTAAGAGACCCGTCACAGCTTGTTATCACGGTTCGTGACTGCAAAAACTATGGACGGATACAGGCAGTTTCTGCTCCCGGTACGGATGAGGAGGAATTATGCTACTTTGGCGGAATTGCCGGGTACTGCTATGACCGGTATAAAACCACAGACGCGGTCGGGAAAATCCGAATTCAAAAATGTGTGGGTGCACCGGTATGCGAAGCAGACGAAATACAGGCCATTCTGGCAGGGGGAAACCCCTTAACAGAAAAGGGCATCTATGTCGGTGGTATTGTAGGATACAATTATTTCGGACGAATTGAGGAATGCTCGCTTACTCCCCTTACGGGCAAACAGTCATTAATTGCCGGAGCAAAATACGTAGGCGGTATTGCCGGATACAATAACGGCACCATTACGGGAGAGGAACAAAAAGTTGTAAACGCCAATGTAAGAGGAAAGTCTTATGTAGGTGGGCTGGCAGGCTACAATGATGAAAATGGTAAAATTGAAAATTATGAAATTGCAGGCGGAAAAATCATTGGAGAAGATGGATATTTCGTCGGTGGTTTTGTGGGCTTAAACAGTTCCTGTGATTTAATTTATGATAATGCCACCGGGACGGACCATGCTCTTCGTTCCGATCCGGAACTTGTCAAAGGAGCATACTTTGTTGGTGCTACTTTTGGAGGCACGGTATTAAATACCAAGGATGCACCGGATACGATAAATGCAGTATACCGGTCCGGTCTGTTTTCGGGCAGACTGGAAGCAAAAGCATTTGCGGGTGGCTATACAGGATATCTGGCATTATTATCCTCAGAGGATGAACGGGCAGTTTATAACTTTACGAAAGAAATAGAAGATACACTTGAGAAAACAGATGTGTCCGGTCTTACTGAAGAAGAAGCTTTGCAGAAAAGACTGAATGAATTAAACGAATTGAATGCAGGCAGTACAGACAAGAAATTAGTATTAAAGGGCGAAAATGCAGGCTCCGCAAACGGTGTCATAAAAGCAGGCATTTATGCGGGCGGCGTTTTAGGATATGTGGATCATTCCTCCAAACTGCTGGTTCTTGACATGGAAAACAGAAACCACGTGGAGGGTACGCTTGCCATAGAGAATAAAGAAGAACAAAAGAAGATTCTTCCGGATCATACGGTTACCTATCGCGAAAAAAATTATGCAGGGGATTCTTATTGCTATACGTACTCCTATGCAGGAGGAATTATAGGTAAAATTGAGAAGAATATCACCTTGGAAAACTGCAGCAATCACAGTACCGCAACTATAAAGACAAAGGGTACCTACACCGGAGCACTCTGTGAAATCAACGCAGGCCATATAACCAATTGTAAGATTCAGAACTTCGGAAATCCCGTAACAGATTACGTGGGCGGACTTTGCGGTCTGAATAGTGCGGAGGGGCGAATTGATAATTGCAATTTCATCAAGGCAGAGATTAAAGGGCGCAATGTAGTAGGTGGCGTTTGTGCGGAAAACTTCGGGGAAATTGCACCTTTAGAGATTAATACGGCAAAGGTGACTGCTTCCGGGTTAGATTTGGTCAGAAATTCCCAAAATGTGAAGGACGGTGTTTGCGGCGTTCTGGTGGGTCATAACGGTGAAACCGGAAAACTGGAGCTTACGGAGAATGTTAAGGATGTGACCGTAAAATCGGACGGTGCATTTGCGGGACTGGTAATCGGTTATAATCACGGTCAGGTTCTCAATAAGAAGGTATCCACACCCAGTGAAAATACCGCAGGTAACCTTACCTTAAGTGGTACTATCGAGGGAAATGAGGCGGTAGGAGCACTGATAGGTTGTAATGATGATGTGGACGGGACCCGGGTTATTGCAAACTATACCAACCTTTCTACTGTCAGAAGCAAGAACGGCCAGGCCGGAGGTATTATTGGAATCAATACTTCTAAAAATACCATTATGTATTGCGAAAATAAGGCATTGGTAGTCGCAACCGACAATGGGGACTGCGGCGGTATTACCAGTATCAATGACGGTAAGATTATGGGTTGCCGTAACTATGTGGAAATCTCCGCAAAGAATGGTATGTGTGGCGGTATTACTGCTTTCAATGACAAAAATGGGGAAATCATAAATTGTATTGTTAAAGCAGAAAATGATGGCAAAGTTTTGAAATTTATGTCCAATGATGTGGTAGGAGGAATTGCCGCAAAAAATGCGGGACTTATCTCAGGAAATAAGCTCTCCTACATAAATATTACCAATGATGAAAGAAAGAGTGGCACGGCGATGGGGATTATTACCGGTAAAAACCTTCGTGGTGGCAGGATTCTTTTTGGTGCAACGGACACTTCTTTGGAGGCGGATATTGACCATTGTAAAGTTAGGGCAGAGAGCAATAACTGTAAAATGGGCGGTATCGCAGGTACCAATGAGGGAGAAATTACAGGGTACATCGATGCAGCGGATAAAAATAAGATAAGTTCGGTCATAAATGTTACCTTAGAGTTTGGAAAAGCAAGCTATGCAAGCATGGGTGGTGTAGCCGGAGTCAATACCGGTAAGATTGACCATATTGCAGTGGATGGTAAAATTGATGGTGATTTAAGTGCCAGTGTCAGTGGCTATGGTGGTATCGCAGGTTATAACGGATATACCAATAAGGGACTTGCAGAAAGTGCTGCTGCACTTTTGGCAGGAACGAGTGGAAGCAAGCCGGAATATGTAGCTACGATTACCTATTGTACCTTTGATGGAAGCCTTCATGCCAACGGCTCCTCAGGTAATCTGGCAAAAATCGGTGGAATCGCCGGCGTAAACAGCTATGGAGCTAAGATTACAAACTGTGCCATCGGAACTAAAATAGCGGGAAATGTTGCAACAGCTGAGGATATTACCTATATTACAGCAGGAGACTTAAGTAAGGACTCCACTGTGAACGGAACGGACAGACGTTCTGCGGCTAATATTGGTGGTATCGCCGGAGAAAATTACAGTTTCATAACGGACATAGATAATCAAAAATATACTAAGGATCAGGTAAAGATTATTTCCTTTACCGGTTCCGCAGGCGGTATCTGTGGGCGCAATTTTGCAGGTGGTAAAATTACCGGGTATGCGGAAAATGAAGGACAGGCGAACGAAGTTCGACATAAGATTACTACCGGAGATACCTGGTTCGTGGAAATGCGCTGTAGTGAAAACGACCGTGGACCGGGCGGCATTATCGGTTTGAACGAGTCCGGAAATACGATTGCATACGTGGATAACCATGCCTATGTTATCAATGCTTTCCCTGCCAATGTAAAATGCGGCGGACTTATTGCAAACAATCAGCAGACAGAGGTAGAACAGCTGAATCTGAAAAATTGTAATAACTTTGGTACCATCATGTCCTATAACAGTGTGGGTGGTTTTGTAGGTCATAACTTCTATAAGGGCATGACCTTTACGGACTGCGTAAATTATGGCGAGGTTGGTATTATAGAGGAATCTACGGGTGTCCAAAGATATGCGGGTGGCTTTATCGGACAGTCCCATACGGTTACTACGGGCTACAGCTTTACTTCCTGTGCAAACCATGGATATATACACACCAACTCTAAAAAAATAGGCGATAAAATGTGTGCTGCCGGCTTTATCGGTTTTTTTAGTAACTTCAGCGGACAGAATAACTATATGACGGACTGTGTCAATACCGGGATTGTCGGTTATGAAGGCATACAGGATGCTACGGATACAGGTGTCAAAAGTAAAGCAGCCAGTTTCTTGGGAAATCCTGACAAAAACTGGTATTTAAATCTGTGCCGTAATTACAATACGGAAACAGAAGGAAATGTGAGTGGCTTTGCAACAAGTGGTAACGTTGTATTAAAGGATTGTCTGGATACCAGTGCGATTCATACCAATAGTGCAAAAGGATATTCTCCTTTTGGCGGTGCCTACAGTGACAATTCTATGAATAATTATTATCTGAATCTTTCTTCTGCAAGATATGAAGAGGAGTTTGATGAGAACAGCCATGGCGCATATTTCAGCGTCCATCAGGGTACTGCGGATGAGTGGAAGATTTTTGTCGATATGTGGAATGAAAAATGGTATCGGGATTTTAGAAACAATGCCTACCTGTTGTCAGCACCCTCCTTTGAAACCAGAATTATCAGCGCGAATGGCAGTTCTCCTGCTGCCTTAAACTTTTCGATTACGCAGGGAGAAGGTTATCCGGGAATAGATGCCTTTGTGATGTATTTTAGCAGTTATGAAAATTCACCGGTCAACACAAATTTATATCATTACTATTATAAAGTTTACATGGTGGATAAAAACGGTACCATGCATCTTGCGGATATTGATACTTCCTCTCTTCCTGAGGGTGCTGTGAATAATACCTATAAAAGTGAAGCGGACGGTGCATGGAATGGCGTAACTGTAAAAGGAACGGACAATTATCTGACCTACCGTGTAGCTGCCAAAGTGCCTGTAGGAGTGGATAGCAAGGATATTGTATCGATTATTCTCACTACAAATGATAAATGCTCTAAAAATACCCGTTTTTATGGCTTTAGCTGGATTCCCACAGGGCAAACGAAGGAAGCTGTGCTCACTCCCCTTTATAAAAAGACCGGCGTGAGAGTGGACAGTGTTAGCACCAGTACGCTCGCTTGTTACAGTAATCCCTCCAGGTATGATTATCTGAATATGAATAATAATCTGCGTGGAGATATACTGGATTTGAACTACTATCTTCCCGGAGATAACGGTGAAATCAGACTGGATGCGGGTGGAACCGGAGATGGTAATGATGCGTGGATTACCTTGAATCTTGACTATGGAGAAGATGCTTTGGAGATGGATAAATTGAATATCTATCTTTCCAATGGCAAGCTTTACCGCACAAACATGGACGGTGTAACCGAGGCGGATGATGACTATACCTACCGTTTCTATTATAAACTCACGGATATGAACGGAAAGGTTTATGAAATCCCGAGAAATAGAGCTCAATTTTTAACAGTAACAAAAGAACAGGGACAAATGAAAGCGGTTATTGATGTGGCGGCTCTTGTTGCAGACGATACTGTGCCTATTAATACCCAAAAACTGAAAAAAATAGAGCTGAAGATTAAAAACTCTTCCGTAAATGAGGGAGCCGGAACCAGATATGTTTATATAAAGGGAATTACCTGGGAGCCTTCGGACCATTCCGGAGAACAATGTTTTGCCTGGTATAATAAGGCAACCTCCGACCAATATCTTCCCAACTATAAAGCCCTTCAGGCCTATAATATTTGGGGTGTTAAGAAATTAATCGTGGATTATTCCGGATTCCATGGCGGTACTGTGAGTGCTCCTTATGTCCATGCAGCATGGAATAAGAATCTTGGATTTAATATGAGTGCCAATGATCCGATTAATGCGGAATATTATGCAGATAAACAGGCGTTAAATATTGCAAATTATACGCCTACTTCCGATGGCAACGACCTGAATAACAGGGAAGGTATCCTTTATGATGAAAATGGAGAGCCTATATTACATTCAGGCGTGACAAACAGCCGAATCAGTGTTTACCAGGATATCGACCCTAAATTTGTAGCGTTAATTGAAGAAATGTATGAACTGGGTGCACGCTTAAAAACACCCGATAATGTAAAAGTAAAATTGGAAAACGGTGGTATTGTACTTACCTGGAGACGCGTGACCCAGGATGTGACCGGAAAGGCTGCATCCCCCTACGGCTATGAAATTGCATACGAAATCGTAGACGAGAACGGTACTTTGATAGAAAAAGGTTCCACTTTCCAGACCGAACAGGCCGCGAATGAGCAGAGGTGGGCAAACCCGATTACTGTGAAAAAGGAATGGGCGGATAAAGATTATACGGCTAACTTTACGGTACGCGCCATCAGTGCAAATCACTTTAGCGATCCGGAAAATAATATGGATTCAGACCCGTCTGATCCGGTATCACTTTTGCTTCGTCAGGCTGTACTTGTGACCCCAAAGGTACATTTGGAGACCACGGCAGGCAATAAAACTGTGGCAATTTTGGAAAACAGAGAGGAATATTTAGATCCGGATAACGATGTGTGGGTTCAGGATGAGGAGGGTAATTTCATGAAGACCTCCATGGCAAATGTCTGCACCATTTATGTGGATTATAACGGCATGAAACTGGAGATAAACCCTGCAGAGAGCTTCGTATCCACAGAGGCTGCCTATATGACAAATGCAGGCTATAATCCTATGACAGCGGTTGCAAAACCGAAGGCAGGCTACGAAACAAATTGTACGGATTCTACGAAATATCTTTTAAGAGGTGAGGGTGTAGCCAATTCTGCCCTGGCAGGTAAAGGTTATTATTGTGATACCGATTTCAACGGATTCTTTGGTAGTGATTCAGAAGGACTTACCTACGAAATCGTCTATAGAAACAGTAAGGATGCCTATATCATGGCCGATATCGGTGCTTATGATGAAACAATCGGAGCTTTTGTTTACTATGGCAGAGATATCACCCACGTAGCGGCAAGTGAGAGTGGCAATGCAGTAAAACAGACCTCTGTTTTGCAGGGCATTCCGAAAGAGTGGTTTGCTGAAACACCGCAGGAAAGCATGGAAGTCAGAAGCTTCATGTACAGAGGTCAGAACTATTATATTCATTATGGACATGATGTGAAAACAGGTATTGTACTTGATGGAAAGACCAAGGAAGAAAATCAGGCAATCCTTGCAAGCATTACGGATCCTTATCATGTGGGTGGGGATCGTAAAAATACGAACAGAGAAGCCCTTGCAGATATCCTGATAACGGATTATGCAGTTTGGGATACTGAGAAAGGCTGCTTAAAGCCAGGGTATACCTTATATCAGAATGAGGATGGTACCTATGACCTGATTTATAATGCGACCTTGGAACTTTCTATGGACTACGCTAATGAATATATGGCAAGCAATCCCAAAAGTGACCCTGAGCTTCCGGACAGACGATACTACAATTTTGCAGTGAATGTCCAGATTTATGACAATATGTCCACCAGTAAGTACCCCTATGTGAACAGACCCAATTATCCGATTTCACCGGATTCCATGGTCAATGTATCGGATTTTACGGAATCTTACTGGATCAGAAGACAGAATAGAGTGGATGAAAATAACTGGGGATTCAATTATTACAAGAAAGATACCAATAATCCCGGATATATTGTGGAAATCCAGCCGGCACCGATACCGGACGGGGATATTCTGATGGGAACGGATGAAAACGGAAAGACCACCTATTCCCTCTCCTGGGACACCTATTATCAGGATACCTACTGTTGGAATCTGGGCACCACGCCCACAGCAAATACTAAGTACAGTAAGTATGACTGGCAGTATTTGTCCAGACTGGGATTTGCGGATACCTATGCGGATCCGGATGCGGTAAATCCTAACCCGGATATTGCTACATGGAAGGCCTTTAGAGAAAGAGGCGCTCTCTATGATGAGTATTTTGAAAAACTTTTGGAAGATCCAAACTGTTACTGGAATGGGGATATGAGAAAATGGATGCATCGCTCCATGCAGGGATATTATATGGTATACGCCGATGCAAGCTATAAGGCTGAAATGATAGGAACTACAGTGGATGGCGAAGAAGTTGTATTACAAACCAAATACGTAGACACTCCTAATACTTTACCGTCTTATTACGATTCTTATACCGTCTATAAAGACAAAGAAAGAACGGATCGGAACAAAGTCGAAGTATCCACCGAGTACAAGAGATGGAACTATGAAACCTCCTTTACGGATGAAGAGGGAACCTGGGATCAATATGAGAAAGTTTCCGTCCGTCTTACCCGATTAGGAAGCGATACTACTCCCGGTAACTTTAACAGGGTAAATAATGTAAATCTTGCGAATGATTTCAAGCTTTATCTTGGTAATCTGGGGGCCGATGGTGTTACCCGTGCTTTAATCAGACTGCCCAGATATACGGAGGTTTCCATCAACCAGAAGGATAAGCTGGCTACAGTGGAAGCACCTGTTATTACACAGGTTGCGGAAGAGGATGCAGAATATCCGTATTATAATATTACCTGGCAACAGATTACGGATCCGGGTATGGCAGCAGACGTGGGAGGATATCTCTTTACCATAGAAGATGCATCGGCAGAGAATGCCCTGCCTGCGCAGTATTATTATGTGAATACACTGGCAGCAGACTCCGGAGAAAGTCTGACCGTGGACAAACTGTTAAAAGATTCCATTCCCACCAATGTCAGTGACAAGTATGTGGATAATGGAGATGGCACCGCGACGGTTTGCCTGGATATTTCCGCCTTTGACGGAAGATATATACAGATTAAAGTGCGGGCTTTGGCAAGGGACAATACAATTGTAAATCCCACCTTGTATATGCATGGTGACGATGGCGAAGCAGCTAAAGTAAAGGTGTTAAAGGCCCTGCCCGTACCGGATGTAACGAAGGTTGGTTACAGCAGCGAAGAGGAAATCAAAGCAAACCGCAATGTAATCTTTACCTATCGTGACGAAGCAGGAAACTATGAAAATCTGGGACTTATCGGATATGCAATAGAAGCAGCCATAGCAATTTATGACGAGATACCGGAAAATGGGGAAACAGATATGAGCAGTATCATGCCCGGTGATGCAACAGGAGAAAACGCCGGCTGCTGGAATGAAGAAGCCCGGATAACCCTGTATACCAAGGAAACTCCGCTTGTCATTGGAGGAACCACCGCTTCTTCCGGAAGTCTTGTGGATCACCTTTCGGTACCGGAGAGCATCCTTACCGATTACGCCGGAAAATACTTGAAACTGACGATTCGTACCAATGGGGAGAATACCGTAAATTCCAAGTGGACAGACGAGGATGAAACGGATGCAACTCTCAACTATGTATGGATCAGATTGCCCAAGGCACAGGTAGAAGACGTAGAAATTTCCGAAGGAGAATCCGAGGAGGTTGTAACAGAAGTAACTGCGTCGGATGGTACCACTGCAACCATTACATATACCCTAAGACAACTGAGTTTTCCGGTGCAGGGAAGCCTGATCTCAGAGTACACGATTGGACTGCAAAAGAATTCTAATCTGTCAGAGAATATGGATGTACAGATTTCGGAAAGTCTGGTATTGGTATGGGAAGGCAGCGCCTTTGCCCTTTATAACGCAGACAAAACGGTTAAAATCGGGGAACTGAGTGAAACCGATAACCGAATTCTTCTGGATGAAAATGCAGGAGGAGCGCTCATGGAAAGTAGCCGGACTCTGACGTTACAGGAAGCGGTACAGGATACTTCCGGCGGAAATGATATTCCCGAAGTCACCGCAGAATTTTCCTTGTACGGTGAAATTCGGATGGATGATATTTCCGGCAGCAGAGGAACTTTTACCATTACCCTGCCGCAAATCGTTCAGATTACCGCTATCTATGCAGAAGAAAATATTTCCAAAGAACGCCTGGGTTTCGGGTCAGGCGATGGGGAATATATCGTGAACAGAATCAGCATTTCCCGTACACTAAATGAAGATGCGGGAAAGACTCATGAATTGATGAAAAACCCGATTTACTGGAAACGGGAAGAAAACATTTGGAAGAAGGAAGAGTAAACTTGAAACGAAGGGACAGGATGATGCGAAAACTTCATAAAGACGACTCCGGGGTAGCCATGATTATGGCACTGATTGTGGGCGTAGTGGTTATGGCATTCTGCCTTTCCCTTCTTTTGGTTACTTATACCCTGTATTCCCAGACAGCCAGAAAGAACGCCCAGATGCAGTGCAAGGTTCTGGCACAAAGTTATGTGGAATGTTTAAGAACAGAACTGGCGGATACGGACTCGGATATGGTAAAATACCTGCAGTACAAAATGACGGATACCTCGTCCCCTTATGGTGTATGGGTTGCTTCGAATGCGTCTGCAGATGATATTGCACAACTGACCGGAAGAGGATTGAATCCTTATGAAGTACTCCAGCTTGAAATCGACGCCTCCGGTTACCGGCTGAATCTCTTTATGACCTATCAGACAGGAGTAGAAGCCGGGGAAGGCGGAGAGGAGGGCGAAGAGCCGGATGATGAATTCGAAGGGGATGCCAATGCTGCAGAACCGGAGGAAGGTGAGGCAGAAGCCGGGAGACAGAACAGTCCTTCGGCACGCGGCGGTACCGGCGGTGCCAAAAACCGTGTAAGTATTAAAATACAATGTGTGCGCGGTCTGGAAACAGACAGGGACAAACAGGTCTATACCATAGAGGAAGAGTATTATATACCCTCCCCTTAACCTTTTACAAGAAGGGATGCTTGCCATGAAACGAATAAGAAAAGATAATCAGGGTATGACCATGGTAGAGGTTTTAATGGGATTTGTAATCCTAAGCCTGATGCTGGGTATGCTCAGTCATATTATTTCTTTTTCCTCCAATCTGTATAAACAGTCACTGGACTTAAAGAGAGTGGAAGAAAATCTGGAAAAATACATCTATAAGAAGGAACTGCCCCTGCCTGCCGGGGGAACGAGTGTAACGGTGAAGGAAGTTCATACGGAAGCGGATGGGACGGAACACATAACGGATGCAAAGTATGAGGATGGCACAGGAGAAGTGCCCGTATCCTTAAATTCCAAAGTATATACCATAAGCAGCAAGGATTTTCCGCCTGTTATCAGTGAAGAAGAGGACCCGGAGATTGGGATTACGCTTTTTCATTAAAGAGGGGACGGTTAAAACATGAAAAGGAAGAAAAACAAACCGAAGAAATTGAATAATGCGGGTATGACCCTGGCAGAACTGACGGTCACGTTTGCCATCTTAGGTTTGTTTTTAGTGGCGGCAACCAGGATTATCAGTTATACAATCAATATTTATTATGCGGCGAAGGGAGCCTCCTATGGCCTGGAAGTATCCAATATGATTTCCAACAAAATTGTGGGAATGTTAGAGGGGGCACGTACCATGCCGGTAACGGATGAATCCGGAAGCGGGATTTCTTTTATTGATGCCACGGGAAGCGAGGTAACCATTGAGACCGTAGCGGGAGAAGATGGAAGTTATATCAATATCCACTATGAGCCGGCTACCTATAATTCCACGGAATATGAGGCGGTGGACTGGAAATTTGATGAGAAGGCTTATATGGGATTTAGCGTGGAAACACTCAAATTTACCAATCCCAACGGTGACATTACGGAGGAAAGCAGTAAGCCCTATCCCGATAATGTGGTGGAAATGGAGCTGGTACTAAAAAGTGACCGGTATGGCTCATATGGTACAACCCGGTATATTAAATGTGCAAAAGTGGATTAAGATACTCGTAAGAAGGTGGAAAAACCATGGAAGTTACCCATGCAATGGAAAGAGATTATAAGAGAGCCAAGTTAAGACATTTTCGGAATGTGGTACTGATTCTTTTGGCAGTTTTGCTTATTTCGGTTCCGGTATTTGGTTATTTTCGGATACAGACAGGCAGCCATCTGGCATTAAGGGAAGCAAAGAATATCAAGCTGGCATTTGACATGCTGTCCGTGGAGTACTATGGCAGCGGTGAGTCCATATACAATTCCCGCCGCCCTGACGGTATGGCAGACGGGGTGAGGGAAAGAGTGCTGGAAACCACGGAAAGCAAGGGAGATGTCAGAATACTGGAATATGATAAAAACAAAAGGACGCTTAAGGCTTTTGTTTATGAAACCGGTCATTACCGTGTGACCTATACTTTGGACGATACGAAAGCAGAACACTGGGATGTGGACTATCTGTGGTCCGTACAATCCTATGACGGAGGAAAATAATGGCCTATTACATAACCCTATTTGCTTTTTTTGCCATACTGCTTGCTCTCTCCATTGTGGATGCAAGAACGCAGGAAATTCCGCCTGCTTTTCCTATAGCGATACTTGTTTTGGGGATAATTTCGATTTGGACGATGGGAAACCTAAGTCTTTTGGAACGGATAATCGGCTTTTTTGTTGTCAGTCTGCCCATGTATCTGATTGTTTTGCTGGTGCCGGGCGGCTTTGGAGGCGGAGATATTAAACTGATGGCGGCAGCAGGGTTTTTCTTAGGATGGAAGACCACCTTAATTTCCTTCCTGATTGCACTTCTTTTAGGAGGAATTTACGGAGCACTGTTACTGATACTGCGGAAAAAAGGAAGAAAAGATCATTTTGCATTCGGTCCTTTTTTGTGTATTGGCATGTTTGTGGGATTTTACAGAGGAGAAGCGTTGCTCTCATGGTATCTGGGAATTGCACAGACACTGGCAAACGGACCGGGAATGTAGCCCGGATTGTAAAGGATAAAGGAGCTTGGCGATATGGAGCATTATAAATACAAAGCAAAAGATGAAAACGGAAAAACAATATCCGGTGTTATGCAGGCCCTGGATGAAATTGATCTGCACAACCGGCTGAAAAAGGAAGGGAAACTGTTAATTTCCGCCAAAGCGGATGAAGTCAAGGTACATTCGAGGCGTTTTAAATCCAATGTGCTTTCTGAGTTCTGCCGCAATCTGGGGGAATTGATCGGTTCCGGTGTTACCCTTTACCGCGCCCTTAAGATTTTATCCGAGGATGAATCGGCGAAGCCTAAGGAAAGGGAAATGTATGCGGCAATCAATAAGCAGGTTCTGGCAGGCGTGGCGCTGTCCGATGCCATGGAGATGCAGGGGGATGCTTTTCCGCCGCTTTTGATTAATATGTTCCGTTCGTCGGAATCTTCCGGCAACCTGGACAAGGTGGCACTGCAGATGTCCAATTATTATGATAAGGACTATCGGCTGACCCAGAAAGTAAAAAGTTCCATGACATATCCCAAAATCCTCTGCGTACTGATTGTAGTGGTTGTGGCTGTCATCATGGGATACGTTATTCCCCAGTTCCAGAGTCTGTTTGCAACAATGGAAAGTCTTCCTTTAGCTACCAGCGTCCTTCTTGCCATCAGTAATTTTGTAAAGAAAAGATGGTATGTTCTGATTATCGGGGCATTCATTTTGTATGTATTCCTGAAGACACTGTTTGCCATACCGGCATTTCGGATTAAGTGGGATAAGATGGAACTGCATCTGCCCAAAATCGGTTATCTGAAAAAGGTTATTTATACGGCAAGATTTGCAAGAACCCTTTCCAGCCTGTATGCGTCCGGTCTTCCGATAATAAACTGTTTACAGATTGCGCGGACCACCATCGGAAATTCCTATATCGAAATGCAGTTTGAACAGGTTATAGCCGATATCCGGTCCGGTCAGAACTTAAGTGAAGCCATTGAAAAGGTGGACGGATTTACCAAGAAACTTTCTTCCACCATTATGGTTGGAGAAGAAACGGGTACTTTGGACCGTATGCTCTTATCCGTTGCCAATCAGATGGAATATGATTCCGAAGCAGCCTTAAACCGCCTGGTATCCTATCTGGAACCGGTTATGATCGTGGTGATGGCTGTGGTGGTCGGATTTATTATTATAGCCGTAATTCAGCCTATTTACGGGTCTTATGAATCGATTGCAATCTCATACTAAATACAGAGGAGAATGAGTCAATGAGTACAGTTATCTATTTATCCAACCGACAGGTGCAGGTGGTGTCCGGTACAACCGGTACGAAATCCATCTCCGTAAATCAGTATTATACCGTAATGGCTCCGGAAGGCAGTATTATTAACGGTATGGTCATGGATGTAGGACTTTTTACCACATTCTTAAACGCATTCTGGGCCGAAAAAGGATTACCCAAAAAGGACGTTATTCTGGTTATTAACAGTTCCAAGTTTATCGGCCGTACCATTCAGGTGCCGGTTATGAAGGATGCAAAGACTTTGGACTTTGTGGAGCGGGAATACGCAGATATGGGAAGGGAAGAGGATATGGTGTTCTCTTTCATTCACATTACCGATCTGGAAGGCAAAACCAGAAAGATTTATGCAGAAGGAATCGAACCGGATTTTATCAAGGATTATCTGGATATTTTTGCGGAAATCGGAATCCGGCTTTCCGCGGTATACTCCGGGGAAAGCAGCCTGATTACCTTCACCGGACAGACTGCGGCGAAAAGTTATGAGACCTTCGTTTTGCTGGTAGCGGATGCCATGACGCTTACCACGGTTTTATGGGTAAACGGTTCCTTTTACTATTACAATTCGGCCAGATGCTTCCATGACCCCGGTACACCCGAATATGCGGCAGACATTGCAAGGTCCATGAGCCAGTTATCCCAGTTCATGCAGGCGAACCGGATTGAATATAAGTTACAGTCTATCCAGATTGCGGGGGTATCTTACGAAGATAAAAATATGTATGTGCAGGCCATAGCGGACTTAGGGATTGATACACCGGTACAGATTTTTAATTTTAAGACCGGAGGCGGCTCCGTCATCGACCCGAATCTGCAGAATTATCTGCATGCCGTCAGTGGGTTGTACATAGGGGACAAAACCGAGAACTTCCTGCCCCAGTATGGACAGAGAGAAAAAAGAAAGAAGGATGCGGGGAAGGAAGAAAAAACAAAAAATGTATTGCTGATTTCCAGTGTTTTTACAGTCATGGTGATCGCTTTTGCAGTTCTTTTCTTTATCCGGATGGGGAAAAAGAATGCCTTATCGAAACTGGAAGCATATAATAACGATCCTGCGGTACAGATGGAAGTCATGCGGAACGATGTGCTGGTGGAAAGAAATGATTATCTGTCGGCTCTGTACGATACCATAACCGGTATGGACGAAAACATTCAGACCTATCCGCTGGGAAATGATAAGGTAAGGGCTGTTTTCGAAGAATGTGCGGTAGGATATGCGACCTTAAACTATGAAGCCTTTGACGCGACAAACGGAACGATTTCCATTTCAGCCAAGGCAGAAAAGGTGGAAGACATCAATAAGTTTATCAAAAAGCTGTCCGGACAGTCCATCTTCTGCAGAGTAGATTACACCGGTTATGTATTTGATACCAGTGATGAACTTTGGGACATTCATGTGATTTGTACCCTGGCAGAAGCAGCCGGAAGACAGGAGGAGAAGAAATGAAAACAGAAATGACAGACCGCGACAAAAAACTTCTTGTGTTCCTGGCATTGTTTGTGATTGTGGTGGGAATCGGCTATTGGGGAATTTATCCCATGGTAAAGGATATTCTGCATTACAACACAGAGATTACGGAGGAGCAGAATCTTAAGGAAACAAACGAACTCAAAATTGCAGGGCTTCCCCTTTTGGAAAAGGAAAATGAAAGCATGGAGGAGGAAATCCGGAAAGCAAAAGAAGATTATTATCCCATGATGACAAGCGATGAAATCGATAAACTGTTTACCGGAATGGCGTTAGATTACAACCTGTATGCGTATAAAATGGATATTCGCATGGAAGAGGAAGAAGCTGTCATAGAACCCTATGTATACAGTGAAAAGAAGTATAAGCTTAAGGAGGAAGAAGCAATGGAGGAAGAGGCTCTTTCGGACATTGTTCCTTCTACCGGTATTTATGCGGTGCAGGTTTCCATGCGTTTAGGCAGCGATAGCGAAGAAGACCTGCAAAGCTTCATAAACGACCTCTCTTATGATGACCGCAGGCACCTTATTAAAGAGTATTCCTGGGAGGATAACAGCAGAAATGTGATTTCCCTGAAAAGCAATGGCGCCTATGATTTGGAAGTAGAATACGAAAAAATCTTAAACATCACAATTGACATTTATATGTGTCAGGAATAGGAGAAGAGCATCATGGAAATGAGAAAGAACCAAAATATTCGAATTGGTGATGTTTTATTGGAATTCGGATACGTAAATGATAACCAGATTGCCGATGCCATTGCCTACCAGAAGGAGCATGAGGGAGTCAGGTTGGGCGGAGCCCTGATTGCATTAGGGTATATTACGGAACACCAGATGTTAGAAGCACTTGGCAGACGATTAAACTATGAAGTGTTAGATGTATCGGCCCTCAGTGTGGATGTAAAAGCAGTGGAAATGATTCCCAAGGTACTGGCAGAAAAGTATACCATGATGGGATACAGAGCGGAAGAAGGAAACTTTTATCTTCTGGTAAATGACCCCTTAAATTTCTACGGTATAGAAGACATTCGCCAGGTTGTCGGTATGGATTTGCGGATTAGCCTCTGTGAGCAGACCGCACTCGAAAATGCAATTCAGTACTATTATTCGGAAGTATCGGCAAGAAAGGCAGCAAAGAAAGCGGCAGAGAGTAATGTGGGAAATACGGCCGCTCCCATTGAAATCAATATCGGGGACGGGGATGATGAAACCCCTATTATTAATCTGTTTAACTCCATCCTGCTTCGTGCCTACAATGCCAATGCATCGGATATCCATATTGAGCCGTTTGAAAACATTACCATGGTCCGCATGCGACTCGACGGTGTTATCACGGAATTTATGACTCTGCAGAAAAATGTGCATAATCCCCTGATTGCCCGCATCAAAATTTTAGGCGATCTGGATATTGCAGAACGTCGTATTCCGCAGGACGGACATTTTAGAATCGGTGTGGAAGGTGTGAACTTAAATGTCCGTGTTTCCGTAATTCCCACGGTTTTTGGAGAGAAGGCAGTACTTCGACTTCTGGCGAATGCTACCAATATTGACCACTCCGGTACCTTTGGTATGGAGGAGAAAAACTTTAAACTGGTCAGCAAGATGCTGCAGTCACCCAATGGTATTATATATCTTACCGGGCCTACCGGTTCCGGTAAGTCCACCACCTTGTACATGATTTTGGAGGAACTGGCCAAGAGGAGTGTGAATATTTCCACCATTGAGGACCCCGTAGAAAAGAACGTGGCGAAACTGAATCAGATGCAGGTAAATAATGTTGCGGGACTTACCTTTGAGGTAGGACTTAGGGCTCTGCTTCGTCAGGACCCGGATGTAATCATGGTAGGAGAAACCCGAGACAGTGAGACCGCCTCCATTTCCGTAAGAGCGGCAATTACCGGTCACCTGGTTCTTTCTACCCTGCATACCAATGATGCGGCAAGTTCGGTTATCCGACTGGTCGACATGGGCGTGGCACCCTATATGATTGCCAGTTCTCTGGTAGGAATCATTGCCCAGCGTCTTGTCAGAAAAGTATGTCCCGCCTGCGGGGAATGGGGACCCATGACGGAGGAAGAGGAAGTCATTGTAGGAAAGAAGTTACCCAGGGTCATGCATGCCAGGGGCTGCCGGAACTGCAGCAATACCGGGTATAAAGGCCGAATCTCCATCCATGAAATTCTGCCTATTACCAAAGAGGTGCGTGCCATGATCAGTGAAGGTGCCACAGTGGAAACCATTAAGGAATATGCCATCAACGAACTGGGCATGGACACCCTGAAGGTGAGTGCCTTAAGACTGGTGGAAGAGGGCGTAACCACCGTGGCGGAACTGGTGAAAGTATCCTATTATGAATAAAAATTAGGAAAAAGGGTTTATTTTTTGTTGAATCCTGTCGATAATAGTGATAACATTATTACAAGGCAAAAGATTCTTTTGCAAGACTAAACAAAGGAGACTGAAATTATGAAAAAAGAAAACAGTAACAAAGGTTTTACATTGGTTGAATTAATCGTAGTTATCGTTATTCTGGCTATCTTGGCAGCAATTCTGGTACCGGCACTTTTAGGTTACATTGACCGTGCAAAGGGTTCTCAGATTATCTTAAATGCAAAGAGCTGCTATACCGCTGCTCAGGCAGAAGCATCTACTGCATATGCTACCGCAAAGGGTACGGATGCATTATCTACCAAGCTTGGAGCAAACGAAAAGAGCCGCATCATGACAACAGCAGACGTTCCTAACTGTACCGCACTTTACATTGCTCCTGCTGATAACACAGCAGGCCTGGATCACAATAAGTGGACTATTAAGTATGTGTACTATGCTGAGGGAACCTCTGGCGAATATTTCGATGGCGAGAAGTGGGTGGATGATACCACAGGTACCTGTCCCGCAGCTCCTTCCGGAACCGCATGGATTGAAGTTTTCAAAAAATAAATAACGGATTTCAGGCTTTATGCCAAAATTCGTACAGTGAAAACTGTACGGTTTGTGACAACAATATGGTCCCGCACTATTTGTGCGGGACTTTTTTTCGTAAAGCCATTTCTGATACACGCAAAACCAAAACACTTTTCTATTCTTTCTGTCTGGTATTTATAATTAAAATAAAAATACCAAAAAATACTAAAAAAAAGAAAATGGATATTCCATTATTGCATAAATTTTGATATACTTATATGATACAATAAGGTGATTCTCCATTTTGTATGTTTATGAAAGAGTAAGTGTTTTAGGCGTTTTAATAGATGAGGCGAAAAGGGGTTAAAGGAGAACAGAAGGTAAAATGAGAAAAAAGGAGATAATCAGGAGAGGGTTGGCGATTGCCCTTGCTTCTGTTTTGATTCTTTCAGAAGGAATGCCGGCATTCGCGATGGAAAGTATGACGGTGTCCGGTGGGGATATTTCGGATGGTGATTTCCGTGATTCGGGAGAGAACCCTGCAGAGACTTCTACAGGAGAAGCGGTAGAGAAAAATACTGCAGAGATGTTTCCGGGTATGGCAGAAGGCTATACGTTCAATGAGGAAGAAATCGCAGAAAAAGCAGAGGTGCAGGAATATGCAGAGGACTGGCGTGCCTGCGAAGAGAATAGTTATGTTTCCGGTGAATTGATTTTTCTGGCAGATACGAAGGAAGAGGCTTTGCTGTATGCAGAGGCCTATAATGCGACACTGACGGAATACAGTTACGGTGTTGCGGTTATTACCCTGAATGCAAGCGATGAATTTGCGGAAGCAACTGTTATGAATGCCATGGAGGCTGCAGCAGATCCGAACAGTAATTTGCCGGCAGTCTGGCCTAATTATTACCAATATCTGGATACGGAAAATCTGGACGGGATGGCGCATGCTTCCGTTGCGGAGGTTATTGTAAACCCGAGTACAGAAGGGGATTCAGATCCGTTTTTAAGTACGGACAGTCAGTATTGCCAGTGGTTTCACTATGCAGTAAACTCCCATATTGCACACAAAGGCGGTATTACTGGTAAGGGAATCAAAGTTGCGGTTATTGATACCGGTATTAATACAAGCCATGAAGAATTTTCAAATGCCTTGACAATTGATATTGGATGTGGTGTGGAAGATGATAATAACCACGGCTCCAATGTATGTGGCATTATTGGCGCGATGGCAAATAACGGAAAAGGTGGATGCGGCATTGCACCGGACTGTACCTTGATGTCAATTCGCGTATTTCAAAATAATAGTGCAACCGAGGCGAATGTTGTAAGAGGAATCAATGCGGCTGTGGAAAATGATGCCAATATTATTAATATGAGTCTTGGGGGTTCTAATTACAGCGATGTTTACCAGCAGGCAATTGATAATGCCTATCAAGAGGGCGTAGTGATTTTCTGCTCAGCAGGTAATAATTACGCAGACAGCATTCATTATCCGGGCGGATATAATCATGCTGTTTCAGTTGCGGCATTAAATCAGAATCTGACAAGAGCAGCATTTTCCAATTATGGAAAAACAGTCCGTTATGCAGCACCCGGTGTACAAATGTGGGCACCATACAAATTCTATAATGGAGTAAGCAGCTCGACTATTTATGGCAGTATGCAGGGAACTTCCCAGGCATCTCCGGTAATGGCAGGATGTGCAGCACTTTTATATGCTTATGTGGACGGAAGCGGCTCACAAAAGGTTGAAAATGTATTGGCGGCTTTAGACAAAAGCTGCACCAAACTGCCCGGCGTTGGTGTAGAAAAGGGTATTGTAAATATGGCGAAAGCCTTAGGCATGACGGAAGATACGGCAGCACCTCCAAAACCTGTGTTCAACAGAACAGCCGGTACATATAATACAAAACAATTATCTATCAGTATTACGGCAGAACCGGGAACCCTGATTTACTATTCCGTGGATGGCAAACCGGTCACCTATAGAAATGGAAAACTTTCCGATAATGCGATTTTATATGAAAATGAAAGTTTTCTGATAGGTGGAAAAGGAACGATTACGGTTAACGCCATCGCCGTTAAACAAAGCAATCAGTTGTCCAGTGCTAATGCGAGTGCAAGATATATCTTAAAACCGTCTGTGGAAGAGGTAACGGTTACATCCAAGAACGGTGTAAATTATGTGGCACAAGGGCGGACGCTGGCATTACAGGCCTCCCTTTATCCGGATTATGCAGCAGATAAGAAAGTGACCTGGAGTATTACCAATTGTCCTGACGGCAAAGTAAGCATCAGCAATTCGGGGGTGGTAAAGGTAAATGCAGATGCAGAGCCGAAAAGCTATTTAGTCAATGCTACTTCTTCAAATGGAAAAACAGGCATTTTTACAATCAAGGTTTTGAAGAGTTATAATCCGGTTACCTCGGTAAATTTAAAGAACAGAAAAGTTTCCGTGTTGGCAGGCAAATCGCTGAATATTAAAGATATCACGGTAATGCATCAGGATAAAACAGGCGGAAAATTGAGCGATCTGCAGTGGAGCAGTTCCGATAATACTGTGGCTGTTGTTTCCGTAACGGATTCATCGGATCCTTCTAAAGGAGCAGGGACTCTTACAATTAATACCATTAAAGCGGGAAAGATAAAAGTAACAGGAACGGCTAAGGATGGTAATGGCAAATCGCTGACAATAGAAGTCAACGTTACAGAGCGGGTATATGGACTTAAGATAAGCGGAAGTCATACAGTGGCAGCAGGCAGATACATTAACCTGACTACTACCACTGAACAAAAGCCCACCGACGGAAGGCTGGAATGGTCTGTCAGTCCTGCAGGAAAAGGGGTGAGTGTGGCAAATGGCAGAGTTACGGCAAAGCCCGATGCGTTGCGCATGACCTACACAATTACCGCGAAAGCCAGGGATGGCAGCGAGGCCACTGCAAAATATGATGTCACAGTGGTTAATTCAGCAGCCACCAGACTTAAAGTAAAGACTACCAGTGTAAAATTAGACAGGCTTGGAAGCAATGCGGAAAAACTGATTCCGGTAGACTGTGATTCGGACTGTTGGGACGTAAAATCCTCCAATCCGGATATGCTGACAGCGGAAAAATACATATCTTCAGAGGAAAGTTATGTTCGGATAAATGCTACCGGAAAAGCAATTGGAAAAGTGAGTGTTACGGTCTATACCACGGATGGAAGCAACAAGAAAGTAACTTTGAAGGCAGATGTCAGAAATCCCGTGGGTAAGTTGATGATTGCACCGGAAACAGGGCATTCGAATTATATTGCGAAAGGCACCCGGGTCAAGATGAGTGCTAAGTTCATCACCGATAGCGGACAGATTGATAATAACCAGAAAAAGATCATCTGGTCGTCGTCAGATAAAAGCATTATGGTAGTGGACTCAGGTGGATATGTGACCTGCAGGGCTTCTTCGGGCTCGGCAACAATTACCGCAACAACTGCGGACGGAAGTAAAAAGGCAACCTACTATTTTACAGCGGTAGACCAGATTAAAGATATGGCCGCAAGATATACTGAGAATGGAAGGTTATATACACTGAATAAGGAAACCGTTCTGGAACCGAATAAAATTGCAGATTATGAAATATATATTTTGGAAGGTGATGCAGTACACACGGCATCCCAATCAAGATTTACGGCAAAATGTTCCGGTTCCGGTATTGAAGCAGGAATTCGGGCCTCAAACGGAAAGATTTATCTTCGGGTTCAGACAAAGGACACAGGAACCTACAAAGTAACAGTGGCATGCAATGACGGAAGCAAGGCATCCGTAAATTATACCTTTTATGTAAGTGATAATATTAGTTAATAAAATGTTGATTAGGAGGATATGAAAATGGCAGATTTGAGAAACATCATGTTGGAGGAAATCCGTAAGAGTGCAATGCTTCAGACTTCTCTTGTGGATGTTACGGAGGAGTTAATTGACACCGGACTTGAAAAGAACGAAGTGAATATCCGGGCGGTGGCAATGTCTTATCTGGACGAAAGAGGTTACAGAAGAATTGCAGAAAATATAGAACTTGCAAAGCAGATCATTATGGAAGAATCCAAAAATTATGATACCATTATTGTGAAGAAAAACCGTGTGGAAGAGACGGATCTTTTCGAGGATGCTTCGAACGAAGAACTGCGGGATGCACTCAATGTCTGCATGTACGAAACACTGTTCTCCATTCACACAAAGCTGGATCGTCTGGTTAACAAACAGTATGAATATAAGATTGAAGTGGTGGATGCACTTCATGTGGATAGCGACCGTCCTAAGGGGCGTCTGATGGATGAGTTCGAGACTTTCGAGGAAATTATGAAACGCATGTCAAGTAAGGGCTGGGAGCTTGACCAGGTCATTAAAGAAGATAAAATGGGTACAATACCCGCAAGAAGATTCATCGTATTCAAGAGAGAGAAGATGAGCTGATAAGGGGGACTTTATGAGCACAAAAACATTCTGGTATATTGCCGCACTGGTCGGACTGGTCAGTCTGGGAATCATTTTTTCATTGATTTTCTTCAAAAATAAGGGAGATTCATCAGAAGGGGAGCTGATTTCTGAGATGCAGGAAGGTGCTGCTTTGCCCGGTGATTACAATACCCTGCCCGAAGAACCAAAAGACGGAGCCCCTTCCGAAACAGGTCAGGAGAGTATTGTACAAAACGGAGAAAACAAAGAGGATTCTGGGGATGCTCTTACATCCGCGGATTTACCGGATAAGAACAATGCTGATATGGCAAATCCGGAGGAGGAAAACGGTATGCTTGGGGAGCCGGAGAATACGGTTACGTCCATGGTGGCATTAGCGGAAAGTGAAGAAGAAGCGAAACAGATTGCGGAGCTTTACGGAATAAAGTTTATCGATTATGCACATGGCGTGGCAACTTTTGAAACCACAGAAAATCCGCAGGAGGTCATCAAAAGGGGCGAGAAGAACAATTATCCGTCCATTTCCGTGAACGGATGGAATTATGCATATTGATGCATAAATAAAAGAAAGGGAGAAGGAAATGAAAAAGAAACTGAGAATTAAGAGAACCTTAGCATGGATGCTTGCGGTAATGATGATTCTTACCGAAAGCATGGTAGTCTCTGCAGCACCTGATATTTCCGGCGGCGATGTTGTCGTCTCGGAAGAGCCCTCAGATGAGGTGCCGGGTGTGGACGTATCCGGTGGAGACGAACCGGCAGCAGATGTGTCCGGCGGTGATGAACCCGGGACAGATGTATCGGGAGGAGATCCCTCTGAGGTAGAAATACCTGACGTGGAGGAGATTGAAGAGATGTTCCCGGGATTGGATGAATCCTACACACTTTCTGCAGAAGAAATGGCAGAGAAGCAGGAAGTACTGGATTATTCCTATGACTGGGCAAATATTGATTCCCAGGACAATTATGTAGCAGGGGAAGTAGTATTCCTGGCAGAAAGCGAAGAAGAAGCCCTTGCCTATGCACAGGCATACAATGCTACTTTGGATAGTTATGAATATGGTGTAGCTGTTATTAAACTGAATGCGGATCCTGCCTACAAAGAGGCAACTGTTGGCGATGTCATGCGTGCGGCAGCTTCTCCTGACAGTAATCTGCCGGCAGTATGGCCCAACTATATCCGTTACACATGTTCCGAAGAAATCGAAACAGAAGGGACGCAGATGGGAACTTATGAGCCTTGTGCAGATCCCTTTATGACAGTTACCAGCTCCTATTATGAATGGTATCATTCGGTAGTGAATTCTACTGTAGCTTATAATGCAGGTTACAGGGGCAAAGGCGTTACCGTCGCTGTACTTGACTCCGGTGCCAGCACCAGTCATGAAGATTTATCCGGTATCAAGGCGATTCAGGTCAATTCCACTCTGGGTACCACCCCTTCCGGAAATCATGGTGCCAATGTGGCGGGTCTTATCGGTGCACGGGCAAACAATTACGGCGGACGCGGTATTGCACCGGAATGTAACCTTTTAACAGTTAAGGTATTAGGCGATGATGGCGGTACTGATTCTGACATTATGCGAGGAATCAGTCTGGCGGTCAGCAATAATGCAAACATCATTAACATGAGTCTTGGAGGTATGGGTTACAACGGAACCTTTAATACCTACATAAACAATGCCTATAAAGCAGGTGTTGCTGTATTCTGTGCAGCAGGTAATGAATATGCCGATAGTTTATGCTATCCTGCAGGTTATGATAAGGCAATCAGCGTGGCTGCCTTGAATTACAGTCTTGGAAAGACGGATTTCTCCAACTTTGGTAAAAAAGTCAGATATTGTGCACCCGGTTACAATATGTGGTCCTGCTTTAATAGTGCGGGTTCCGGTAGCGGCAGTTATTTAAAGAGTACAACCGGTTACTATTACGGTAGGATGAGCGGTACCTCTCAGGCAACCCCGGTTATTTCCGGATGTGCAGCTGTTTTGTGGGATCAGGTTCCCGGTACAGGCTCCACCAAAGTAGATAACCTGTTGAAACTTATGGATAAGAGCTGTGTGAAGGTTAACGGCTCCGGTCTGGGCAATGGTTATGTGGACCTTGCCAAGGCACTGGGAATTTCCAATACCGTTTCCGCTCCGAATAAACCGGTATTTAAGACAAAAGCCGGAACTTATAACAGCAAATCCTTAACTGTTCAAATTGTCACAGAACCCGGTACCACCATTTACTATTCCACTGATGGTAAAGCAGTAACCTATAAGAATGGCCAGTTGTCAGCCAATGCAAAGACTTGTACCCAGACATTATCAACCGATGGAAAAAGTTTGATTGGAACATTTCCCATATCCGGACAGACCGCCATCACGGTGCATGCCATTGCGGTAAAGAACAGCAATAAGCTTGCCAGTGCGGATGCTTCTGCAAAATATACCTTGAAACCGGCTGTCACAGCGGTAAGTATTAAGTCAAAATCAGGAGTAAATACAGTAGCACCCGGACAGAAGCTTACGCTGGTTTCTGCATTGACTCCGGATTATGCAGCTAATAAGAAGTTAACCTGGAAGGTATCTCCTGAGGGAAATGGTGTGACAGTAGGTGCTTCCGGTATAGTATCGGCTGCAAAGACTGCTAAGCCGGACAATTATACAATTACGGCAACGAGTGTTGATGGTCCGACCACTTCCATGATCATCAGCGTATCTAATCCGGCCAATCCGGTAACCGGTATTACCTCCAAAACCAGGGCAGTAACGGTTCTGACTGGTAAGAGTTTTACAGTTTCAGATGTGAAGGTTACACTGAAAGATACTGCAATAGGCAGCGCCTCCACCTTAACCTGGGTCAGCGATGATGCCGGTGTAGCAACCGTAGCACTTTCCGGCAACAATGTGGTTATTACCGGAAAGAAAGCAGGAAAAACAAAGATTACCGGTACGGCAAAGGACGGAACCGGCAAGTCTATTACCATTAATGTGAATGTTACCCAGCCTGTAACAGGTTTAACCATAACTGGTTCCAATATTGTATCCCAGGGTAAATCCGTTACCCTGAAAGCGGAGATGTCTGCAAAGGCAACCAATGCAAAATTAACCTGGACGGTTACACCGGCAGACCAGGGGGTTACGGTTTCTAACGGAAAAGTAACGGCAAGTAAAACAGCTACTCTTAGAAATTACATAATTGCAGTAAATGCAACCGATGGCAGCAACGCAAGTGCTTCCTATATATTAACAGTAACGGCAGCCCAGACAACCAATCTTTCCGTAGACAAGAAGACCGTGGATGTTTTCCGCGTGACCAATTCCTATGGTGCGCCTACTTCTGCAAAACTGACGGTAACCTGTGACAGCACAAACTGGAGCGTTACCAGCAGTAATCTGGACTTAGTGAAAGTATCAAAATCCGGTTCTGTTGTAACAGTTACATCAACCGGTAAAGCAACCGGAAGTGCCACCGTTACAATCGCTACCACAGACGGTTCCAACAAGAAGGTTACCTGCAAGGTGAATGTCAAGAATCCTGCCACTAAAATGTTTATTGCTCCGACCATGGGAAGAAGTAATTGCGTGGCAAAGGGAACTACCATGAAGATGGGAGTATATCTGGTTACAGATAGCGGTAAAGTGGAAGCGTCTGCAAATAAGTTTACCTGGTCTTCTACCAATCCTTCTGCCGTAAAGGTGGATGCCAATGGTACGGTTACTGGTATGTCAGCTTACGGAAGTTCCGCAACGATTAAAGCTGCTGCCACAGATGGAAGCGGTTTGTCTGCATCCTTTGTAGTATACTCTTACGATAAGACCAAGAGCCTCAGCCTGAGTGGTTGTGTGAGTGGCCAATGGGGGTACAGCGGTAAAGTATATGATTTTCCAATACTTCCAATCGCTCAGAATGGTGGATATTGCAGTTACGAATATACCGCAAAAAGTTCCAGCCCCGATTTCTCGGTCGGAATCCAATACTCATCTTCAGTCGCGTTGGTATTTGGTGCAAATAAACCCGGAAAGTATAGCGTGACAATTTCCTGTAATGATGGCAGTACGGCAAAGAAAACCTATACCTTTATAATGAAATAAGAATTAAAAAGTGAACTGATTAAATCCTATAAAGTATTTCAGGCACCCGGCCGATAAAACAAATGTAGAAATCGGCACGGGTGCTTTTAATTTTTAAATTCATCTAAAGTTTCGCCGGATTTTTACGATATATATTATGTAATGCAAACAGAACAGGTTTGGGAAAGGAGGAGACCGCTATGCGTATTGAAGCATACAACCAGGTGCAACAGATATACAAAAGCAAGAAAACTGCTCAGGTTCAGAAGTCTTATGGAGCATCTTTTTCGGATCAGTTGCAGATCAGCAGTATCGGAAAGGATATCCAGACTGCCAAAGCAGCAGTAAAGGCAAGCCCTGATGTAAGAGAAGACATTACGGCTCCCATTAAAGCAAGCATTCAGGCAGGTACCTATGAGGTAAGCGCTGAGAGCTTTGCAGAAAAGTTATTTGCAACATATCAGGAAATGAGGTAATCTAAGTGGCAAGTCTTATTGAAAATCTGATTAGTATATTAGAAGACGAAGCAGTGGAATATGAGACTCTGCTGGGATTATCCATGGCCAAAACACCGGTTATTGTAGCCGGAAATTTAGAAGAATTACAGCGCATCACGGATGATGAGCAACTAAGTGTAAGCAAAATCAATCACTTGGATTCAAAAAGAAATGAAGTGATGAAAGATATTGCCAACGTTATGAACAAGGATGTTAAGACGTTAAAACTGACCGAACTGATTCGACTATTAAGCCAAAGACCGGAAGAAAGCAAGAAGCTTGCCGTATTACATGACCGTCTGAAAACGGTTACCGATAATATGCAGCGTGTGAACGGACAAAACAAAGAACTGATTGAGCATTCTTTGGAAATGGTGGCTTTTGACATGAATCTTTTACAGGCCATGAAGGCAGCTCCGGAAACCGCTAATTATAATAAAGGCGCACACAGTGCGGGAGATATTATAGGCAACGGCAGGGGCAGCTTTGATGCAAAAAGTTAATCCGAGCGCAGTTTCAGCAAATTAGGAATATGGCTGATTGCTGTGCGTAACGTGAGGTGATAGTATGCCACTGATGGGAAGCTTATACATTGGTGCATCCGGCTTACAGACCGGACAGAATGCGCTCAATACAACAGCACACAATCTTACGAATATAGATACAAAAGGTTATACCAGACAACAGACTCTTCTTGGGTCCAGAAACTATTTAACCATTTCTAAAAACCCCGCCTCGGTTTCCAACCAACAGTATGGTCTCGGGGTTGATTTTTCCGCCGTCAGACAAGTTAGAGATTATTTCCTGGATAGGACATACCGCAAGGAATCCGGACGCAGTATGTTCTACGAAGTGTCCACGGAAGTCTTGGATGAAGTCGAAACCGTTTTAGGGGAACTGAACGGTGAAGATTTTCAGACTTCCCTGACAAATTTGTGGACAGCAGTGCAGGAACTCGCAAAGGATCCTTCAGGCTCTGTAACACAGGGTCTTTTAGTGCAGCGCGCATCTGAATTTATAGACAGAGCCGGTGCGGTATATAATGATTTGTCCACTTATCAGGACAGCCTGAACCTGCAGGTTAAGGATAAAGTGAACCAGATTAACAAATATGGGCAGCAGTTACTGAACCTTAACGAGCAGATTCGCAAGATAGAATCCGCTGAAATCGAACATGCAAATGATATAAGGGATGCCAGAAATCAGATTCTGGATGAACTGGGGAAACTTTGCAAAATCAGTTACAATGAGGATGCATTAGGCAATGTATCCGTTCAGATTGAAGGCAATGATTTTGTAAAAGGTGGTCATTGCTTTGAAATTGCTTTGCAGGAAGATGCAACTACCGGCTTTTACACCCCGTTCTGGCCCAATAACGCCGAATATACCATTATGGAAGACGGAAGCAAAGCTTACCGGATTGAAAATGCTCTGGTTTTTGATTTGGACCAGACGATTTCCTCCAATATGGATACAGATATCGGCGGCTTAAAGGCAACTTTGCTGGCCCGTGGTGATCATAGGGCGAATTATACCGACATTGAAAACGGATACGATCAGGTTTCCCAGTCCATTGTCATGAATATTATGGCGGAATTTGATCAGTTGATTCACAATGTGACCACCAAAGTGAACGAAACACTTGCCGCAGTATACGATCCGGTAACCAAGTATATGTGTGACAGAAACGGTTCTCCGTTACAGCTTTTCCAGAAAATCACAACGGATGGCTGGACACAGGGAACAGATGCTATGGGAAATCCTACCTGGGAATATATGGAAGAAGATCCCTCACAGGCCAGTACTTTATATACGCTTGGCAACCTGAAGGTGAATCCCCATCTTTTACAGGAGGCCACACTGTTACAATTCAAAAAAGCAGACGGTTCCGTGGATTACGAAACCGCAACCAAATTGAAAGAAATATTTACGGAAGAAGAATATTGCCTTAATCCCAATGTACAGAAGAGGACCTGCTTCGTAGACTACTACTCCGATATGGTATCCCAGGTAGCCAATACCGGTGCCATATTCAAGAGTATTTACGAAAATCAGGATGCCACGGTGAACTCCACCTTCAGTGCGAGGGAACAGATTGTAGGCGTTTCTTCCGATGAAGAATTATCCAATATGATTAAATTCCAGAATGCATACAATGCATCCAGCCGTTACATCAATGTCATCAGTGAACTGTTAGAACACATTATCACCACATTAGGAAGATAGAAAGGGGGAGTATAAATGCCTTCACAGTTTTTTGGATTAAATATTGCATACAAAGGCCTTCTTGCAAGCAACGCCGCATTGAATACTACCTCGAATAATATTTCTAATGTGCAGACGGAAGGGTACAGCAGGCAGCAGGTAATACAGCAGGCCAGCGATCCCATCCGGGTATTTCAGACCTACGGGTGTGCCGGTGCCGGTGTGGAGACGCTGGCTATTGAAAGAATCCGCAACGAATTTTACGATACCAAGTACTGGACCAGCAACACCAGCCTGGGACAGTATGAAATCAAAGATTATTACATGGATCAGTTGGAAACCTATTTCATGGATGACGGAGTGGCAACCGGTTTCAAAACCATTTTTGACCAGTACTCCGTAACCGGTTTGCAGGCCGTTATGAAAGAAGCGAGCAGTACCACATCCAAGGCACAGTTTATTGGGTATGCAGGTAACCTTACCGATTATTTTAACGGACTTGCTACCAATCTGGAAAAGGTACAAAAGGATATTAACCAGGAAATCAAACTCAAAGTGGATGAAATCAATTCCCTTGCAAGCGAGATTGCTTCCCTGAACAAACAGATTAACGTGATTGAACTTTCCGGAAGCAAGGCAAACGAGCTTCGGGACAGAAGAACCCTTCTGTTAGACCAGCTTTCCAAGATTGTTAAGATTGAAACGCAGGAAATTCCCATCGTGGACGCCAATAATCCGGAGAGAGAAACAGGCGCTTATCGCTTCCTCGTCAGAATCGGGGGAGGACAGCTGCTTCTGGATACGGCAGAATGCAAACAGTTAGAGTGTGTGGCAAAACGCGATTATGAAAAGACCAACCAGACTGATATAGACGGACTATATGATGTGTACTGGGTAAATGGAGAACAGTTCAATCTTCATGACAAAACCCTGGGCGGAACCCTGCAGGGCCTGATTGAACTTCGTGATGGTAATAACGGTGAAAATTTCAATGGCACCATTACCGGAATCGGACAGAAAACCATGAAAGACCCCGATGGAATAACCAGAACCCATGATACCGTCACCATCGAAGTGACAGATGACTATCTGAAGGATTTGAATAAATGTAATCTTTCCGATCAGGGTGGGATGATCACTCTCGGAAATCAGGAGTACTACTACGACTCCTGGTCCTATACCTGCAGTTATTCCGCAACCGGGGAACCTGTTTACTCCTATACCTTCGTGCTTTCCAATGAAACCCTGAACGAACGCAAGGTAACCAATGACCGGTTGGGGATGCATGCCTCCATTGGAGAAAGCATTGCTTATCAGGGAATTCCCTACTATATGCAGCAGATGAATGAGTGGGTTCGAATCTTTGCCCAGAAGACCAACGATATCTTAAATAGTGGGTATAACAAATATAATAATCCCGGAACCGACCTTTTTGCAGCCAAGATTCCGGCGGAAAAAGGACAGTATACCTTTGAGGAAGCCTATCGTTACGACCACCAGACGGACGGAACCATGACAGTGGATGTGGACGACAGCAGTTACTATAAGATGACGGCAAAGAATTTTACGGTCTTTTCCGAACTTTTAGTGGATGCGGATCTTCTGGCAACCAAGGTAAAACAGACGGATGGTGTGGAACAGTATGATTTGCTGGAAAAGCTGCAAGGCATGATGAACGACAAAGAGCAGATGAACTTCAGGGGTTGTAAGGCGGGTGACTTCTTACAATGTGTATTGTCGGATGTTGCACTAAACGCGAGCAATGCCAAGACCTTCACCACCAACTATTCCAATATCAGCAAATCCATTGACAACCAGCGTATGGCTATTTCCGGCGTGGACGAGGACGAGGAAGCAGTGAATCTGGTAAAATACCAGAACGGATACAACCTGGCATCTAAGATGATACAGACTTTGACAGAGATTTATGACAGGCTGATTTTACAGACCGGCGTCTAATTCGTATTTTCAGTTAAGTGAGGTGTTTTTATGAGAATTACCAATAAAATCATGCAGAATAACAATCTGAACAACATTAATAACAATAAGATTTTGCAGGATAAATTAAGTACCCAGATGTCTACCGAAAAGAAGGTCAATAAACCCTCCGACGACCCGGTGGTGGCAATCCGTGCATTACGCTTAAGAAGTAATGTAACCGAGGCTACCCAGTACTACAGTAAGAATATACCCGATGCCAACAGCTGGCTGGAAATTACCGAAGGCGCCCTGAAAAATACCGCACAGGTGCTGACCAATATGATTGGACAGTGTACCAAGGGCGCCAACGGCGATCTGACAAGCGAGGACAGAGAGATTATCTTAGAGCAGTTAAAAGCCCTTCGTGACGAAGTCTATTCGACCGCCAATGTGGACTATGCAGGACGCTATGTATTTGCGGGCTACAGAACGGATACCACCATCAGTTTTACGGCCAATCAGAAGTTAAAGTACTCTGTCACCGAACAGCTTTCGGGAAACGCAATGGATGAAGTTACTTTTATTAAGACCACGGGTGCCGGTGGGGACCTGAAAGATATTAATTCCGCAAACTTTGAAACCATCAATGTTTCCGAGCAGGAAGTGGAAGCTGTCAAGGTGAACCGTATCCGCCTGGCATATGACCAGCTTGATGAGGGTACCATCCCCACTATATCCCACGTAACCGGAAAAGATGCAGACGGCAACATTCAGACAGAAGAAGTGATTGCCGCTTCGGATATCACCATGGTACATTCCTATGATGTCCCCAGCGCATTTGAACAGGCTGCCGCAAATGATGATAAGGCATATTTCATTCCGGAAACCGGTGAACTCATATTGGGCAAGAATGTCTATGCCAAATTAGCAGCTTACCAGGATGATATTTCCACCTCCGGAGTAAACGAAGGAGAAATCCGTATTACCTACGAAAAAACCAACTGGGAAAAAGGAGACTTACGTCCGGAACACTATTTTGCATGCACCACAACGGATGATGAGGGAACCGTCATCGATTACAATCAGGAATATCTGACCGGGAACAATATAGAAAAACAGGTAATCGAATATGATGTAGGATTCAACCAGACCATTCGTGTCAATACCACCGCGGACGAATGCTTTAAGCCGGGAATCGGCAGGGAAGTGGATGACCTTGTAAAAGCACTGGAGGAAGTGCAGGCTCTTGAGAAAACGGCAACGGATATCAAGACCATGATACAGAATGAAACGGATGAGACCAAGGCAGGCACCTTAAAGAGCCGTCTGGATGCCGTAAACAAAGCACTCACCCTATCCAAGGATAAAATGCAGAAGATGTTTGAACACAGCATTACCGTGATGCAGAATTACCTCGGAGAAGATAATTTGTCCATTACCGCCTGTGGTACCAGAAGCTCCAAACTGGAACTGATTGAAAACCGTATGCGGGATCAGAAGACTACTTACGAGACCTTAAAGTCCGAAAATGAGGACGTGGATATTACAGAAGCCGCAATCCATCTAAAAAGTGCCAATGTAACTTATCAGGCAGCTTTGATGGCAACCGGTAAAGTCATGCAAAACAGCTTATTGAACTACTTATAAAATGGGAAGGAAGGTATAAAATATGAAAGTAAATACAAGAATTTTTGGGGAAGTAGATATTGAAGAAGCAAAGTTGATCACCTTTGAGGGCGGTATCATCGGTTTCCCGGACATGAAGAAATTTGCCCTGATTTACGATTCCGAAAAGGGAGTCAATGCAGGTATCCGTTATCTGCAGTCCATGGATGAACCCACCTTTGCCATGCCGGTTATGGATCCCCTGTCTGTATGTGAGGATTATAATCCCGAGGTGGAAGATGAACTTCTTAAGAATCTGGGAAATCTGGATGGGGACAATCTTTTGGTCATGACAACCGTTACCGTACCCAAGGATATTAAAGAAATGAGTGTGAATCTGATGGGCCCCATTATCATTAATACGGACACACGAAAAGCATGCCAGGTAATCGTGGACGGGGATAAATACCCCGTAAAATATCCTATTTATGATATCCTGCAGGCAAGAAAGGCAGGTGAATAATATGTTAGCATTATCCAGAAAAAAAAGCGAAGCAATTATTATCAACAACAACATAGAAATCACCATCTTAGAAATCAAAGGTGACCAGGTAAAGATCGGAATTTCCGCACCCAAGGAGGTCCCGGTATACCGGAAAGAAGTTTACGCACAGATTCAGGAATCCAACAAGGCAGCCGTAGATCTGGAAGGCTTGGATGCATTAAAGAATTTGTTGGGGTAATACGGAAAATATGATACAATGAAACTGTCCTTTACACGAGAAGGTGTTCTGGACAGTTTTTTTATTTAATCTATAAACTTTTTGACTGGGTTTTCCGATAAAAGACATAGAAAACTATTGTTGACGATTCACACGGAGGTGATAGAAATGGTTATTGAACCAATTGGAAGCATTATGACAGCACAGGCAAGTACTCAGCCGATCCAAAGACCGGTTAACCAGACTGCGAAACCAGAATACACGGATGTATCTGCGCAGGAGACCATTAGACAGGCAGATCCTTCTGTCAATGTGGTAGAAAATGCCCAGAATAAAGGCGATCTGGCTAACATGATGAATAATGAGGAGAATGCCAAGCAGCCAAGCAACGAGCAGATTAGAAAGGCCGTTGAACAATTAAACAAAAAAATGGGACAGTCCGAGGCGGTATTCGGGTTCCATGAAGCAACAAACCGCGTAACCATCAAGATTATCGACAAAGATACCAAGGAAGTAATCAAAGAACTGCCTCCTGAAAAGACCCTGGACATGATTGCCAAGGTGTGGGAGATGGCAGGAATCCTGGTTGATGAGAAACGATAGGAGGGCAGAAGTATGGCAATGAGACTTACTGGCTTGATGTCCGGTATGGATACCGATTCCATTGTCCAGGAACTGGTAGCAGTCAGACAGAAAAAAGTAGATACTGTAAAGAAAGCGCAGACCAAGCTGGAATGGAAGCAGGACGCATGGAAAGATCTGAATAAGAAACTGAAGAACCTGCAGAGCAAGTACATATCCAATATGCGTTTTGCATCATCTTATGCAAAAAAGACCACCAAGGTTTCCAATAGCAGTGCAGTCAGCGTCATTACCGGAGAGAATGCGGTAAACGGTGTGCAGAGCATGACAGTGGAGAAATTGGCAAAAACTGCTTATCTGACCGGTGGTAAACTGACTGAAGCAGGAGAAGGAAAGCAGTGGACGGCACTCTCCAAAATCAGCGACATTGCAGGTTCTGATTTTGCTGAGGGTAAGATTAACATTACTACTGAATCCGGTTCCGTGGAGATTGCGGTAAACAGTGAAACCACTATTTCCGATTTCTTAAATAAGGCAAAAGAAGCAGGGCTAAATGCAAATTTTGATGCAAATAACCAGCGCCTCTTTATCAGTGCAAAAGAATCCGGTGCAAAGTATAATTTCAGCATTACCGCATCCGATCAGGGTGGTATGTCTGCTTTATCCGCACTGGGCCTGCAGGTAGGCCTGGATAAGGACAGCGCGACACTTGCACAGTATCAGAAATTTGCAGATTATTATGTGGCTGGGGATGATGCAGCAACCCTTGCCAATATGCGCAGTCTGATTGATAAAGATGTCGAGGCCCAAAAGGACAGCTACTTAGAACAGTACAAGAGCGCCAAAAGTGCTATGGAAGCTGCACAGAAGAAGATAGAGGAAATCGGGGAGAAGTATAAAGACAGCTCTCTGGGAACCGTAGAGTTCTATGCAGAACAGTTAGAAGCAAAAAGCAAGGAGATGGAAGAACTCAAGGAGAAAATCCAAAATGCCTCCGATGATGAGAAAGCCTCTCTTACCGAACAGCAAAAAGCACTTCAGGAAGAAATCGAAAAGTTAAACAGCGAGAAAGCAGATGCAGTAAGTCTCGCAAGCGAACAAAAGAAGTTTGATGAGAATTCTGCAAAAGCAGACGAGATTGCTACCCATATCAATATTACCGAGTCTACAGACGCAGAAGGAAAGACGATATATGAAGCTACTGCCGGAGATGGTATCATTGCAGACACCGAGCAGGCTTATTTGGAACGTGCAAAATATGCAACTAAGGTTATGGAAGATTATAAGAAGGGGGTAAGTTTCAGTGGCAGTGCAACCAAGATTGACGGTCAGGATGCGCTTATTACATTAAACGATGCTGAATTTACCAGTTCCTCCAATACCTTTGAAATCAACGGACTTACTTTGACTGCTCTTTCGGAAACCAAGGGTGAGGCAGTAACCATTACTACCCAGGACGATACCGATGGTATTTATGATATGATTAAGAACTTCCTTAAGGAGTACAATGAAGTCATCGGTGAGATGGATAAACTTTACAATGCAGCTTCCGCAAAAGGTTATGAGCCTTTGACAGACGAAGAAAAGGATGCTATGTCCGAATCCGAAGCAGAGAAGTATGAACAGAAAATTAAGGATGCACTCCTTCGCAATGACAGCAATGTATCCCAGATCAGCCAGGGTATCCGTTCCGTGATGATGGATGGTATCACCATTGGCGGAAAGACCATGTATCTGGCGGATTTTGGCATTGAGGCACTTGGCTACTTCGAAGCGGCTGATAATGAAAAGAATCTGCTTCATATAGCAGGCAATCCGGATGACGAATATACGTCAGGCAAAGCCGATAAACTGAAGAGCATGATTGCAAGTGACAGCAGTACGGTAATCGATTTCTTTACGGCTTTATCCAAGAATCTTTATTCCAAGATGAGTTCCATGTCTTCTTCCATTGAAGGAACCAGAAGTTACGGTAGTTTCTTTGATGATAAGAAGATGGCATCGGATTACAAGTCTTATAAGTCTAAGATTGCAGAACTGGAAGAAAAACTTGCAGATTATGAGGATAAGTGGTACAAGAAGTTCAGCAAGATGGAATCTGCTATGGCGAAAATGCAGTCAAATACCAGTGCAGTAACAGCACTGATCGGAGGAGGATACTAATATGGCATTACCCAATGCATATGCACAATACAATAACAGCAAGGTTCTGACAGCATCCCCGGCAGAGTTGGTGCTTATGCTTTATGAAGGCGCAATTAAATTCTGCAATATTGCCATTATGGCGCTGGAAAACAATGATATTCAGAAGGCTCATACGAATATCGTTAAGGTAGAGCGTATCATTGATCATTTTCGAATGACTCTGGATATGAAGTATCCTGTGGCAGAGGATTTTGAACGAATCTACAAATATCTGTCTGAGAGGCTGGTACAGGCCAATATTAAGAAGGACAAAGAGATTCTGGAAGAAGTCTGCGGACATTTACGGAGCGTCCGTGATACATGGAAAGAGGTTATGCGCATCAACGGACAGAAAGGTGTATAAATGGAAAAGTATCTTCAGATTTTAGAAGAGAGCCTGATAAAGAAGGATGGTCTGCTAAATAAAATTTTGGCATGCAGCAAGAGGCAGGAAGAACTTCTGCGTGAGGAAAGACTTGATTTTGAACAGTTTGATGACCTGGTTAATGAGAAGGATGGCTATGTGGATGAACTGGTCAGACTGGATGAGGGCTTTGAAAACCTGTATGCCAATGTGAGTGCGGAACTGAATAAGAATCGTGCCCTTTATAAAAATGAGATTGGCAGAATGCAGAAGAGCATTGCCGGTATCACAGAAAAGAGTGTAGAGATTCAGGCATTGGAGGCAAGGAACAAGAGTGCATTGGAGAAATGTTTTAAGAAAGAACGCAGCAATTTAAGGACCGGAAGACAGAGCTCCGCGGCCGCCTATAACTATTATAGGAACATGAGTTACGGTAATGTACCGGGGCCCAGCATCCTGGATGAAAAAAATTAGTAAATTTTTCAAAAAAGATGTAAAGTATTTCAGAAAGGCTCCGATATATATTACAAGTAAGATAACTTACTAATAAACCACTTAATCACCACAAGGTGATTAGACCCAACGAGTGGCAAGGATGCCACCGTAAAATTCAAGGAGGAAAAATTATGGTAGTACAGCACAACTTAACAGCAATGAACTCTAACAGAATGCTTGGTTTAACAGCAGCATCTCAGGCTAAGTCCACTGAGAAATTATCTTCCGGTTACAAGATTAACCGTGCAGCAGATGATGCTTCCGGTCTTGCTATTTCCGAAAAGATGAGACGTCAGGTAAGAGGTCTTACTCAGGCTTCTGCAAACGCACAGGACGGTATCTCTATGGTACAGACTGCAGAAGGTGCATTAAACGAAGTACACGACATGCTCCAGAGAATCAACGAACTGGCAGTTAAGGGTGAAAACGGAACTCTGACCGCAGAAGATCGTGGCTACATTGACAGTGAAGTTAAGCAGTTAATGAGCGAAATCGACCGTGTAGCATCTACAACAACTTTCAATGAAAAGAATTTGTTAAATGGAGATTGCTCTAGCGGTGTTTATCTTCAGGTTGGTGCTGAATCCGGTCAGCACATTGACTTAACAATTAAAGCAATGAGCTGTGCTGCAATCAGCCTTTCCGGTAGTGCATCTACAGCTTCTGCTGCAGGCGCTCTGAACGCAAGTGTAAAGAAGGCAATTGCTAACGTTAATGAGCAGAGATCTTCTCTTGGTGCAGTCCAGAACAGACTTGAGCACACCATCAATAACTTGGATAACGTAGTTGAAAATACTACAAGCGCTGAATCTGCTATCCGTGATACAGATATGGCAACCGAGATGGTTAAGTACTCCAACAACAACATCCTCGCTCAGGCAGGACAGTCCATGTTGGCACAGGCTAACCAGTCCAATCAGGGTGTACTTAGTTTGCTTGGTTAATTCTGAGAAATTCATTAAAAACTACCAAAGGAAGAGCCGGCGAGAAATCGTCGGCTCTCTTACTGCATTTTGCTATAAATAACTTAAAATCTCTGCGATGCGGTGCTTATAAGTATGGCTTGCAGAGATTTTTTGCAATCCATTTTTAGCAATCTCTGCACGTTCCTCATCGTGTTGCAGATAATAATCAATCTTATCTAATAGATCAGTTTTACTATCGTAATAAACAAAATCTTCCCCCGGAATAAAAAAATCTAAAAAATCAGATTGAAAGTTGGTTAAAAGAAAACCACCGGAACCCATGATATCAAAAGCGCGTAAAGGTATTCCACTTAATATGCTACGCAAGGAGATATTGAGGTTTATTTTTGCCTGTTTAATAACATAGGGTGCCCAATCATAATAATCTACCGGTCCATGATTTGTGCAATTTTTTATAAAAAACTTTTTATCGGGCGTGTAAAGATCTAGTGAGAAGCGTTCTGCGACAGCTGTTAAAAGTTCTTGACGTTCGTTGGCAGTAATTTGCCGATTAATTACATATTGCGCAAAGAGGTACTCGATACTTTCAACACTATCAATTCCGGGAGACATAGGTAGTGACTTGCGCATATCACTAATTATATCTGCTGGGAGTAGTTGCTGTATAAAATTATAACCATAAATCTGTTTTTGCGCAGCCATAAGTCCATCTAAATATCCATGAGTATAGGGAGTGATGGAATTCATTCTTTGAAAAAATTGGTGTTTTTCTGTGTAAAGAGAGCCTATAAAGGCTACTTCATGTTGATTGTACCACCCGGTCTGCCTAAATGTTTTGAAATTCTGCATGGAATTTAGACGATCTGTGTTTGCTGCCATAGGAAGATAGTGAACTGTATTGATACCGGCATTATGAAATTCTAAAAACTGACTTTTGTCAAATACAAAAACAATATTGCGTGGGTAGTTTATGGAGTAGTGATAAAGTCGTACATAAGGACTATCATATATCCAGGACACATAGGGGATATCAAGGTCTTTGCATACAATAGATACAACAGGAAAGTAATTGAAGGTAAAAAGAAAATCTGGTGTAACAGATTTAATCACGTTAGTCAAATTGTTTTTTGCCTCCGCGAAATCATTGTCAGTATTATCAGAAAATGGGTGTTTTACTACTTCAATATTGTTCTGGTGAAAAGCATCTACTATATCCTCAGTTCCGAAACTTTTCCAAGTAAGTATTAAGACTTTCATTTGATTTTCTCTCTTTTATAAATATATCATATTTTAGCATATATATTAAATTGGGTACAAGTAGTATTAATATAAATTATGAATTGCATGGAAGCAATATAGGCAAAAGTAGAAGTGGGATTTGGTTTTACATTCAAGAAAAAAATAGGAAATTTTAAATTACCTATTAAGTATTAGAAAAATCTGTCGATAAATAAAATATCAGATTTAATATGTTTACTTCACCCTCTTGCGAAAACAAGGAAGTGTCAATAGAGAACAGGTAGACACTAAGATGGATCCCAAGGACGGATCGTTACTTCAAGGAGGAATATGATATGGTAGTACAGCACAATTTAACAGCAATGAATTCAAACAGAATGTTAGGATTAACCACTGCTAGTCAGGCAAAATCGACCGAAAAATTATCTTCTGGCTATAAGATTAACCGAGCAGCAGATGATGCATCAGGTCTCGCAATTTCAGAAAAGATGAGACGTCAGGTGAGAGGACTTACTCAAGCAAGTGCAAATGCGCAGGATGGTATTTCTATGGTGCAGACTGCTGAGGGTGCTTTGAATGAGGTTCACGATATGCTTCAGCGTATTAATGAACTGGCTGTTAAAGGAGAAAATGGGACGCTTACTTCAGAGGATCGAGGATACATTGATAGTGAAGTACAGCAGTTGATGAGCGAAATTAATAGAGTGGCTTCAACAACAACATTTAATGAATTAAATCTTTTGAATGGGGATTGCTCCAGTGGTGTTTATCTTCAGGTTGGTGCTGAATCTGGTCAGCACATTGATTTAAAAATCAAAGCAATGAACTGTTCTGCTATCAGTCTGTCAGGAGATGCAACGACTGCATCCAATTCGGGGGCTTTGAATGCTAATGTTAAGAAGGCTATTTCCAATGTTAATGCACAAAGATCTGCATTAGGTGCTGTACAGAACAGACTTGAACACACAATTAATAATTTGGATAATGTTGTAGAAAATACTACAAGTGCAGAATCAGCTATTCGTGATACTGATATGGCTACAGAAATGGTGAAATATTCCAATAATAATATACTTGCACAGGCAGGGCAGTCCATGTTAGCACAGGCTAACCAGTCTAATCAGGGAGTTATGTCTTTATTGCAGTAATGTTAATAAGTTAAAAAAGGGCAGACGTTGTCTGCCCTTTTTTGATAAGGGAGGCATCATGGCAGAAGAAATGACATTGCAAGAACTTCAGGAGATATTGTCGATATGTTTGGATGAAGTGTGCAAGTTAAAAGAGGAAAATATAGAGCTGAAGGAAAAAGTTAATGTAATATCACATTCATTTTCAGAACTTATAGATTATTGTGAAAGATTATCGAATGATTTTGAAAATACAAAGCAAAATATTGCAACAAGCTTGAGAATTCAAGATTATGGCTTAGATAATATTTTTTATGAAATCAATGATCCAAGGAGGAATAAAAGTAGTTTATACTATCCGAGATTTTATGATATAGAGGATTCTATTGATAAGATTATTAATGAAAGATGCAGTATGGCAAGGTTTGGAGATGGCGAGTTTTCCATAATGGCAGGTCATGACAGACAGAAGTTTCAGAAATACAATGATGTACTTTCAAAGCGATTACAGGATGTAATAAATGTTAGAGAAGAACGGTTTTTAATTGCAATTGCTGATAATTACGGAGAATTAACAAAGTATAGTAGGGCAGGTAAAAGTGGTATCAGAGCATATATGACAGACGAAGTTCGCAAGGAGCATGCTCAATTTATCGATATAAACAGAATGTATCACAATGCTTATATCAGTCGTCCGTGCGTATTGTTTGCAGATTGTGAGACAAAAGAGCCATTAAAAAGATTTAATAATCTTAAAAATATATGGAAAAATAGGAATGTTATTATTATAGAGGGAGCAGAAACAAGATTAGGTGTTGGAAATGATTTACTAAATGAGTCCAGGACAATTAGGAGAATAGAATGTCCTCCTGAAAATGCGTTCAATAAATATAAGGAGATTTTACAAGCTGCATTAGAATATGGAATATCTGATTGTTTATATCTCATTGCGTTAGGCCCAATGGCTGGTGTCCTAGCATATGACTTGTTTCAAAATGGATATCAGGCGTTAGATATAGGTCATATTGATCTGGAGTACGAGTGGTATCTACACGGGAACGGGAAGAGGTGTGCAATAAAAGGAAAATACAATAATGAAGTCATTGGTGGAGAACAGGTAGAAATTATAGAGGATGACAGTTACAAAGAGGAAATTGTCACAATAATAAATTAGGAGTAAAGCAAAATGACAATACAGGAAAGGTATCTTGGGCTGGTACAAGAATTATTAGATGGAATAGATCAGGGGGATTTTACAAATATAGAAAGTATTCCAGATAAATATTCATATCAGCATTTGGAGGCATTACTCTTTTACGCAGAACAGTTAGATGGTGGATGTGAATTATTTAGGCACTTATATGATATAGTTATGCTTTCAGGTATAAGGAAGGTTAGAGACAAATATGCAGAAAGGGGAAAAATAAACCTTACCTTTCTAACCATATCAGCAGCAGAATGGCCGGCAAATAACTTGTATGAGTTGTTAAGTAAGGACACACGTTTTAATGTAACTGTTACAATTTGTCCACTTATTGATCGTAGTATAGATGAGCGAAAAAGGACTTATTTGCAGAATAGAGATTTTTTTGAAGGGAAAGGATACCGAGTTATAAATGCATATAATGCAGATGATGATAGAATATCTTCTTGGGAGGAATTGGGAGAAGTTCCGGATATAATAATTCATGTATCCATGTGGCATGAATCATTGCCACAATGTTATCGAATAAGTAGTTTTAAATTTGATTGTATGAACTTGTATATACCATATGGACTGATTGCAGGAAATAGCATGAATGGACAATTTGTAACACAGGTATGCTATAACAAAGATTTCTTAAATCTGATGCATCGTGTATATGCTAGTACTAAAATGGACTATGATAACTATAAAAAGTATCAACTCTTGCAGGGAAAGAATGTTATTTATTCAGGATATGCAAAAATGGATTTCTTTTATGGAAATCGTGAATTTGAAGAGGATGAAATAAGGAAGATTTGGAAAATTCCGATAAATAAGAGAGCGGAAGAAATGAAAAAAATAATAATAGCACCACATCATTCTTTTTTAGGATATTGTGGCATTGTTTTTTCGACTTTTGCTCAAAATGTACATTTTTGGCTCTATTTAGCCGAAAAATATAAAGAAACAATATCGTTTGTTTTTAAACCACATCCTAATCTAAGATATAGAGCGGTTGAGGCAAAGATTTTTGCAAGCAGTGATGAATATGATGCTTATATTGCAAGGTGGAATTCGTTGCCTAATGCTATGGTTGTAGAGGAAAGTAGTTATCTTGAATTATTTGCGACTTCTGATGCTATTATAATGGATTCAATGTCTTTTATAGCTGAGTATATGTATGCTGATAAACCAGTATTGTATTTGAGAAGACCGGAGCAGGCTTTTTATGAACTGGGGAGAAGATGTTTATCTGCATATCATCAAGTTTCGGGATTTGATTATGTGGGGATAGAGAAATTCATAAATAATACTGTGTTAGATGGAGATGACTGTTATAAAACACTTAGGGAGGAAATCTTTAGTGAGAGTTTTGATTACTATAAGGACAATAATAGTTTAGCGAGTGAAATAATATATAATGATATTGTCGATATAATCTTCGAAAATAAAGAATGATAAGCAAAGGAGAACAGTATGATTCAATTTCCAAAGGACTTTTTTCAATCTGAAGTAAGGGAAGATTTTCTCGTTGATGCAACTATGAAAACTGTTTGGGCAGCAGAATTGGAAGTGTTATCATTTATTGCAGCAGTATGTGAAAAATATCAGTTGCCATGGTATGCAGATTGGGGCACCTTATTGGGAGCAGTGCGACATAAGGGATTTATCCCTTGGGATGATGATATTGATATTTGTATGAGACGAAGCGACTATGAAAAATTTTTTAAGGTTTTACCATCTGAGTTGCCCGAAGGATGGAAATATTACAATGCAATTGCAGGAACTGAACAGGATCAATTTTGGGGCTGTATTATGAATGCGGGAACAATAAGTGTAGAGGCCAAAAGATTGCAAGAATTTCATGGATGTCCATTTATTGTTGGTATTGACATATTTCCAATGGACACACTACCCAGAAATGAGGAAGAAAGGAATGTAGTGATATCGCTCATTAAGTTGATATGGAAAGCCGTTACGTTAGTAAAGATCGAAGAAAAAAGCGCAGAGGATGAGGCGGATTATCAAGAGGCTATTTTGGCGATTGAAGATTTCTGTAACGTGAAGTTATCGAAAGAAGGAAACATAGTTTCGGAACTTTGGGCATTGGCTAATAAGCTTGCAATGTCATATACCGAAGAGGATGGAGACTATTACATAAATTATATTGCATACATTAAAGATGAAAATAAAAAGCTAAGGAAAAACTGGTATGAAGATGTTGTGTATGTTCCATTTGAATCCGTGTATATGCCAGTTCCTAAGGAGTATGATGAAGTCTTGAAAACTTTATATGGGGATTATATGGTGTTTAAGAAAAATACTGCATCGCATGAATATCCGTATTATAACAAGCAACTGGTGCAGCTAAGAAACATTGTGAAAGAGATGGAAGAAAGAGTCAACAGTACAGAAAAATAGGGGAAGTGATATGATAGAATTTCCAGAGGGTTATTTTGTGGCCGAAGAAAGAGATGACTTTTTTGTAAGTGAAACTATGAAACGTTATTGGGCATGCTGCATGGAGATTGTCAATATAATTGATCAGGTATGCCAAAAGTACGGAATCGTATATTATGCAGATTGGGGGACTTTACTGGGGGCTGTAAGACATAATGGATTTATTCCATGGGATGATGATATGGATATTGCCTTAAAACGTCCTGACTATGAACGTCTGTTAAAGGTATTGCCTGGAGAATTGCCAGAAGGATATAAATTATCTACAGCATTTAATAATCCGAATCACAGACAATTTTTTTCAGGGGTTTCAAATGGAATTGAGATAAATTTATCGAAAGAGCATTTGGAACAGTTTCATCAATGCCCATTTGTGGCAACAATTGATATTTTTCCACTCGACTACATTCCAAGAGATGAACAGGAGAGACAAGGTGTAAAGTCAATATTTCTAATGATTTGGCAAGCCATTGAATTGATTATAAACGGAGCGGATTCATTACAAATTGAAAGAGCTGTACAATATGTAGAAGAGGTTTTAGACATACAAATTGTGCGTAATGAATATATGAGAAGTCAATTATGGGCGGTTGCTAATCAGCTAGCAATGTCATATGGAGAAGAAGATGGGGACGAGTTGACATTTTGGTGTAACTACATCAATAAAGGGAAAAAATATAATAAAAAATGGTACGATGAAATCATTTATTTACCGTTTGAAACTATACAGATGCCTGTCCCTAAGCATTATGATGAGGTTTTGACAACAATGTACGGAAATTGGCATATACCGGTGAGAGGAACGCAGGTGCATGAATATCCTTGTTTCAAAAAGCAGTTAGAATTTTTGAAAAGAAAACTAAAGGAGATGAAAGAAGAACAGGGCGCTGATAGTGAGGTAAGAGGATAAGAAATACCGAATTGTAATTTGATAAGTGAAAGCGAGTAGCATTTATGAGAGTGTTGTTTTATGAATGGGAATCGTACTTACAATATGATGTAAGAGAAATTTGCAGGGAAAAGGGGCTCTACCTGGAGCCCTTTTCTTGGAAATTTTTAGATAAGAATGAAGATGAACGATTTGAATACTGGTTCGAACACAATATTGAATCATCTCGATTTGATGCAATATTTAGCATTAATTATTGGCCCCTTTTATCGAAAGAAGCACAAAAAAATGGCATAAGATACATTGCATGGTGTTATGATAATCCATTAAACGTGATTAATATTGAGGACACATTGAGTAATACTGTAAATGAGATATATTTTTTTGATCGATTACAGGCGCAAGAATATATAGAAAAAGGATTTGAGACAGTATACTATCTTCCACTTGCTGTCAATGTAGGTAGAATGAAAAGAATGCAATTAACGAGTGATGATAGGAAGAGATATACAGCAGATATTTCATTCGTTGGAAGCCTATATGAATCCAAGATTTCTGAAATAAAAACTATTTTGGACGAATATGCAAAAGGGTATATTGATGCTGTGATGGCCGCCCAACAAAACATATATGGTTATTATCTGATTGATAAGGTAGTAACAAATGATTTTATGACGGATATTAATAATCATATAGAGAATACATATCCGAAATCTAACTTCAAATTACTGAAGGAGGCACTTACTTTTGCAATGGCGAGTGAGGTTACCAGGAAAGATAGACTTACGTTACTTACTATTTTGGGACGTCGATTTAATACGAGAATATACTCATATCAGACGAGTTCGGTTTTGCAGGGAGTGAATTGCTTACCTCCTGTTGATTATGTGATGGAAATGCCCAAAGTTTTTGCGTGTTCTAAAATAAATTTAAATCCTATATTAAGGTGTATTCAGAGTGGGATACCATTAAGGGCGATAGATATAATGGGAGCCGGAGGGGTTTTGTTATCTAGTTATCAGCCAGAACTTGCAGAATTATTTGAGCAGGAAAATGAAATGATGATGTATGAAAGTATAGGAGATGCAATAGAAAAGTGCCACTTTCTTCTAAAAAATGATGACGTGCGAATGAAAATGGCAATTAATGGCCAACGAAAGGTATTCGAAAATTTTTCTATGGAGAATAGGATAGAAAAAATTTTAGCTTTTAATTAAAGGAGGTTATTGATTATGGCAAATATTGGATTGCTTATTGCAGGAGGTTCTGGAGCACGCATGCATCAGAATATTCCAAAACAGTTTCTAACAGTGAATGAGAGACCCGTTATTGTGTATACATTGGAAGTATTTCAAAGGCATCCGGAGATTGACACTATTGCAGTGGTGTGTATTGAGGGATGGGAATCTGTTCTTTGGGCATATGCAAACCAATTTAATATTTCGAAATTGAAATATGTCGTACCCGGTGGAAAAAATGGACAGGACTCAATTAGAAATGGCGTTTTTGAACTTGAAAAACATTTTGCATCAGATGATATCGTATTAATTCATGATGCAATACGTCCTATGGTGTCTAACGAAATTATTTCTGATTGTATCAGGGTTACTAGGGAAAAAGGAAATGCAACTACAGTTATTCCCTGTGCTGAGGCTATGATGCAAACGGAAGATGGTGAGGTGTCTGTCGGAAGTTATCCAAGAGATAGACTTTTAAGAACGCAAACTCCACAGGGATTCCCAATCGGTAAAATATGTGATTTGCATCGCCGTGCACTGAAAGAGGGAATTACTAATTCAGTTGCATCTTGTACACTTATGATTGAATTGGGTGAGCAGGTCTATTTTTCCGCAGGATCCGAAAAAAATATTAAATTAACTACTGTAGAAGATATTGATATCTTTAAGGCTTTATTAGTAACTAAACGTTCGGAGTGGCTAAAGGATTAGAAATATGGATTTATATGAAAGCAAACTATACATTAAGGACTTAAAATGCGCATTACATAATTCGATAGGCATTGAGAAGCTAAAAGGCAAGACTATCTTGATAACAGGAGCAACAGGTACGATAGGGTCATTTTTAGTAGACATGCTTATTGAATATAATAAGCAAAATGCTGGTATACATATCATAGCGGCCGGAAGAAGTGTGGATAGGCTAGCGCACAGATTTGAAAGAGTAAAGAACGAGAAATTGCAATATGTTTTCTTTGACCTACTACAACCTATTTCGTTTGATGCTGAAATTGACTATATTATACATGCGGGAGGGAATGCGCATCCAGCTGCATTCAATTCAGATCCGGTAGGTACAATTGTTGGCAATATCTTAGGCACATATTCATTATTAAAGTATTCATGCGAGCATGGGACAAAAAGATTTTGCTATATTTCATCAGGGGAAGTATATGGAATTGGTGATATGAAAATGGATTCATATGATGAAAATTATTGTGGTTATTTGGACCAAACATCACCAAGAACAAGTTACCCTACAAGTAAACGTACAGCAGAAACTTTATGTGTATCTTTTACAAAACAATATAATTTGGATACCGTGATGGTTCGTCCTTGTCATACATATGGTCCTAATATTACAGATACTGATAACAGGGCAAATGTACAGTTCATTCATAATGCATTGAAGAATGAAAACATTATATTAAAAAGCGCTGGATCGCAGATGAGGTCATATTGTTATGTAGCCGATTGTGCTTCTGCTATTATAAGCGTACTTACAGTTGGGGAAAAAGGACAGGTATACAATATTGCAAATTCATCTGCAAAGACAACAATTGCAGGATTTGCTAAAGCAGTTGCTGATTATGCAGGATGCAAGGTGGTTTTTGCAGTTCCAGACGAGGTTGATGTTGCAAATCGTTCTCCCATAACTAAGCAAGTATTGAATAGTGATAAAATTGAGGCATTGGGTTGGAAAGGACAATATTCTGTTGACGAAGGAATTGCACATACTTTAAGTATATTACAAGGGGAAAAGTGATAGTAGCAATATATGTGAATAGGAGTCAATTTATGAGAGACATAAGTGTTATCATACCAACTTATAACAGAGCACATTGTATAGAAAAAGCGATAAAGAGTGTTTTAAAGCAAACATATCCGGTGAAAGAAGTTATTATTGCGGATGATTGTTCAATGGATAATACAGAGAGTGTGGTAAAAAAAATAGGAGACTCAAAGATTCGATACTTTCGTTTAACAGAGAATAAAGGCGCAGGAGGTGCGAGAAATTATGGCGTTTCCAAGGCAAATTGTGATTTGATAGCGTTTCATGATAGCGATGATATTTGGGTTTCTACAAAGATTGAAAGACAGATGGAATATTATGAAAAACATATGGATTGCGATTTGATATACTCAGCTTACGATATGATTTTATTACAAAATTATAGGCATGTAGTTCCGAATATGGAAAAAATGGATGAATTGGAAGGCTTTATTTTTCCCTATCTTCTGGTGAGAAATACGATTGGAGCACCGACTATACTTATGAAGAATAGTGCCTTTAGAGAGGTAGGTGGATTTGATGAAACCATGCGTAGTTTAGAAGACTGGGATTTCGTAATAAGAGTTGCAAAAAAACATAGAATCGGTTTTGTCCCGGAAGTACTGACACATGTTGAAAGAGTTGATAATAGTGTATCAACTGGAGTGTCTAATTATTATCAAAATAGATGTTTTATGCTTCGCAAGTACAAAACTGATTATATCAGTAACAATTTATTGAATATTACGGTACAAGATATACTTGAAAAAGCACAGCGCGATAATATATTACAGCAAATAGAAAAAATGATCATTCTGTATTTGGCGTAGTATAATAAACTTTGTTTTATTTAAAATCGTAATGAACAGACTTGCAAAATTGCATTGTGAAATAGAGGAGAAAACTTATGCTATATTCAAAAAACTATCGAAGTCTAGTGGATTTTCCAATAGTTCAAGGTCAGATTTGGAGAACAGAAAGGAAACAGCAGTAATGTCGATGGAGAATTTTGAAGAAAAATTGCATGAAGTAACGGCTGAAAGTGAGACCATCGTTATGCGATGGTCTCTATCATTGTTTTCATTCTGTTAAAGTAAGTATGTTTTTCCTTCGCTTTCAGATAACCGTTTTGGGCTATCTGTTTTCTTTCTTCCTCATGTTCTAAGTAATAGGCGCATTTATCTACCAGCTCTTCGATGCTGGAGTATGCCTCCAAATCTACACCGATATCAAAATAATCCGGGAGTTCAGCCTGATAATTGGTCATTAAAAATCCACCACATCCTAAAATATCAAAAATGCGTAGGGGCAGGCCGTTTTGAATGGGCTTTATGGTCATGTTTAAGTTGATTTTGCTCAAGTGGAATATCTTGGGCATTTCAACCAGACTCTCAGCACCGTTGTGGATTCGGACATCTTTTAATGCGGATGAATCACTTCGGGTGAAAAGGTCTACAGAGAAAAAACGTGCCAAAGTGTTCAGGGTTCGGATGCGTTCAGTTTCTGCAATCTGCATACCGATATAACTGTGGGCAGCTATGTAGCGGTCAGGATTGGTTACTGTTTTTTCAAGCGAGAAGAAATCCTTGGTACAGCTTTTTATCTCCCTAACAAGTTCATCGGAAAGGGCTTCTTCAACCGGGTTGTACCCATATACTTTTAGAGAGGCTTCTGTGAGAGCATCCACATAACCCTTTGCATAATCGGACAGACCGGTCAGTTTTTTATAGGGATTTTTTTCGTTATAAAGGGAACCGATAAAGGTAATGTCGTAAGAATACTTCTGTCGGTCTTGCTCTGTAATGGAGCGGATTACTTCGTCAAAATGCATGGTATCTGCCGCCAGAGGGAGGTGGTACATGCAATTGGGATTAAACTTTGCGAAATATTCATACTGGGCACTGTCAAATAAAAAGATTCGGTTGGTTTCATGTCGGATCGACTCGGAAAATAGCTCCGGAACCGGACTGTCCACAGTCCAACACAGATACAAGGTTCCAAACAGGTGGCAGACCTCTGCGATTGCCGGGTAAAAATTAATACTGAAGACAAAGAGAGGTTTGTATTCGGCTATGTCCCGGCTGACAATCTCTACGCATTGTGCGGGACTTATTTTTTTTTCTTTCATTTCAGTAGTTTCTTCTATGACTGTCAATCCCATGGACTGAAATGCGCCCAGAACAGCCGGCTCACATATGCTGTTGTAGCGGTAAAATAGAATGTTCATAATCGGGTTGCTCCCTTTATTGACATTAGTATATGTATGCAATCATTATAGACTTTTTGAGGGAGAGATACAAGGATATTTCGTCTTTCATTAGAAGCAAATAAACGTGTTGAAAATAATGGAGATAGGGCGACTATACCATTTGATTCCGTAATGTGTAAATTAGGAATTAATGAGGGGGGATTCTTCAGAAGATATCTACCTCCCCTCAACCTTCCTTCCACCCTGCTCAAACTTTTCTAAATAAGCTAACAGGCGGGTCAGCTGCTCTTTGTCTGCTTTGCGATATTTGTCCACTAACAGAAAGAGTTCCGGATTTTCGGATTCATATACCGTATATGACATCACTTGGGAAGAATTTGTTCTTCCAATCAAATAATCCGGTGATGTCTGAAATACCTCTGCAATTTCTTTTATAACCTGTAAAGAAGGGGTACGTTCACCGGATTCATATCTTAAATAAGCAGGCTGGGAAATGCCGATTTTCTTTGCGGCTTCTATTTTGGAATATCCCATTTTTTCTCTGCATTCGCGCAAGCGTTTTGCGTCTAATATGTAATCACTCATAAAACTACCTCCAACGATTCTATTTTATCAAGATTCTTTCATTTGTGCAAATTAAATGTTGCATATACCAATGGTATATGTTATCATGTAATTAGATACAGATATAATTGTTAAAAGCACCATTTTCTTCATCAAGCAGGCAATAAGTTGCATATTGCAATAGGGTGCGTGGAGTATCTAAATTATTGCTTAGCGTTTCTATTTTCTTAAGGTCTATTCTATTATTATCTGAGAATTCTGCTTTTATCCAATTAATGATAAAGGCAGGAGAATAATCTACAGGGAATCTTCTGCCTGTTGCAAAGGAGGAGGTTTTCTATGAGTAATGGTAACCGTGAATACAAAAGTGACGTCTTCAGTATGCTGATGGAGGATAAAAATAATGCATTAGCGGTATACAATGTTTTGAATGGTACTAATTTGACTAATCCGGATGAGGTTGAGATTCAGACCTTGGACAAAGGGGTATCCTTGACGGTACGTAATGATGCGGCTTTTGTAGTAGATGCTTCACTTAGCGTTTATGAACATCAGTCCACAGTCTGTCCGAACATGCCGGTGAGAAATTTAATCTATTATACTACGATTGTCAGTGAGTATTTAAAGAAAAAGAATATTTTCGGAAGAAAATTAGTTAAGATTCCTGTACCAAAGTTTGTGGTATTCTATAACGGTGATGAACAGCAGCCACCAGAATATGAAATGAAGTTGTCTGATGCTTATGAGAAAAAGGTGGATAATCCGGAACTGGAACTAGTCTGCAAGGTATATAATATTAATTTTGGTAAAAATAAGGATATGCTCGACAGATGTCAAATTCTAAGAGAGTACATGACTTTTGTGGATTATGTGAGATTCTATCATAAAGAACAGAATTTTGAAGATTTGTGTATAGCAATTAATCGTGCCATTGACCGGTGTATTAATGAGGGAGTGCTTAAGGATTTCCTACAGAAGAATAGAGCAGAGGTGATTAAGGTGACGCAATTAGATTATACGTTTGACAGACAGGTAGTGCTCGAACGGGAAGATGCCAGAGAAGAAGTTTTGAAACTATATGAAAATGAGATTGTTACCTGCCCAAGAAGTGTCAAAAGAGAAACACAATCTTAAAAAATTATGAATTATTTGAAAACTCTATTGCAAACTGCTTGAATTTACTCTAAACTACATTTTGTACGATATACCGATAATGGGTAGTAATCTTAGACAGAAATGGAGTACGATATGACAAAAGCAGAGATTTTGAAGAAGGAAATTTTAAAACAGTACAAGAGTGTGAGACAGTTTGCCATGGAAATGGGCATCCCCTACAGTACCCTGGTAACCGCTCTTGACAGAGGGATTGACGGTATGGCATATGGTACCGTTATCAGAATTTGCGGTAAACTTGGATTGAATCCGGTGGATTTCAGTTCTCTCGAGAAAGACGCATCTCTTGGTGCTCTTCTTTTGGAAAACCGTGTTATGCAGTATTATCTGAAGTTAAACCAGAACGGCCGTGACAAGATTCTGGGAATCTTAGAGGATTATACCAAGATTGCAGATTACAAATTGAAAAAATAAGCTCTCTGGAGAAGTATTATGAAATTCGATTATCTGATTGTTGGTGCCGGTCTGTTTGGTGCGGTTTTTGCAAATGAAGTGCAAAGGAGAGGAAAGTCCTGTCTGATTATTGACAGGAGGAAGCACATTGCCGGCAACATCTATACCGAAGAGGAAAAAGGAATTCAGGTCCATAAATACGGAGCTCACATTTTTCATACGTCAGACAAGAGGGTGTGGGATTACATTTCGCAGTTTGCAGAGTTTAATCACTACATCAATTCTCCGGTGGCGGTCTATGGGGATGAACTTTATAACCTGCCATTTAATATGAACACGTTCAGTAAGATGTGGAACATTAAAACTCCTGCTGAGGCGAAGGCAATCATTGCATCCCAGATTGCAGACCTTCATATTACAGAGCCGAAGAATCTGGAGGAGCAGGCGCTCTCCCTGGTTGGACGAGATGTGTATGAGAAACTGATTAAGGGATACACCGAAAAACAATGGGGCAGGGATTGCAAGGATTTACCCGCATTCATTATTAAAAGGCTGCCGCTTCGCTTCGTGTATGACAATAATTATTTTAATGACCCTTATCAGGGAATTCCCAAGGGCGGATATACTGCCATTGTAGAGAAAATGATTGGAAATATTCCGGTTCAGCTTGGAATTTCTTATCGGGATTTTCTTGCGGAAAATGCTGCCAAAGGCGAGGCTGCGGATTCTTTTGACAAAGTGCTTTACACCGGTATGATTGATGAGTATTTTGATTATTGCCTGGGTGAATTGCAGTATCGTTCTGTGCGGTTTGAGGAAGAAGTACTGGAGGACTGTGAGAATTATCAGGGGAATGCGGTGGTTAACTATACCGAGAGGAATGTGCCTTATACCCGTATCATTGAGCACAAGCATTTCGAGTTCGGAAAACAGAAAGATACCGTGATTACAAGAGAGTATCCGGCAACCTGGAAGCGGGGAGATGAACCTTATTACCCGATTAATGATGAGACCAACAACGCATTGTATGAGAGATATCTCGAACTTGCAAAGAAGGAGCAGAATGTGCTGTTCGGTGGAAGACTTGGTCAGTACCGCTACTACGATATGGACAAGGTGATTCTTGCAGCCCTTACCATGGCGGAAGAGGAATTGAAAAATGTCTTCCAAAATAATTGAAATAAAGACATGAATGTGGTAGAATAGAGTTGCCAGAAGAGAAATCTTCTCCATTTTATATGGACACACGATATAAGGAGCGTATCGTCGTTAGACTGGAAACGTAAAAACTATGCACACACTTTACGAAATAGTTGATTTCGCATGAAAGTGAAAGGCTTTCAATTGGGTGGCACGCACCTAAATAAACCAGTATACTAAAGAAGTGATGAGGTCTTGCGTGAGCAAGACCTTTTTGCTTTTATTATGGAGAGATGAATGCTTATTAAATCCAAAATGACAGATGAGGAATTGCTTAGAGCAATATATAGAGCCACAAAAGAGTATTCTAACTTGATAGGCAAGGAATTTTTAATTATTGGAAAAAATAGTAATACGGATTATTTTTGGTTTCAATGCCATTTTGAAAAGAAATTCTTTATGCATTTGTTGGGAATACGCAGTAAGACATTAACAGCAGATGAATTTTATGACAGATGTAATGATTATAATAATGGGAACGGAGAAGGAATAACGATAAAGGAATGTACACCATCTCGCAATCACAGCAGAACAACAATAAATGAAAAGGCTTCCTGTTGCGCAGAAATACTTAGGATAGAAAATGCAAAATATATGAAAGTAGGGCGTAAGAATAAAATATCGCAATTTGTAGATTTTACGTATGCATATGGAGATATTGCAACATTGGGGTTCTGTGATGACTACAGATCAAGTTTCCCTATTACACTGATTCCCAGAAATATAGATGAGTTTTCAACACAAAAATATAAAATTATATTTGTGTTTGAAAAGTCGATTGGTGCAAAACAATATGAGAAACCATTAATAGAAATAAAGAAAGGAATATTAGAACAACACTACAATAAATTCCCTGAAAAATTGAAGTTGCTGATAAAAGATCCTTAAATAACTATGTTTAGTTAAAAAGACACCTCATCATCGGATGGGGTGTCTTTTAGCAATAACTGTTAAATATCATGCCACTGTAGGAACTGGTGACATAAGGGTTTGCAAAACTCTTGCCCGGATTTTTGTAAGCGGCAATGGTCCGGTCCACATATTCCATCGGGTTTAAGGAAACCTGCGAGGTTTTGCGGACAAGCGCATTTGCAAAATTCTTCAGGGTGTCATAAGAAAAATCGCCGTTATGGGAGGAAGCGGATTCCTTCAAAACCTCTTCGTCAATGGAAAGGGTTCTGTCAGGCTGCATCCGAATTCCCATCTTGTTCATTTCTTCCTGATAAAGGGATGCAATCTTACCCATTTCGCGGGTGAGTTTATTGCTGATTCCGGATTCCGGTGTATAACCGCCGGCTGCACTTACAAAGGAGTTGTAACTGCCAATCAGGGAACTTACATTGTCGGTAAGGGACTCCACATCCGTCTTTAATCCAATACTTACGGGAATTTCTCCATCGGTTTCTCCTACCAGTTCAATTTCATAATTCTGCCCAACCGTAAAGGTGTTGGAAGCAGTGCTTCGCGGTTGTCCGTTTAAGGTAAAGGAAGAGTTGGATGCCTGCTTGGTGGTGTAGGCCAGACCGAAGTATTCTACTGCGCCGGCTCTCTTTTCCGTGTGATCATCGGAAATGGTGAAAATGGTATCCTTGCCTTCCTTAAGGCCGGTAAAGGTGGAAGTGAGGCGGATGGAACTGCGTGCATCCCCTTCGTCCAATCTGGCGTGGATGCCGATGTCTGCGTTGTTGATCAGGCGAACCAGACGATTCTGCACTTCTTTATTGCTTTCGTTCTCATCAATATGGAACTGGAACTGATAATTTAAGTCGTTGATGGCAATGTCGAAGGAGTATACATCGGACGGCAGGCCGATGCGACTGTCCGGTAAATAGGTACCCATGTTTTCCTGTCCGGTGGCAAGGTGTTCCACCGAAATTTCCAAAACAGGAGCGGGACTGTTTTTAGAGCCGTCACCAATATAAGTGGCAAGTACGGCATCCGGGTTGGATGAAGATGCGGTTTTTTTGCCTAATACGGAATCAGCCTCCAAATCACCGAGACCGGCAATGGTATTGTGCAACTGTCTTGCGTTTTCCTTAATACTAACGGCATACTCCTGCGTTTCCTTATTCTTAACATCAAGGTACCAGGGGGATTCTTTATTCAGTTTGACAATGGAATTGTAAATTTTGCGAAGTTCACTCTTCTTATGCGTATCATACTGAGTCGTACTTTTAGGCGCATAAGCAGTGAGATAGTGATTATAGACATTGTTTAAAATTGCATTGCTCAAAAGAATACCCTCCTTTCTTCCTTGAAATTAACGTGCCTGCACTAAAATCCGTTCATAGTGCGCTTGTGTAAGCGTCAACACACGTCCATAAGGGTATAGTAACCTACTTTTATGCCTACATTTTAACACTGTCACAGGCAAATTTCAATCATTATTTCTTGAATTTTCCTATATTTTCCTATATTATGGAGAGGAATTGAAAAAAATATATAGAAAGTCATTGACTGATACTTGCTTCCTGTGGTATAGTATCAAAGCGAGATGAGATTTAGGTCTTTTTTTTATGCTTAAATTTAAGATAGGAAACGCGTGGAGGTGGAGAGATGCGTACAAAGATTACATTAGCATGTACAGAATGCAAACAGCGTAATTACAATACTACAAAGGATAAGAAAACACATCCTGACAGAATGGAAACCAAGAAATATTGTAGATTCTGCAAGACTCATACAATGCACAAGGAGACCAAATAATCGGGTCTAAAAGGAGAGAATATGGCAGATTCAGCAGAAAAGAAAGCAAAACACGGCTTCTTTCACAATGTATCTATTGAATTTAAGAAGATTATTTGGCCGGACAAGAAAACTACGTTCAAGCAGTCCGTTGCAGTTGTCGCAATTTCAATAGTAGCCGGTGTTATCATCGCTGTTGTTGATGCAGTGGCTAAATATGGCGTCAATTTCTTAATTTCATTATAAGATGAGGGTGATTGTATGGCAGAGGCAAATTGGTATGTAGTGCATACGTACTCCGGATATGAAAACAAGGTCAAAGCCAATATTGAAAAAACAATTGAGAACAACAAGCACCTTGCAGAAGAAATTCTGGAAGTAAGAGTTCCCATGCAGGACGTGGTTGAAGTAAAGAATGGTGTGAAAAAGACCGTTCAGAAAAAAATGTTCCCCGGATATGTTTTGCTTAATATGGTAATGAACGATGACACCTGGTATGTTGTCCGCAACACCAGAGGTGTTACCGGTTTCGTAGGACCGGGAAGCAAACCCGTGCCCCTTACGGAAGCTGAGATGAAGCCGCTTGGCATCAAATCGGACAACGTTACGATTGACTTTGGCGAAGGCGACAGCATTGCTGTTGTGGCCGGCGTATGGAAGGATACCGTTGGTATCGTACAGAAACTGGATTATGGTAAGCAGACCGCTACCATCAATGTAGAGCTGTTCGGAAGAGAAACTCCCGTGGAAATCAGTTTCGCGGAAGTGAGAAAACTGTAATCCGAACTGCTTGTAAGGAAACATTATATTTGGTATTTTCTGCACCGATAAGGGGCGTGAGCTTTTTACACGGACAGATGATATAGGCAACAAAGGTATGCGAAAGCATACAGTGGGAGCTCTGCAAAGGCAGGGCGCCAGATTACCACATTATAGGAGGTGCCATTATGGCAAAGAAAGTCGAAGGATACATCAAGTTACAGATTCCTGCCGGCAAAGCAACACCGGCTCCGCCTGTTGGTCCTGCACTTGGACAGCACGGCGTTAACATCGTTGAATTCACAAAGCAGTTCAACGCAAGAACAGCAGATAAGGGTGATGTAATCATCCCTGTTGTAATTACCGTATATGCAGACAGAAGTTTCAGCTTCGTTACAAAGACTCCGCCTGCTGCAGTACTGTTAAAGAAAGCTTGCAACATCAAATCCGGTTCAGGCGTTCCTAACAAAACAAAGGTAGCAACCATTTCCAAGGCAAAGGTTCAGGAAATCGCTGAAATGAAGATGCCGGATTTAAATGCTGCCAGCCTGGAAGCTGCCATGAGCATGATTGCCGGTACAGCAAGAAGTATGGGTATTGTAGTAGAAGACTAATTTGTAGACAGATTGGGAGACGTAAAACGTCGTTAGAACCATAGGAGGAATTAATAATGAAGCATGGTAAGAAATATAGCGAAGCTGCAAAATTGGTAGATCGCACAACTTTTTATGAAGCAGCAGATGCAATTGCTCTTGTTAAGAAGACTGCAACTGCTAAATTTGATGAGACTGTTGAAGCTCATATCAGAACAGGCTGTGACGGACGTCATGCTGACCAGCAGATCCGTGGCGCAGTAGTTCTTCCCAACGGAACCGGTAAAACTGTTAAGGTTTTGGTTTTCGCTAAGGGTGATAAGGTAAATGAAGCAGAAGCTGCCGGCGCAGATTATGTTGGTGGTGAAGAGCTCATTCCCAAGATTCAGAATGATGGCTGGTTAGACTTTGACGTTGTTGTAGCAACCCCTGACATGATGGGTGTTGTAGGTCGTCTTGGTAAAGTACTTGGTCCTAAAGGTTTAATGCCTAACCCTAAAGCAGGTACCGTTACCATGGATGTTACCAAAGCAGTTAACGATATCAAAGCAGGTAAGATCGAATACAGACTTGACAAAGCAAACATCATTCATGTTCCTGTTGGTAAGGTTTCCTTCACCGAGGAACAGCTTTCCGAGAACTTTACAGCACTTATGGATGCTATCGTAAAAGCAAAACCCTCTACCCTGAAAGGTCAGTATTTAAAGAGTGTTACTCTTACAACTACCATGGGTCCTGGTGTGAAACTCAGTGTTGCTAAGTACTAAGAAAAAAATGTCTGAAAGGGGTTGACATCTGTCAGCCCCTTATGATATTATATCCAAGGTCGTAAGACCAAGCCGAAGACAGTAGGTACCGGAATCTATAGATTCTGGTGTAAGCGCAGGTCGCCTACCGAGGAAAGAGTTTATTTAAGACTTTATGCCTTCCTGTCTTCAGGGAGGCTTTTCTTATAATAGAAAACTCCTTTCGGCAAGGGGAAACCCAAAAGAATCTATAAGGAGGTAAAGAAATGGCTAAGGTTGAATTGAAACAGCCCATCGTACAGGAGATTTCCGAAAGAATCAAAGATGCACAGTCTGTGGTACTCGTTGATTACAGAGGTCTTACTGTAGAACAGGATACACAGCTTCGTCGTGAATTACGTCAGGCCGGTGTAACTTACAAGGTTTACAAGAACACCATGATGAAACGTGCTTTCGAAGGAACAGCATGTGAAGAGCTTAGCAAATATCTGGAAGAGCCCAGCGCAATGGCAGTATCTGATACAGATGCAACTGCTCCTGCAAGAGTTCTTGCTAAATTTGCGAAGACAGCTAACAAGCTTGAAATCAAAGGTGGTATTGTAGAAGGAAACGTTTACGATGCAGCAGGTATTGGCGTAATCGCAAACATCCCTTCCAGAGACGAACTTATTTCCAAGTTACTTGGTTCCTTACAGTCTCCGATTACCAACTTCGCTCGTGTCATGAACCAGTTGGCAGAAAAAGGTGGCGCCGGAGCATGCGAAGCTCCCGCTGCAGCAGAAGAATCTGCTCCTGAAGCAGATCCTGCAGAAGAAGCTCCTGTTGAAGCTTAATCAACAAACGAAACGATACTATTAATTTTGAAAACAAATTTGGAGGTAATTAGAAATGGCTAAATTAACAGCTCAGGAACTCATTGACGCTATCAAAGAGTTAACCGTATTAGAATTAAATGACTTAGTAAAAGCATGTGAAGAAGAATTCGGCGTATCCGCAGCAGCAGGTGTTGTAGTTGCAGCAGCTGGCCCTGCAGAAGCAGTTGAAGAAAAGACTGAATTCGACGTTGAACTTACTGAAGTAGGTGCAGAAAAAGTTAAAGTTATCAAGGTTGTTCGTGAAATCACCGGCCTTGGTCTTAAGGAAGCAAAAGATCTTGTTGATGGCGCTCCTAAGGTTCTCAAAGAGCAGGTTTCCAAAGAAGAAGCTGAAGACATCAAGAAGAAAGTGGAAGAAGTTGGCGCTAAGGTTACTCTTAAGTAATTTGCCCCGGATTCCAAACCGAAATGTTTATACTGTGCAGGGGGCTCCCCTGTACAGTATTTTTTTCTCTAAGGAAGTTCGCCCCTGTTCTCTAAAAAATAAATTCTTATTAAATCCCAAAATTATTCTTGACTTTAATTCCCATTTGTAGTAGCATGGATACTGCACTATTTCGTGTGCTATGTCTATTTTGCGTGCCCAAAAACGACAAAATAGGTCAATATCATAGAAAAACGGGGTGAAAAGTCAATGGAAAAGAACAGAATACGTCCACTTGCCACAGGCAAAAACACACGTATGAGTTATTCACGACAAAAAGAGGTACTTGAAATGCCCAACCTGATTGAAGTCCAGAAGGATTCCTATCAGTGGTTTTTGGATGAAGGCTTAAAAGAAGTCTTCGATGACATTTCTCCGATTGCGGACTACAGCGGATCTTTAAGTCTGGAATTCGTAGACTTCGAGTTGTGTGAAGACGATGTGAAATATTCTATTGAAGAATGTAAGGAGAGGGATGCTACATACGCAGCACCGCTCAAAGTGAAAGTTCGTCTTAATAATAAGGAGAAGGATGAAATCACGGAACATGAAATTTTCATGGGTGATCTTCCTATCATGACAGCAACCGGTACCTTCGTAATCAATGGTGCGGAACGTGTTATCGTCAGCCAGTTGGTTCGTTCTCCCGGTATTTATTACGGAATCGGTCATGATAAAATCGGAAAGAAACTGTTCTCCTCCACAGTAATACCGAACCGTGGGGCATGGTTGGAATACGAAACCGATTCCAATGATGTATTTTATGTGCGTGTGGACAGAACCAGAAAGGTTCCCATCACTGTTCTTCTCAGGGCTCTCGGTCTTGGCACTAACGAAGAAATCAGAGAGTTGTTCGGCGAGGAAGCAAAAATTGAAGCCAGCTTTACCAAGGACACTGCTGAAAGTTATCAGGAGGGTCTGTTAGAGTTATACAAAAAGATCCGTCCCGGCGAACCTTTGAGCGTGGAAAGTGCAGAAAGCCTTATTACCGCTATGTTCTTTGACCCCAGAAGATATGATTTGGCTAAGGTCGGCAGATATAAATTTAATAAGAAACTTGCGCTTAGAAACCGAATCCGCAACCAGATTCTTGCTGCAGATGTAGTGGATCCTTCTACCGGTGAGGTGATTGCAAGTGCAGGTACCAAGGTAACTCCGGAACTGGCTGATGAAATCCAGAATGCGGCAGTACCTTTCGTATATATTCAGACAGAAGAAAAGAACGAGAAAGTTCTTTCTAATATGATGGTTGATATTCAGGCTCACATTGACTGTAACCCCGAAGAACTGGGCGTTACGGAACTGGTATATTATCCTGTGCTTCGCCAGATCATTGACGAATATGCAGAGGACCCGGAAGCCCTTGCGGAAGCCATTAAGAAGAACATTCATGAATTGATTCCGAAGCATATTACCAAGGAGGATATCTTTGCTTCCGTAAACTATAATATGCATCTGGAATATGGTCTGGGTAATGATGATGATATCGACCACTTAGGAAACAGACGTATTCGTGCGGTTGGTGAACTTCTTCAGAACCAGTATCGTATCGGTCTTTCCAGAATGGAAAGAGTGGTTCGTGAAAGAATGACGACCCATGATGCAGAGGAAATTTCTCCTCAGGCACTTATTAATATTAAACCGGTTACGGCTGCTGTTAAGGAATTCTTCGGTTCCTCCCAGCTGTCTCAGTTTATGGATCAGAACAACCCTCTTGGTGAACTTACCCACAAGAGACGTCTTTCCGCACTTGGTCCCGGCGGTTTGTCCAGAGACCGTGCCGGATTCGAAGTTCGAGACGTACATTACTCCCATTATGGAAGAATGTGTCCTATCGAAACTCCTGAAGGTCCTAACATCGGTCTGATTAACTCTCTTGCAAGCTATGCAAGAATTAATCAGTATGGTTTTGTGGAAGCACCTTATCGTAAGATTGATAAGACTGACCCGGCAAATCCCCGTGTTACCGACGAAGTTGTTTATATGACTGCGGATGAAGAAGATAATTATCATGTAGCTCAGGCGAATGAAGCATTGGATGCAGAAGGACATTTTGTAAAGAATTCCGTATCCGGTCGTTATCGCGAAGAGACTCAGGAATATCCTAAGGCTATGTTCGATTATATGGACGTATCCCCTAAGATGGTATTCTCCGTTGCTACCGCATTAATTCCTTTCCTGGAAAATGATGATGCTAACCGTGCGCTGATGGGTTCCAACATGCAGCGTCAGGCGGTTCCTCTTATGCTGACGGAAGCACCTGTGGTTGGTACCGGTATGGAAACCAAGGTTGCAGTAGACTCCGGTGTCTGCGTTGTAGCAAAGAAAGCAGGTACCATTGATTATGTATCTTCTAAACTGATTAAGATTACTTATGATGATGGAGAAAAGGATGAATATCATCTGACTAAGTTTTCAAGAAGCAACCAGTCCAACTGTTACAACCAGAGACCCATTGTATTCAAGGGAGATCATGTTGCACAGGGACAGGTTATTGCAGATGGCCCTTCCACATCCGAAGGGGAACTTGCTCTTGGTAAGAACCCTCTGATTGGATTTATGACCTGGGAAGGTTACAACTACGAAGATGCGGTACTTTTAAGTGAAAGACTTGTACAGGAAGATGTTTATACCTCCATTCATATAGAAGAATATGAAGCAGAAGCCCGTGATACCAAGCTCGGACCCGAGGAAATTACCCGTGATGTTCCCGGTGTCGGAGATGATGCATTAAAGGATCTGGATGACAGAGGTATTATCCGTATCGGTGCAGAGGTTCGTGCCGGAGATATTCTGGTTGGTAAAGTAACTCCTAAGGGAGAGACAGAACTGACCGCAGAGGAAAGACTGCTCCGTGCAATCTTTGGCGAAAAGGCAAGAGAAGTGCGTGATACTTCCCTTAAGGTTCCTCACGGTGAGTATGGTATCGTGGTAGATGCCAAGGTATTTACCAGAGAGAACAGCGACGAGCTTTCTCCGGGTGTAAATCAGGCAGTGCGTATTTACATTGCACAGAAGAGAAAGATTTCCGTAGGTGACAAGATGGCTGGTCGTCACGGTAACAAGGGTGTTGTTTCCCGCGTATTACCTGTAGAAGATATGCCTTACCTTCCTAACGGCCGTCCTTTGGACATCGTTTTGAATCCGTTGGGTGTGCCTTCCCGTATGAATATCGGACAGGTCTTGGAAATTCACCTTTCCCTTGCGGCAAAAGCTCTTGGATTTAATGTTGCAACACCCGTATTTGACGGTGCAAACGAAGTGGATATTATGGACACCCTGGATCTGGCAAATGACTATGTAAATCTGGAGTGGGAAGAATTCGAAAAGAAACATGGCGAGGAGCTGCTTCCTGAAGTACTTCAGTATCTGTCAGACAACAGAGAACACAGAAAACTTTGGAAGGGCGTGCCTATTTCAAGAGATGGTAAAGTAAGACTTCGCGACGGACGTACCGGAGAATATTTTGACGGTCCCGTTACCATCGGTCACATGCATTATCTGAAACTGCATCATCTGGTAGACGATAAGATCCATGCACGTTCTACCGGACCGTACTCCTTAGTTACCCAGCAGCCTCTCGGTGGTAAGGCTCAGTTTGGTGGTCAGCGTTTCGGTGAAATGGAAGTTTGGGCACTGGAAGCATATGGTGCATCCTACACCTTACAGGAAATCCTGACCGTGAAGTCCGATGATGTGGTTGGTCGTGTAAAGACTTATGAAGCAATTATCAAGGGCGACAATATCCCTGAACCCGGTATTCCGGAATCCTTCAAGGTATTGTTAAAAGAATTACAGGCACTTGGTATGGATGTTCGTGTTCTTCGTGAGGACCAGACCGAAGTTGAAATCATGGAGACCATTGATTACAGCGATTCGGATTATCGCTATGAAATCGAAGGAGACCGTAAGGACTACAACGATTATGAAAAAGAGTCTTTGGGCGAATATGGTTACCAGAGCAAAGAGTTTGATGAGGACGGCGAACTGGTAAGCACAGAAGACGATTTCAACGAAGAATTCGAAGAGGTATTCGAGGAAACATTTGAAGGTGACGACGAATTCTAAAATAGACTTTAGTGACTTTAGCATGGAAGGGAGTACCAAAAATGTCAGAAAATAAAAACGAAGTTTATCAGCCCATGACATTTGATGCCATCAAAATCGGTCTGGCTTCTCCGGAAAAGATTCGTGAGTGGTCCAGAGGCGAGGTTACCAAACCGGAAACCATTAACTACAGAACCTTAAAGCCTGAACGCGATGGTTTGTACTGTGAGAAGATTTTCGGACCCCAGAAAGACTGGGAATGTCATTGTGGTAAATACAAAAAGATCAGATATAAGGGTGTGGTCTGCGACAGATGTGGCGTAGAAGTTACCAAGTCCAGTGTTCGTAGAGAGCGTATGGGTCATATCGAACTTGCAGCACCCGTTTCCCATATCTGGTATTTCAAGGGTATCCCCAGCCGTATGGGACTTATCCTGGATCTGTCTCCCAGAGTACTTGAAAAGGTACTTTACTTTGCATCCTATATCGTATTGGATGCAGGGGAAACCAACCTTGAGTACAAACAGATTCTTTCCGAAAAGGAATATCAGGATGCCCGTGAAACATGGGGAAATAAGTTCCGTGTAGGTATGGGTGCCGAAGCAATCAAAGAACTGCTTCAGGCAATCGACCTGGAAAAGGATGCAGCAGAACTGAAGACCGGCTTAAAGGAGTCCTCCGGTCAGAAGCGTGCGCGTATTATTAAGAGACTGGAAGTAGTAGAAGCTTTCAGAGAGTCCGGTAACAAGCCGGAGTGGATGATTATGGATGTAATTCCTGTTCTTCCGCCTGACTTACGTCCCATGGTTCAGCTCGATGGCGGCCGTTTTGCTACCTCTGACTTAAATGATCTTTACAGAAGAATTATTAACAGAAATAATCGTCTTAAGAGACTTCTTGAGCTCGGTGCACCTGACATTATTGTTCGTAATGAGAAGAGAATGTTGCAGGAAGCCGTAGATGCTCTTATTGATAACGGCAGAAGAGGACGTCCTGTTACCGGCCCCGGTAACCGTGCACTGAAGTCCCTTTCCGATATGTTAAAGGGTAAATCCGGACGTTTCCGTCAGAACCTTCTTGGTAAGCGTGTTGACTACTCCGGACGTTCCGTTATCGTGGTAGGACCGGAACTGAAAATTTATCAGTGCGGTCTTCCCAAGGAAATGGCAATTGAACTTTTCAAGCCCTTCGTTATGAAGGAGCTGGTGGCAAGAGGCATTTCCCAGAATATTAAAAATGCAAAGAAACTGGTAGAGAGACTGGATGCAAGCGTCTGGGATGTTCTCGAAGAGGTCATTAAAGAGCATCCTGTTATGCTGAACCGTGCTCCTACCCTGCACAGACTTGGTATTCAGGCATTTGAACCCATTCTGGTAGAAGGTAAGGCAATTAAGCTTCATCCCCTTGTATGTACTGCATTCAATGCGGACTTCGATGGTGACCAGATGGCGGTACATCTTCCTTTGTCCGTTGAGGCACAGGCAGAATGCCGTTTCCTGTTACTTTCTCCCAACAACCTGTTAAAGCCCTCCGATGGTGGCCCTGTAGCCGTTCCTACGCAGGATATGGTTCTTGGTATCTACTATCTGACACAGGAAAGACCCGGAGCAAAGGGAGAAGGCAAGTTCTTCAAAAATATAAATGAAGCAATTCTTGCATACGAGAATCAGGTTATTACCCTGCAGTCCCGTATCAAGGTTAGAACCAGTAAGGTAAATGAGGAAGGCGAGAAGATTACCGGTACGATAGAATCTACCTTGGGTCGTCTCATTTTCAACGAAGTTCTTCCTCAGGACTTAGGTTTTGTAGACAGAACCAAACCGGAAAACTTCTTAAAACCGGAAGTAGATTTCCATGTTGGTAAGAAGCAGTTAAAGCAGATCCTTGAGAAAGTAATTAACACACACGGTGCTTTCAAGAATGCCGAAGTTTTGGACTATATCAAGGCAATGGGCTACAAGTATTCCACAAGAGCAGCAATGACCGTATCCATTTCCGATATGACCGTACCTGCAGAGAAACCGGAATTACTTGCAAAAGCACAGGCAACCGTTGATAAGATTTCCCAGAACTATCGTCGAGGTCTTATTACCGAAGAAGAAAGATATCGTGCCGTAGTAGAAACCTGGAACGAAACCGATAAGGAACTCACCGATAAGCTGATCGGAGGTCTTGATAAGTATAATAACATCTTCATGATGGCTGACTCCGGTGCGCGTGGTTCCAACCAGCAGATTAAACAGTTAGCAGGTATGCGTGGACTTATGGCAGATACAACCGGTCGTACCATCGAGTTGCCCATTAAGTCTAACTTCCGTGAAGGTCTTGACGTTTTGGAATACTTTATGTCTGCACATGGTGCTCGTAAAGGTTTGTCCGATACCGCTCTTCGTACCGCTGACTCCGGTTACTTAACCAGAAGAATGGTTGACGTTTCCCAGGAACTTTCCATCAGGGAAACAGATTGTTCCGAAGGAAAGGCAGAACTTCCCGGACTTGTGGTAGAAGCATTTATGGATGGTAAGGAAACCATCGAAAGCTTAAAAGACAGAATTACGGGACGTTTTACATGCGAATCCCTGTTTGATGCAAACGGTGACAGAATCGTAAAGAGAAATCACATGATTACCCCCAGCCGTGCAGCCCGTATCTTAAAGGGTTGTAAGACAGAAGACGGCAAGGAAGTGATCACGGTTAATGAGGATGGAAAAGTAAAGGGTGGTATTAAGATTCGTACCATTCTGACCTGTAGATGCCACAACGGTATCTGTGCAAAATGCTATGGTGCCAACATGGCAACCGGTGAAGCCGTTCAGGTTGGTGAAGCAGTTGGTATTATTGCTGCACAGTCCATCGGTGAACCCGGTACACAGCTTACCATGCGTACCTTCCATACCGGTGGTGTTGCGGGTGATGATATTACCCAGGGTCTTCCCCGTGTTGAAGAACTTTTCGAAGCAAGAAAGCCCAAGGGTCTTGCCATTATCGCAGAGTTCGGCGGCAAAGTGGAGATTCGCGATACCAAGAAGAAACGTGAAGTGGTTGTTACCAATGACGAGACCGGTGAAAGTAAGGCATATCTGATTCCTTACGGCTCCCGTATCAAAGTTGTAGACGACCAGATCTTAGAGGCCGGTGATGAACTGACAGAAGGTAGTGTAAATCCTCACGACCTGTTGAAGATTAAAGGTATCCGTGCTGTTCAGGATTATATGATTCGTGAAGTTCAGCGTGTATACCGTCTGCAAGGTGTAGATATTGCCGATAAGCATATCGAAGTCATTGTTCGCCAGATGCTGAAGAAAATCCGCATTGAGAACAATGGAGATGCAGACTTCCTGCCCGGCACTTTGGTTGATGTCCTTGACTTTGAGGAAATGAATGAGAAACTCATTGCAGAAGGCAAGGAGCCCGCAGAAGGAAAGCAGGTAATGCTCGGTATTACCAAGGCTGCTCTTGCAACCAATTCCTTCCTGTCTGCCGCATCCTTCCAGGAAACCACCAAGGTTCTTACGGAGGCAGCAATTAAGGGCAAGATCGATCCTCTGATTGGTCTGAAAGAAAATGTTATCATCGGTAAGCTTATCCCTGTTGGTACCGGTATGAAGAGATACCATACCACACACTTAAGCACAGACGATATCAATGCAGATTTATTTGATGAAATCGACTTTTCTGATGAAGAAGAAATCGCAGAAGCATATGCCGAAACCGCAGAAGAACTTGCTGAGGAAGAAGCAGTTACAGTCGAAGAATAATTTGTAAATGAAGTATAGAAAGGGTTTCCGGTTCGCCGGAAATCCTTTTTGGTAAAAAGAAAGCGCTGATAGGGGCGTTTATGAAGGAGCATTCCATGAGAGTATTGGTAACAGGCGTAAAAGGCCAGCTTGGTTATGATGTGGTAAAAGAATGTGAAAAAAGAAATATAGAGGCAGTCGGTGTGGATATCGAAGAGATGGACATTACCGACAAAGCGAGTGTGGATAAGGTTGTAAAAGAAGCCGGTGTGGATGCCGTTATTCACTGTGCTGCCTACACTGCGGTGGATGCAGCGGAAGAGAATGTGGAAATCTGCCGGAAAGTCAACGCCGAAGGAACGGAAAATATCGCAAAAGTCTGTAAAGAACTGGATCTCAAAATGGTTTATATCAGTACCGATTATGTCTTTGACGGAAAGGGTACCCGTCCATGGGAGCCGGATGACGAGAGAGCACCGCTCAATGTCTACGGACAAACCAAGTACGAAGGCGAACTTGCGGTACAGAATAATCTGGAAAAGTATTTTATTGTCAGGATTGCCTGGGTGTTTGGGGTCAACGGCAAGAACTTCATTAAGACCATGCTCCGTCTGGCAGAAGACCATGACAGTCTGACGGTGGTAAATGATCAGTTCGGCTCCCCCACCTATACCTATGATCTGGCAAGACTTCTGGTGGATATGGTACAGACTGAAAAGTACGGTATTTATCACGCAACCAACGAAGGCATCTGTACCTGGTATGAATTTGCCTGTGAAATCTTTAAGCAGGCAGGAATCGACATCAAAGTCAGTCCTGTTTCAGCAGCAGAATACAAGGCAAAAGCGAAACGTCCCGAAAACAGTCGTATGAGCAAGGAGAAATTAAGTGAAAACGGATTTGAACGTTTGCCCTCCTGGCAGGATGCACTTTCCAGATATTTAAAGGAAATCGGCCGGTAATTCGGTGGACTTTCATAATTATTGGTTAAAAGACGAAAAATCAAATAAATTTTTGTTGACAATGCATTTGCGAGAAAGTATACTATCTTAGTGTGCACGCAAATGCATTTCTTTTTGTTATGCATTTTTGCACAGAACAAAACAATTCATTTTATAAGAAGAAAGAGGTGAAACAGAATGCCAACATTTAACCAGTTAGTAAGAAAAGGACGTCAGACAACTGAAAAGAAGTCCACAGCACCTGCTTTACAGAAAGGATTCAACTCCCTTCACAAGAAAGCAATCAATACTTCTTCTCCTCAGAAGAGAGGTGTATGTACTGCTGTTAAGACTGCTACCCCTAAGAAGCCTAACTCTGCACTTAGAAAAATCGCCAGAGTACGTCTTTCCAACGGAATCGAAGTAACAAGCTACATTCCCGGTGAAGGTCACAACTTACAGGAGCATAGTGTTGTACTGATCAGAGGCGGTAGAGTTAAAGACTTACCCGGTACCAGATACCACATCATCAGAGGTACTTTGGATACTGCGGGAGTTGCTAACAGAAAACAGGCTCGTTCCAAGTATGGTGCAAAGAGACCTAAGGCTGGCAAGTAATTTACAGCCTGCAAAACTGGATTCACATAACGGAACTATTTGAGTGTTGGAATTCTGTACTATGCAGATATACCGCACGAACACTAGGGAAACAATTGTGAGTACCGATGATTTAATTAAACTAATGCGCAAGCATTACAATTATTAAGGAGGGAAGAACCGTGCCACGTAAAGGACATATTCAGAAAAGAGACGTTTTAGCAGATCCTTTATACAACAATAAAGTAGTTACCAAGCTTATCAACAACGTAATGTTAGATGGTAAGAAGGGTGTTGCTCAGAAGATTGTATACGGCGCATTTGCTAAAGTTGAAGAGAAGGCTGGAAAGCCCGCTCTCGAAGTTTTTGAAGAGGCTATGAACAATATCATGCCTGTTCTGGAAGTAAAGGCAAGACGTATCGGTGGTGCTACCTATCAGGTACCTATCGAAGTCAGACCTGATCGTCGTCAGGCTCTCGGTCTTCGCTGGTTGGTAATGTTTTCTCGTAAGAGAGGCGAAAAGACCATGGAAGACAGACTGGCTAACGAAATTCTTGATGCCGCTGGAAACTCCGGTGCTGCAGTAAAGAGAAAAGAAGATATGCACAAAATGGCAGAAGCAAACAAGGCATTTGCTCATTACCGCTTCTAATCCGGCATATCAACCATGCTACTAAAATAAGGAGGAAAAAACCTTGGCTGGAAGAGAATATCCATTAGAGAGAACCAGAAACATCGGTATTATGGCTCACATCGATGCAGGTAAAACTACATTGACCGAGCGTATTCTTTACTATACCGGTATTAACTATAAGATTGGTGATACTCATGAAGGTACTGCAACCATGGACTGGATGGAGCAGGAACAGGAAAGAGGTATTACCATTACTTCCGCAGCTACAACCTGCCACTGGACTCTTGAAAAAGAGACAAAACCCATGCCCGGCGCTCTTGAGCATCGTATCAACATCATCGATACCCCCGGACACGTTGACTTCACCGTAGAAGTTGAACGTTCCCTTCGTGTACTGGATGGTGCTGTCGGTGTATTCTGTGCAAAGGGTGGTGTGGAACCCCAGTCTGAAAACGTATGGCGTCAGGCAGATACCTACAACGTACCCCGTATGGCCTTCATCAATAAGATGGACATCCTTGGTGCGAATTTCTACGGCGCTGTAGAACAGATTAAGACCAGACTTGGCAAGAATGCAATCTGCTTGCAGCTGCCTATCGGCAAGGAAGATGAATTCAAGGGAATCATCGACCTGTTCGAGATGAAAGCCTATATCTACAATGATGATAAGGGCGATGACATCACTGTTACAGATGATCTTGGAGATATGAAGGATGATGCAGAACTGTATCGTGCAGAACTTGTTGAGAAAATCTGTGAATTAGATGATGACTTAATGATGATGTACTTAGAGGGTGAAGAACCTTCTGTAGAAGAAATGAAGAAAGTTTTAAGAACTGCAACCTGTGATTGTAGGGCAATCCCTGTTTGCTGCGGTTCTGCTTATCGTAACAAGGGTGTTCAGAAGTTATTGGATGCAATTCTTGAGTATATGCCCGCTCCTACCGATATCCCTGCTATCAAGGGTACCGATTTGGATGGTAATGAAGTAGAAAGACATTCTTCTGATGAAGAACCTTTCTCAGCTTTGGCATTCAAGATCATGGCTGACCCCTTCGTAGGTAAGTTAGCATTCTTCCGTGTGTACTCCGGTACCGTTAACTCCGGTTCCTACGTACTCAACGCAACCAAAGATAAGAAGGAACGTGTTGGTCGTATCCTTCAGATGCACGCAAACAAGAGAACTGAATTGGAAAAGGTATATTCCGGTGATATCGCTGCAGCAGTAGGATTTAAGTTTACTACTACCGGTGATACAATCTGTGACGAACAGCATCCCGTAATCCTTGAGTCCATGGAATTCCCTGAACCCGTTATCGAGCTTGCAATCGAGCCTAAGACCAAAGCTGGTCAGGGCAAGATGGGTGAAGCTTTGGCAAAGCTTGCTGAAGAAGATCCTACCTTCCGTGCTCATACCGATCAGGAAACTGGTCAGACCATCATCGCAGGTATGGGTGAACTTCACCTGGAAATCATCGTTGACCGTCTGCTCCGTGAATTTAAGGTAGAAGCAAACGTTGGTGCTCCTCAGGTTGCTTACAAGGAAACCTTTACCAAGGCTGTTGATCAGGAATACAAGTATGCTAAGCAGTCCGGTGGTCGTGGTCAGTACGGTCACTGTAAAGTTAAGTTTGAGCCCATGGAAGCAAACTGTGAGAAATTCGAGTTTGATCCCAAGGCTAACATTCTTATCAATGAGCCTCCTACCCTGTTATTCGAATCCACTGTTGTCGGTGGTGCTATTCCTAAGGAATACATCCCTGCAGTCGGTGAAGGTATCAAGGAAGCAGCTCAGGCAGGTATCCTTGGCGGATTCCCTGTACTTGGTGTTCATGCAAATGTATACGATGGTTCTTATCATGAAGTCGACTCCTCTGAAATGGCATTCCACATTGCCGGTTCCATGGCATTTAAGGAAGCTATGCAGAAGGCAGCTCCCGTACTTCTTGAGCCCATCATGAAAGTAGAAGTAACCATGCCCGAAGAATACATGGGTGATGTAATTGGTTCTTTAAACGCAAAGCGTGGACAGATTCAGTCCATGGACGATATCGGCGGCGGCAAGATTGTAAGAGCTCTTGTTCCTCTTGCTGAAATGTTCGGTTATTCCACTGAACTTCGTTCTTCTACTCAGGGACGTGGTAACTACTCCATGTTCTTCGAAAAGTACGAACCCGTTCCTAAGAACGTACAGGATAAAGTACTTGCAGACAGAAGTAAGTAATCAGATAAAAAATGCTTGAAAATCTCGGCTGTTTCTAATATAATGAGAAATAGCCGAGTACGAAGCAAGAAGATTTTTTGCTTAAAACTTTAAATTAAATCAAAAATTATTTAGGAGGACTTTAATAATGGCTAAAGCTAAATTTGAAAGAACCAAAGCCCATTGTAACATTGGTACCATCGGTCACGTTGACCATGGTAAAACTACTCTTACCGCTGCAATCACCAAAGTACTTGCAGAAAGAGTAGCAGGTAATGAAAAAGTAGACTTCGAGAACATCGATAAAGCTCCCGAAGAAAGAGAACGTGGTATTACCATTTCTACCGCACACGTTGAGTATCAGACCGAGAAGAGACACTATGCTCACGTTGACTGCCCGGGCCATGCTGACTATGTAAAGAACATGATTACCGGTGCTGCACAGATGGACGGTGCTATCCTTGTAGTAGCTGCAACCGATGGTGTTATGGCTCAGACTAAGGAACACATCCTTCTTTCCCGTCAGGTAGGTGTACCTTACATCGTTGTTTTCATGAACAAGTGCGATATGGTAGACGATCCTGAACTTCTTGAATTAGTAGAAATGGAAATCACAGAACAGCTTGAAGAATATGACTTCACCGACTGCCCTATCATCAAGGGTTCCGCTCTTAAGGCTCTTGAAGATCCCAACGGCGAATGGGGCGACAAGATCATGGAATTAATGGATACCGTAGATTCCTACATTCCTGATCCTCAGCGTGATACCGATAAGCCTTTCCTTATGCCTGTAGAAGACGTATTCACCATTACCGGTCGTGGTACTGTTGCTACCGGTAGAGTAGAACGTGGTGTTCTTCATCTTAACGATGAAGTAGAAATCGTTGGTATCAAGGAAGAGAAGCAGAAATCTGTTGTAACCGGTATCGAAATGTTCCGTAAGTTACTTGACGAAGCTCAGGCTGGTGATAACATCGGTGCTCTTCTTCGTGGTATCCAGAGATCCGACATCGAAAGAGGTCAGGTTATCGCAAAACCCGGCACTGTTACCTGCCACAAGAAATTTACCGCTCAGGTATACGTTCTGACCAAGGATGAAGGTGGACGTCATACACCTTTCTTCAACAACTACCGTCCTCAGTTCTACTTCCGTACAACTGACGTTACCGGTGTTTGCCAGCTTCCTGCAGGTACAGAAATGTGCATGCCTGGTGATAACGTAGAAATGACCATCGAACTGATCCATCCTATCGCTATGGAGCAGGGTCTTACTTTCGCTATCCGTGAGGGTGGTAGAACAGTAGGTTCAGGTCGTGTTGCTACAATCATTGAGTAATCTTTGATATAGTATCATAGAAACTTAGAATTTAGCCGCAATTCCTCATGATATGAGGAGTTGCGGTTTTTGCGTGTTAGCAATGAGAAACGTCTGAAAAGCTTGAAAAATCGGCGGTTGAGCTTGCTCGACAAGACGATTTTTCAAGCTTTGAAAGATGTGGCGAATGCCACGACCGAGCCGTCAGGAGAGGTGACGTTTCGATAAAAAGATTAGCGAACAAAGGAAAAACCCATTTCAAGTTTTTCACTCAAAATGGGTTTGTGATACGCGCGTGATACACGTCGAATTTCAATCTTCTTTGTGTGGCCAGTTAATCTTCCATTCAAAATACTCTTCTTGGGTTATTTTACCGGAGGCTAAGTCCTCTTTTTTCTTTTTCCAGGTATTCAGGAAATCATCCAATAAAGAATAATCAAAACCGACTGCAATATGTTTCTCAGTTTGATCATCAGGATTTGTTACTTCATATAGAGACATGTTGTAGTGCTCATCCAGTTCAAAGAGGGTATACATTACATCTTCTGCAGCGTAGAGGGTAGGCTCGTAGATGGAGCGGTAGTTACAGTCAAGGGCTTTTGCTATCTCCTGTATCATATCTTCTTTCGGGGTGCGGTTTCCAATCTCATATTGACGGATTCGTACGTCTGACAAACCAACAGCTTCACCAAGCTGTGCCTGTGTCAGTTTGCGGAAATTCCGGATTCGCTTTATTCGTTCACCAATAGCCATCGTTGTTCTCCTTTCAATTCATTGTGGAGCAATCATTAGTAAAACTGCGTATGACTAAGTATAGCTTCGTTTTATAATATCTGCTCCAAGCATTATTAGATAGTAACAAGTTAGTTTCTGATATATACAATAACATAAAAGTTACTGTATAGCAAATGGAATTTGCGTATGTAACAGGAAAGAAAATATTATAATGAAAAATTAATAAATAATCTGCTTTTTCATAAGAGAGAAAAATTTTTCTTTCATCTGTTGACAGAAACGAATAAGTTACTGTATAATCAAAAACACAAAGAGTAACAATAATGTTACTTACAAAAAAGGGAGGTGAGCGTCATGTGCAAGACAGTACATAACTTTTAGAGAAGGGAGGAAGGAGAATGACGAATCGCTATTTATCTGCTAAAGAAGTCGCAGAGCTTCTGGGAATTGCAGAATCAACCGCCTACGCAGTTATCCGTGAATGGAATAAGGAATTAAAAAGTGAAGGTTACTTCACCAAAGCCGGTTCCATTCCCAGAGCATATTTCGAGAAGAAGTGCTACGGATTTGCTGAGGCAGAATAGATGAACTTTGACAACTGAAAAGGAATGCCCGGGGAAATTCCGGGTATTCCGACTACGAGAAAGAGAGGTAATGATTATGCCGGTTTATAAGGATGAGAAACGTAACACCTGGTATTGCAAATGCAATTACAGGGATTGGCTTGGTGAGAGTAAGTCCAAGATGAAACGAGGATTCGCCACCAAGAAGGAGGCATTGGAGTGGGAGCGTGAATTCCTACAGAGACAGAGTTCCAGTATGGATATGAAGCTTTCTTCCTTTGTGGATGTGTATTTTGATGATAAGGCACCGAGACTAAAGGAACGGTCCATTATGACGAAGCGGACTCTGATAGAAACGAAAATCCTGCCATACTTTGGAGATAAGCAGATGAATGATATTACTGCAGTGGATATCATCAAATGGCAGAATGCACTTTTGAATCAGGAGTATAAGCCAACATATCTTCGGATGATACAGAATCAGCTCACTGCATTATTTAATCATGCGGAGCGGTTTTATGACCTGAAAGATAATCCTTGCAAGAAAGTGGATAAGATGGGACGGGCAAATGCCAAAGAACTGAATTTCTGGACGAAGGATGAGTTTGAGGTGTTTATACAGTGTTTTACGGAAGAGGAAGAGATGTATCGTATTATATTCCTGATGTTATTCTGGTTAGGTTGTAGGGTGGGAGAATTATTAGCACTCACTGAATCTGATATTGATTTGGAGGGTGGTACAGTAAGTATCTCTAAGACTTATTTCAGAAGAAATAAGACGGATTATATCACTGCACCGAAAACGGAAAGTTCTAATCGTAAGATTACCATTCCGCAGTTTTTGCAGGATGAAATAAAACAGTTTTTGGACAGGCAGTATGAATTGATGCCGGAGGAGAGAATCTTTCCGATAACTGACAGGGCGATACAGAAGAAGATGAAGCAGAAAACGGAGCAGGCGAAGTTAAAGCCAATTCGTGTTCATGACCTACGACATTCGCACATAGCTTTGCTCATCGAGAAAGGGATGCAGCCATTGGTTATCGCACAGAGAGTCGGACATGATTCTGTAAATACTACTATGAATATCTACGGGCACCTTTACCCGAACAAGCAGAAGCAGGTGGCAGATTTGCTCAATGCGGAAGCAACCGGGGAACTGAAAAACAATCTGGTGGACATGGAGACGGAGAAGCGTTTCAGAAGGGCAGGTGGATGGTCGTGAGATTGGTGAGAGGATTTTACAACGAACAGAATAATACTGTAAATGTTATTCACTATGATGATAATACCATTATTAGTCTGGACTGTGGGAAGTGGGAGCAAGGTCTTCGGACCACTCCTAATTCTCAGGGCAAGATGGATGCACTGGCTATTGATGATCCGATAGAGTATGTAAGATTAATGCTTACTGGGGAAATGCAAGTGTGGCTGGATGCATTGGACGATTGCTCGGTATGGTGAGTCACAATGTGGAGCACTTTTCGAAAAGGTGCGTCAAAAAGTGGAGTACTTTTTGGAAAAGGGAGACGAAAGTGACGCACCTGTCGGATGGAGTACTTTCATAGGTGAGTCACAATGTGGAGCACTTTTCAAAAAGGTGCGTCAAAAAGTGGAGTACTTTTTGAAAAAGGGAGACGAAAGTGACGCACCTGCTGATAGAGAATTTCTCGGGTTGATGCAGAGATAAGAAATTTTCCTAAAGGTTGCATCAACATACAGATGCGAATACCGGATGATGGCATCAAAATTTAGGTTAGTGCTGGTAGGAGCAGATGTATTCGAGATCAAGCGACAAAACGCTTGCCCCGTTTGTGTTTGGGGTTTACCCCAAACCAATAAGGGGACATTACTTTAGGGAAGAGAAGATGATGGGGAACCCAAAGAAAGGAGGACTGCGACATGAGCAGAGAATTATTAAGGAAGATGTTAATCAAGCAAAACACGGATAAGAAGAGAGGGATTGGATGGCGAATACGAAAAAGAAGACCATAAGTGGTGCCATGTATAGCAAGCCGAATCTGGAGCATAATCTCAGAGAGCATATTCCACCAAACTCTGTAGAGGAACGGCGATATCTGAACCTGGTGTATACAAAGGATGAGGATATTACTCTGGAACAGGTTTATGATAAGCTGTTTGCCGCATCTTATCAGGAATGGCGGGAGAAGGAAATTAAGAAGGGCAGAGGAAAGAGATTTCCGAAAACTTATTATGAAAAGATAAAGCAGGATAAGCAGAAGCATCTAACTTATGAGATTATCTGGCAGATTGGCGATATGCGGGATACCGGATTTAATCTGAATCTGGAGGATGCAGATAAGGCTCAGGCATTGCTGGATGACTTTGCAATATATCTTTTGGAGCTACCGGAGGTATGTGTGGTAACGCAGAAGGAACTGGATGATCCGGAGTGGAAGCCACCTTTTGATGCAGGACTGGTAGTGCATCATATGACATATCATGGGGATGAAAATTCTCCCCATATTCATATGACATATATTCCGTATACAACACATTCCAAAAGCGGAGCACCTGTCCAGAATGTATTTTCACAGATGTTTGAAGACATCGGATACCCTACTACCATGAGACAGGCAACCACGGAAAGCGGTGAATTGGTGTGGCAGACGGACAAGAACGGAAACCAGGTACCGCAGATGAAGCGTAACAAGCATGGTGGCGTGGATTGGGTGGAAACCCAGAAGATGGTTTTGCAGAAGATGATGATGGAAAGGCTTGGCTGGGACAGATTATATAAAGGTTCTAATCCGAGGGGCAATATGGAATTGTCGGATTACCGCAGGGAGAGAGCGGCAGAGGCGGCAAAGGAAGCAGAACTTGAATTGGAAGCTGTTATGGATAAGGTTGTATCTGGACAGGAAGCGCTTAAAGTACAGACGGAACAGTTGGAGACATTGGCATCAAACCTGCAAAAAGGTTACGAAGCGGAAGAACGGCTAACCACCAAGATTGCCGACAAATATGCAAAACTAGAGAAGGTGGAGCAGGATTTAACGGATAAGACAAATGAGGTGGAGAGGCAGGTTCAGAAACTTGATATGTTGCAGGAAGATGCAGACAAGGCTGAGAAAAGGGCTGTGCTGGCAGAGCAGATTTATGATTATTTCAAAGATACTCCGGCAAGTGAAAGAGAGCATGAGTATTTTGAGAGAATTATGGATTTGACCTATGAAAATGGAAACCTGAAGGCTGAGAACCAGGAATTGAAGCGGGAGAATTCGAGACTTCGGGAGAAGCTGGAAAAGGCATATGATTTCATGAGGCAGTTTACAATCGGCGGAATGAATATGTTGGAGAAGTTTTTGCGGAGCATTGGGGAATGGGTGCAGCAGAAGGTGGCTGGATTGAGTAGGTAGTGATAAGGGAGGTGCGAGAGCGCCTCCTTTTACTATGCGTGAGTGGGTATGTCGGAAAAACGGGTTGGAAAGGAAATTTTGTGTTGGAAATATTGACAGGGATAATGAATGTATGTTGGAAAAGTGAGTCGGGTAGAAGAGGCAGAAAGTATGTCGGAAATGTGGAGTGTTTTTGGGGCGTGGGGTGTCGTAGAAAACTACATGAACTACTTTGAAGAAGGTAAGGTGGATGAAAAAGATGAATATGCTTAATGCAAACGTTGATTTTATCAATGAAAACATTTATAATATTATCATTAGGAGGATTGTGTTATGACAATATCTGAACAAATTAAAGTTTTGTGCGTTAGATGTAATATGAGTGAGGCTGAACTGGCACGAAGATTAGGTAAATCTCCCCAAAGTTTTAATGCAAAGATGAAGAGAGGGAGTTTTACTATTGATGATCTAAATGAAATTGCAGAAGTAGTTGGTGTTGAATTTAAGCGGAATTTTATATTAACGAACGGAGAAGAAATATAATGAAGACGAAAGAGTTTAGATTAAAAATCCCTATAAAATGGAATTGTTAATACGCGTTGCTTGTGGCAATGCGGCTTTATTTGGTATGATTCGATTAACAAAAGTAAGGAGGAACATAGCATGTTCAGTGACAATTTGAAAACAATGAGAAAAGAAAAAGGATTTTCTCAGGAACAGTTAGCGACTCGTTTAAATGTTGTTAGACAAACCATATCAAAATGGGAAAAGGGACTTTCTGTTCCAGATGCAGAGTTATTAATACAATTAGCAGAAGTGTTAGATGTAGAGGTTAGTGATTTGCTGGGAGAGAAAATAGAAATTTCGGAAGGTCAAAGCAAAACAGATGCTCTTGCATTGGAACTTGCAAAACTTAACGAACTGCTGGTTGTATATGGTAATAAATTAACTGCGCTAAAAAAGAAGGCAGTGATTGCTATAGCTGTAATTTTATTTGTTATCTTTGTGTGTGCTATATTTGGTCCTTGGACAGATATGTGGCAAGAATTCGGAAAAAATATTTATCACATGTTTAATGATTAACCGATTATTTTGATTTCTTGCTTTAGGTATTTTGCTCTGAAATAGATATGTAAAAGACCTTTTACATAGGGATTTTTGTGAGCTTTTGGGTAAATGTAAAAGACCTTTGATAGAAAAATCTGAAGGACTGTCATAGTATGGACTCAGATTGAGAGAGGCCATATTATGAAAGGAGGATTTAGCATGGAGTTACATGCACAAATTAAAAAGTATCGGGCAAATATGAAATTATCGCAGGAGGAGTTGGCAGACAGAGTATTTGTTACCAGACAGACTATATCGAACTGGGAAAATGGAAAGAGTTATCCAGACATTAATAGTCTGCTCCTTTTGAGCCAGGTATTTGACATCTCTCTTGATCAATTAATAAAAGGAGATATTGATGCAATGAGAGAAGAAATTAAAGAAGCAGATATTATGGAGTTTAATCACTACGGAAGGGTGTATGCAATATTACTTGGCATAGGAATTCTATCTTTTGTGCCACTGGCTAAATTCTTTGGAGTACCCGGACTTATTGTTTCTATTTGTATAATAGTGATTGCTTGCGCATATGCAGTAAAACTTGAAAAATTCTATAAGAAGCACAATATTCGAACTTATAAAGAAATTGTTGCTTTTTCAGAAGGAAAGCGATTGGATGAACTGGATAAGGTGAGGGAAGATGCAAAACTCCCCTATCAAAAGTTTTTAATGGGGCTACTTGGAGCTGGTGTGGCAATTTTGGTTTTTGTGCTTTTAGAGTTGTTGATATAACTCTATCATGGAAACTTAAATATAAGCTGAAATTCCTTATTATATGGGATGAAGTATAAGTATGAATAAAGACTTAATTGCAGGGAAAAGGTAACAGCCGTCATTTGGGGGAAAGGAGAGATTCAATGTATCACCCAATCGACCAACAACGTACCGGACAAAAATTGAAAATTATGATAAAACTGGCAGGATACGATGTAAAGTATATCCAAGACTACCTGAACCTATCCTGTCCACAGCCTATATACCGTTGGTTTAAAGGGCAAATTCTTCCCTCCGTAGAGAAACTATGTGCCTTGAGTAATTTGCTTGATGTACATATGGAAGAACTTCTGGTTTTACAGGGACAGCCCATGAATATAGGCTTGTATAAGGTGGCGCAAGAGCCTTGGACTAAGTGTTATTTGTGCTATGCCCAGCACTTGCAGAATGTAGCGTAAATATTTTGGACTATACGTCCAATGACAAATGATTGATAGTGAGATATCCTTTTATCAGAACCAAAGAGTGGTACGGATAAGAGGATATTTTCTGTTAGGAAGAAAGGAAGGATAGTTGTGGGAACTAATTATTATTTTATGAGCCGGAATAAGGAATTGATGCAGACTTGTTTTGCTGAGAAATCGGAGTGGGGTGTGCTTGGAGAGGAGTACACTATCGTAGATGAGCCATATCTTGGATATCGGTGTCATCTAAATAAATTAAGTTGCGGTTGGCGCCCGTTGTTTCAGAAGCATAAAATGTTTGATAGTTTTCAGAAGCTTGAGATGTTTTACCGGGAGCATCAAACGGATTTGGAGATTTACGATGAATACAAGAGGCAGTATTCGTGGGAAGAATATTTTGAGACGGTTTATGAGCATAGCCAGTGCAGGCTTGAACCTGTGAAGTGGATATCTGAAGTGAACCCTATGTGTCCGGATAAAAACCTTCACTTGCGTACGGTTGGATGTAGTGAAGAAGAGGCGGAGCTTTATGTTCCGTTTAATCACCTTGAGTATGAGCAGACATTGAAGAAAGCAAGGCGGAAATTTGGGGTATATGAGCGAGAGTTTGGGAAAATGAAGTATTGGAATGATCCAGATTACTTGTTTGACTGGACGGAAGGGGAGTTTATGTAGGCTGTTTCTCAAAAATGAATAACTAGCATTAATTCCGTAAATGTCATATGATAAAAAATTAGGTAAAAGTACATATGATTATAAATGATGTGTATTTTTACTTGAATAATTATTGAAGAAGCATTTGGTGAAACGGATAGAATTAAACAAAATTGACACTTATCTTTGAAATGTAGTGTTGACATTTCGCTGTAGTTACCTATAGAATTATCGTGAAGAACATATTGTATTGGTAAAGGAGTATGGGATAAATGCAGAAGAAACCTAAAAGTATAAATGCATTGATGGGATATATGCGAGATGTAAAAGGAATAAATATTAAAGGTAGTAATGATAAGAAAAAACTCAGATATATGGGCTATTTTCATGGATATAAAGGATACCGTTATCACAACAATCCTGCTAATACATATACCTTTAATTCTTTTGATGAAGTGCAGGCGATATATGATTTTGATATGGCAATGAAAACAATGTTTTATCCGGAGATAATGTTTTTGGAAACCACATTTAAAAATTATGTGTTGGAAGTGATTTTGGATGAAGTCAAAAGTAAAAGATTTGCAGATATTTATGCAAAATTACTTACGGATTATAAATCATTTCCTCTTGGGAGTAACGACTATAAGAAAGCAATTAATAAAAGAATGAATCTTAGGAATAAGGTTTATAGTCTGATTTCTAGGGATTATGGCAAAAGATTTATTGTAAATCATTATTATGACAAAGATCAGCCGCTTCCAATTTGGGCAATATTTGAATTGATTAGTCTTGGCGAATTTGGTACGTTTGTTGATTGTCTGGAAACAACTGTAGGGAAAAAGGTATCTAAAAGCATTGGAATAAAGTCTTCATACGATAGGGACGGCAAATTGCTAGCGATAATTGTGTATGCATTGAAAGATTTGAGAAATGCAGTAGCACATAATAATACTGTTTTTGATGCTCGATTTAAGACTGGTAAAGTAAATACACGAATAGCAAAATATATTAGTGCTGAAACTGGAATCGGTAATGTTACATTTGAATCTATTGTAGATTATGTAATTTTAATAAGCTTTATGATGAAATTGTTAGAGTGTCCAAAGAAGAAAATAATAGCATTTGTCCGTATGTTTGAGAAAAGTTGTGAAGAACTGCGAGGTAAGGTTTCGACATCTATATTTAATACAATTGTATATACGGATACACGAAGCAAATTAAATTTGTTGAAGAAATATATATAAATTTCGGCAGAACTATTGCATAAAAGAATTCGATATGGCATAATATATTACAGAATTGCGGCGGACGTCTGCGGACTATGCCTAAGGGAGTTGGATGCGTCCGGCTTCCTTTTTTAATGTGTAATTGTTTTAATCAAAGCTATTACGGAATGTTTTAGACAGCGAATATAGCTACGTATCACACTCCTACAATGACACCTACACCTGATTCCTGGTTCGCTCATCAAATTCTATCTGCCATAATCAAGTATCAAAAATAGTTCCTGGTTCGCCCATCCAGCCACTAATCAACGAAGGTCGAACGAATCATGGTAGATTTTGATTTACATTCCCTTTCGACCATGCTATGATATCACCAAGGTGGACGAAAAAGTAGCGGCACTTTGAGGAAGATATCAAGGTGTGATACGCCGGAATTTGCCGGAAATCGTGATACTCCAGTGCTACATTTCCCCCGGAAAAAGTAAAAATAATAGGTAAAATATCCATAAAATGAGGTAAAAAACGGCAAAATCCGTAACAAATAAGTTTCTAAATACAACACCATCCGACCGTGAGGGTGGTAGAACCGTAGGTTCAGGCCGAGTTGCTACTATCATTGAGTAATTAAATACTGTTTGAGTATTAATTGACTTCATTGGCTCAGCCCTTTGTTTACAAGGGGTTGAGCCTTTTTATGTGCGTCCAGCAAAGCCGACGCATGGGCTTACGTCATTCTTGTGGACTTGCTGTGGGCTTGTTTTATTTTCTGGACTTACGACTTTGAACCTTGTGTCCTGTGGTTTGGGTGTTTTTTGTCAAGCACTTTTCCTTGAAAAAAGCGTCTAAATTCCCTGTTTTCAT
>CAMEIX010000010.1 GCA_945919075.1 uncultured Lachnospiraceae bacterium
ATAAATAACTCACTGTAACTGAAGGATGAATTTACACACAAATTTGGACTTGACTCATATTTGCCAAAAACGCTGAGTTTTTAGAGGTCTAAATCAGCGCATTTAGGAAAAAACAGAAAATACGCTGATATTTTAGCAATTAATGTAGGTAGGAATTTTGAAAATCCATAAATACGCTGAAAGAAAAGTGTAAAATATCAGCGTTTTCAGAGAAAAATGAATTTTGCACCTATTCTCCCCCAATGGGCATCAGCGCAAAATGATAAAATCTAAATAAATGCTCATTTGTTTGACAACTACCAGTTTATCTGACTATCGAAAAAGCTTCGCCATGAACCGGTGTAGTCTTTTCCGTCATTTTGACAGGTCAAAATTGAAATACTTAAAACCAACACATTAAGTTAAGCGGGATAATGAAAAAGGTACCTTCCTGTTATGGAGAGTACCTTTTAAACTTATATTCTAAAAATCTCAATTAGTTCCAGAACCATTTTCCCAAAAGGAAGATTATTTTTTGAATACATTTCCAAGAAGTGTCTGGAGCAGGTTATGATCATACAAAACCCGAGTAAACTTATACTGTCCCGCACTTTCAATAATAATATCACCAAGAGTGCCCATTCGATCACTGAACGTGAATAAAATCCACACAATCAGAACCGTTTCCAGTACCCCAATCAGGGCACCCAGTAATTTATCTGCGGAATGGATAACCGGCAGATGCGAAACAAGTTTGGCGGAGAAGAATACAATCCCCAATATTTTATGTGCAATGAGAAGAATCAGTAAAAGCAATACAGCAACTATAATCTTAAAGATATCCTTCTGCATATAGTTGGTCAGAATGTTCCAGACCAGAATGGCGGCCACACACAAAAAAGCCAGTGAAATAAAAGAAATCAGTTCTTTTATCATTCCTCTGTGAATTCCTTCAGCCACCCGCCAGATAAGTAATACTGCAATAATAATCAATAACCAGTTCATATTCTCTCCCCTACTTCAATTGGATTGTTTCCAATGAATCATCTGTAATTATAGTGTAACGGAATTTTGTCTGGGACGGCAACATCATTTTCACACTTTCCTTAAAGGCGCCATCGTATTTTAACCGGCCGTCCATGGTATAAATCAGGCAGTTCTCTTCATTATATATGATATAGTTGTCCCCGTAAAAGACGATATCGGTGTATTCCATATTAAAATCACGTTTTTTCACCAGATTACCGCTTTTGTTATAAATCTCCAGACAATATTTATTCTCTCCGCTTCGGTTTTCAAATACCAGTCCTACATAGTTTTCATTATGAAATACGCTTCGTATGCGGGAAGCAAAGTAATACACGGAACCCAGTTCCGGCTTCTGACTACCATTATAGAACATCAGGCTTTCATCACCTACCGCAAAGGCTACGGAGTTGTTCATAAATTTCACATAGGGAATCACCGTATCCGTATAATCGTAACCGCCCACCAGATTATCGGTTTGGTTTTTTCCATATTCATCAAAATTATAAAAAGCAACTCTTGACTTGATTACGCCTTCATCCACATATATATAGGAAACCGCACACAGCAGTGCATCCGGTGATAAACACACGGAAGCCGGATAACCCGTATTTTTCATTGTGGTATGGAATTTAACAAGTTCATTACCCTTGGGGTCATAAATATTAATCCAGGTTGTCTGCGTATCTTCCAACACAACGGCAACAACACCGTTTGCCGCCACATTAATACTGCGGATGGGCAGGTTGGTGGTTACGGTGCCAAGCTGCTTTTCCTTGCTTTGGATATAAATGGTACGACCATTATAATCTGCAATTGCAGCAACCTCCCCGCACACAGAAACAATGGGATTCTGCATTTCGTAGGTCTGGTTCCAGATTACATTTCCTTCACCATCCATACATCGGGCACCATCCTTGCTGAATTCCAGAATACTGTTTCCTATCGGAATACTCTCTGTCCCTGCTACTGTAATGTTATCCACATGACGTACTACATCATAGTCGGTATATTTTTTGTTCCGGTATAAAATATAAATCATCAAAACCAGCGCCATGCAGACCACAATGACTAACAAGGCCCGGTATAAAAAACTCAGACGATGCTTTCGGAGTTTCTCTTCAAAAGTTCCTTCATCCAAAGGCTTGACAAGTCTGAGTTTACTCTGCTTTATCTTTGATCTCTTTTTCTCATCCATGGTATTCCTTCTTCCTTTTCCATAGTATAACACAGAACGGTTAAGGAAGTAAAATGATTTGTCCTTCTTCAATGGAATCCGCATTCTTAATATTATTCAGCCTGCACACTTCCGGAACTTTTGAGATACCGCCATATCTGCTTAAACAGATTCCGTTTAAGGTCTCGCCTTTTTTCACGGTGTATGCTATCGGCTCCGCCACCTGTTCCGAAATTACCGGCTCGTTAACCGGCTCCTCTGCTGACTGTTCATTCGCGGTTGTACTTTCCTGCTCATTCCCTTGCGAGACATCTGTTTTTGCCGGTGTTCCTTCCAGATTCGGACCGGCTTGTGTTACATCCTCTGTAACAGCAGGGCCCTGTACGGGGATACTGATTATGGTGGCCTCTTTTTCAGCAACTGCATCTTTTTTAGATTGTGCTTCTTTATTTGCTTCACCGGGCTTGTCCGGCAGTTTTTTACTGGTCAGTTCTTCCATGAGATAGCCTGCTGTATTCTTTAATTTTGCAATTTTCTCAGGACTATTGACTGTAGTAACGCCTAAAATACACAAAGAAATAAACATGGCTGCCGCAGCCGTCTTTAGTCCGCTCATATGTCGAATTGGCTTGTTTTGGGGTTGCTTAGATGCTGTTTCTTTTCCGGATGTTTCTTTTTTCTGACTTTCCTTTGTCTCCTCCGTCTGCGCTTTGAATACCAAAGCATTCCGGTAAGACTCTGTATTCCAATCCCCTCTGGACGGTTTAACAGATACGGTACTGTTTTCTTCCGGCTCCTCCTTTGGAAATTCTTTTTCTTCTATATAAAGCATATAGTTTAACATGCTCTCATTTTTTTCATAGAAACAGGCATACCCATTTACTTCGATGCCCTTCCCCTGCGTCGCTACAAAAAGGCTGTCCGGCAGCTCTTCCTTCACCGTACACCACGCCAGGAATTCATATTCTTCAAAATGCTCCCTGCCCTTTTGTGCAATGGCCTCTTTGTCCGCCTGGGAAAGATAGGGCCCCCGTTTTTCCAGTCCATCAATATGGGCACCACCGTACAAAAAATAATACTTTTGTCCCCCTTCCGTTTCTTTTCTTCCATATAGAGCCAGACCCATGGCTCGTCCGTCACTCCTGCGGTTCCACTTTTTTATGTAAGAAATCACATAGTCTTCAATAAAAATCTTATGTGTTTTATCCGGCTTTCCCATCTGTACAAGATTTTTTGGCAATTCCATGATAGACCCCACTTTCTGTTTTTGCGGACAGTATACACCTTACGAAATGCGGAATTGCTCAAACTTTGTTTGCTATACGCAGATTCTTTCGACAAAAAAGCCTTGGCAGATTTCCTGCCAAGGCCTGACTTTTGATGGGATTTATTTTGTGCCGAATTCATATATGGTGGTATAGTCATAAATACGATCCGGTCCGAAAATGACGGAAGGGAACTGGGGCTTGTTTGCAGAGTCCGGATAGAACTGGGTTTCAAAGCAAAGGCCGCTGCGCTTTCCATACATGACGCCTCCCTTTCCTTCCTCTGTACCGATAAAGTTACCCGCATAGAACTGTATACCGGGCATATTGGTGTAGGTTTTCATGATTCTGCCGCTTACGGGAGCTTCGGCATAGGCAACCAGCTTTACACTGCCATCATAACCGTCCACCACCCAGTTGTGGTCGTAGCCGCCGGTGAGTTTGAGCTGCTCATAATCTGCGCTAATTCTTTCTCCCACTCTGCAAGGCTTTCTGAAATCCATGGGAGTGTCCTCCACGGACGCAATTTCACCGGTAGGAATACCACCCTTAACCACAGGAGTAAAGAAAGAGGCATTCATGGAAACAATATGATCTTCGATGGTTCCCTTGCCCTGACCCTCCAGATTGAAATAGGAATGATTGGTCATATTAAATACTGTTTTCTTATCGCTTTCCATATGATAATGAATTTCAAAACGGTTCTCTTCGGTGAGACTGTAGGTGAGTATCACTTTACGATTGCCGGGCATACCTAAATTACCGTCCTCATCCTGTAAGCTAAAACGTACGAAGTCCTCACCGGTCTGTGCATCCCACATTCTTTTGTGGTAACCAAAATCATGATGCGTATGTAAATTATTCACACCGTCATTGACATCCAGATGATAAGTCTTTCCATCCATTTCAAACTTTGCATCACCGGTTCTGTTTGCACAGGGACCCACAGCCGCTCCAAAGAAGCTGCCATTTGCGAAATAACGGTCGGCACTGTCAAATCCCAGTACCACATCTTCGACTTTACCGTTTCGGTCCGGCACCTTGATCTCCACGACATTGGCACCAAAATTCATAACCTTCACACTCATACCTTTGCTGTTGGAAAGAGTGTAGGCATAGATTACTTCCCCTTTTTCGGTATTTCCGAAATTCTCTTTTAAAATGCTCATTTCTTCTCCTTAACATGTCCCTGCCGGGGACAAACATAATAATTTTGCCGGATTATAATTCGATTCTGCCTTCCAAAGCACGAAGCAATGTTACTTCGTCGATATATTCCAGATCCCCGCCGACGGGAACGCCGCTCGCAATGCGGGTCACCTTAACACCGGTGGGTTTGATTAATTTGCTGATATACATGGCGGTGGTTTCGCCTTCCAGGCTGGAATTGGTTGCAATGATTACTTCCTCCACATCCTTTTCCAATCTGGCAATCAGCTCCTTTAATTTTATGTCGGCAGGACCTACGCCAAGCATAGGGGAAATGGCACCGTGCAGCACATGATAGACCCCTTCATACTTACCGGTCTTTTCATAGGCCGCCAGATCCCTGCTGTTTTCCACCACCATAATCTGCGCATGATTTCTGCGCGCATTTGCACAGACGGGGCACACATCCTGATCCGTCAGTGTGTAACATTCCTTGCAGTAGCGTACATTTTCCTTCGCATCCACAATGGTCTGCGCCAGACGTTTTACTTTGGCCTCCGGCATGTTAATTAAGTGAAACGCCAGTCTCTGCGCACTCTTTCCGCCGATTCCCGGAAGAGCTGCCAGTTCTTCTATCAGTTTATTGATATGTCCGCTGTACATTTCCATTAGAAAGGAAATCCTCCGCCGAATCCGCCTGTCATTCTGCTCATCATGGCATTATTCTCGTCCTCTGCCTGACGAAGCGCCTCATTGGCAGCGGCAACGATTAAGTCCTGTAACATCTCGATATCTTCCGGATCCACCACTTCTTCAGCCAGTTTTACGGATACAATTTCCTTCTTACCCGTCACGGTCACTTCTACCGCACCGCCGCCTGCCTTGGCAGTAAATTCCTTTGTTTCCAGTTCTTTCTGGCCCTCTTCCATCTGACGCTGCATTCTCTGTGCCTGCTTCATCAGATTGTTCATGTTGCCGGGCATTGCACCTCCGGGAAATCCTCCACGTTTTGCCATTTCTATTCCTCCTGAAATTTAATCTTCGATTTCAATATCCATATGAATCATTTTACTGATATCCGGGAAAGTATACTCAAATTCCTGTGTGGAACCCACACTCTGGAAAACGGTTTCCACCTCTTTCCCACAGAATTCAGAAATAATATTCTGTGCACTTTCACGGTTATTTTCATGTTGTAAAAAATAATCGGATGCAGGACCGTCCATCAGAACAATCATCAGTTTGTTGTCCCCTCCCATGGAAAGTTTTGCACCCTTTAAGTACATTTTCATGGGATTTTCCGCATTTCCTACTATGGTGGGCCAGTTAGCCACAACCTTCTTTATATCTTCCGGAATGGCTTTGGGCATTTCCGGTTTGCTCCTTTTTTGGGGTATTTCGCCTCCTGCGGCTGTACCGGCATATAGGTTCTCTAAGTTCATACCCTCGGGCAGAATCGCAGCATTTTCCACTTTTTCCTCCACCTGACGGATACGGTCAAGAAGAGCATCCTCCTTTGTCTCCATGGCGGGTCTGCAAAGTTTAATCAATGCCATTTCAATCAGAATACGCTTCTGACCCGCATATCGAATCTGACCCGACAGTTCCGAAAAAATACGGATGTACCTAAGAATGGTATCCATTTCCGCCATCGTTGCCTCTTCCTTGAGTCTGGCAAGATTTTCAGAAGATACGTCAATCACATCCTCTATATCATCGGTAGCCTTGGCAAGCATCAGATTCCGCAGATACCAGGTAAAATCCCCTACAAACTGGGTCAGTTCCCTGCCCTGCATGACAATTTCTTCCAACAGGGTAATACACCCCAGCACATCCGCTTTTAATATAAACCGGAAAAGCCTGCTGAATACCTCGGTATCCACGGCCCCCAGCACGTTTAACACCATATCGTAGGTAAGTTCTTCTCCGAGATGAAAGGCTATGCACTGATCCAAAAGACTCAGCCCGTCACGCATGGAACCATCCGCAGCCTTTGCCACATAGCGCAGTGCCCGGTCCTCAATGGCTACATTTTCCGCACTCATCAGTTCCCGCATACGGTCTGCAATGGTATCAATACTGATGCGCTTAAAATCATAACGCTGGCATCTGGACAAAATCGTTACCGGAAGCATGTGCACTTCCGTAGTCGCCAAAATAAAAATCACATACGATGGTGGTTCTTCTAACGTCTTCAGCAATGCATTAAAGGCCCCCTTGGACAGCATATGCACTTCATCGATAATATAAACCTTATATTTGCCCTCCGCCGGGGAATAGGAAACCTCATCCACAATTTCACGGATATTGTCCACACTGTTGTTACTTGCCGCATCAATTTCAATGACATTCATGCTGGCACCTGAAGCGATGGCCTTACAGGTGGGACAGGTTCCGCAGGGACTTCCGTCGACCGGGTTTTCACAGTTTACGGAACGGGCAAATATCTTGGCAATAGTGGTTTTGCCGGTGCCCCGGGTCCCGGTAAATAAATAAGCATGTCCGATACGATTCGCCTTTATTTGGTTTTTCAATGTTTTTACAATATGCTCCTGCCCTTTTACATCTTCAAAAACAGCCGGCCGGAACTTTCTGTAAAGTGCTGTATAAGACATTCTATTCCTAATCGCCGAAGCAGATGCCCAGCAATTTTCCTTCCTTTACGATACTGGAATCCGGAGAAACCATCTTTAATTTACCTGCCACTTCTTCCAAAGGCACTTTTACGATTTCTCTGTTACGGTAACCAACCATGAAGCCGTATTCTCCATCCAGAATCAGTTTTCCTGCTTCGGAACCGAGACGGCTTGCAAATACACGGTCATAAGGGCAGGGACTGCCGCCACGCTGTACATGACCGGGAACCGTTACACGTACTTCTCTTCCGGTCTTTTCCTGAATCTGTGCTGCCACTTCATAGGAAACGGAAGGATAAGGACGATTGCGCAGCTTTTCTTTGTAAGCCTTCTTGGAAAGCTTGGCATCTTCCTTGGAAATAGCGCCTTCTGCAACCGCAATAATGGTAAAACGGCTGCCGTTCTTGCTGCGCTTTTCGATAGCATCCACTACTTTGTCAATGTCATAGGGAATTTCCGGCAGCAAAATAATATCTGCACCGCCTGCCATGCCGGCATTTAACGTAAGCCAGCCCACTTTATGTCCCATAACTTCCACGATAAACACACGTCCGTGGGAAGCTGCAGTGGTATGAATGCAGTCAATGGCATTGGTTGCAATATCCACTGCACTCTGGAAACCAAAGGTCATGTCGGTTCCCCATAAGTCATTGTCTATGGTCTTGGGGAGGGTCACCACATTTAAGCCCTCTTCCCGAAGCAGATTGGCAGTCTTATGCGTACCGTTACCGCCCAGAATTACCAGACAATCCAGTTTCAGTTTCTTATAGGTCTTTTTCATGGCATCCACTTTGTTGATTCCATTTTCATCAGGTTCATGAATCAGTTTAAAAGGAGTGCGTGAAGTACCTAAAATGGTGCCGCCAACGGTCAGGATACCGGAAAAATCAGATCCGGTGAGCATACGGTAATTCCCGTAAATCAGTCCTCTGTAACCATCCAAAAATCCGTAAATTTCCACTTTTTCTCCGCTGTTTGTAAGTGTTTTAACCACTCCGCGCATTGCTGCATTCAAAGCCTGGCAGTCTCCGCCGCTTGTTAACATTCCGATTTTAATCATGTCCACACCCTCCTGTATTCTTCTCCGATATGGTAATCTGTTTTACAAAAACGGTTCCACTTTTATAGCAGAACCGCCCTTTTTGGTCTTATTGACCCAAGCGGAGACGGCGGGATTCGAACCCGCGTGCCCCGGAGGGCTAACGCATTTCGAGTGCGCCCCGTTATGACCGCTTCGATACGTCTCCGAACATGTAACATTATACCATACTTTTGGAAAATGGCAAACAAAAAAGAGTGCAGCCCTAAATCCGGGCCACACTCCTTTTTTGGGGATAAAATGTATCGATAAAAAGAGATTACTCAATTTCCTCCACGCGGACATTCCGAATGTAAATGTCAGCGATGGAACCCTTGTTACCCATGTTGTACTCAAGTCTTCCGTTGGGATCGCTCTTTTCCGTCATCTCAAAATCAAAGGTGTAGGTTTCCCAATCGGTAGAAAGAGTCATTAAGGTATCCGGGAAATACCGGATCCAGCCGGCAGTGGGTGCGGATACACAGACAATCATGTCTCTTTCTTCGGATGCATAAGCATCAAAGGTAATACGGTATTTCTTTCCTTTTATCATGGGAAGGTCAGGCTGTACAAGCTGAACGGAATAGTCCACACTTCCTTCTGCTTCGGACTTGATAATCATCACGCCGTCTTTAATTTCAGCACTTCCTTCACCACCCTGTGCAAGAAGGAACTTCCAGTTTTCATCATCGGTAAGATCTTCTGTCTCAGCAAAATCACCGTTGTAAATCAGGTTTCCGTCCTCTAAGGGTTCTCTGTAATTCACGGCAGGTTTGCTTACGTTCATATCGTAAGAAGGCTTCTGGTAAACCCTTACATAGTCAATCAAAAACTCTGCATTGTCAAAATCTGTGGTTTCATCGGGGTTGCCGGGCCAGTTACCACCTACTGCAAGATTCATCTGGATAAAGAAAGTCTGGTTAAAAGGTGCCGGATAGGGCTTTTCATCCTCTCCCGCAACCGCGGTGAACCAGTTGTTGCCTACCAGAACTTCGTCACCATCAATATAAAAACGCATTTCGCCGGGTTCCCACTCCACACTGTACTCATGGAAATCTGATGCAAAATCCGTACCGGTGAGTACCTTCTTACCCTGCTGCTCTGCATGGGGCTCGCCATAATGGAATGTGGAATATGCAGTATCCACCTGGTTGCCCAGAACTTCCATGATGTCAATTTCGCCGCATTTCGGCCACTGACCGTAGAAACTCTCATCGGTGGGCATCATCCAGATTGCCGGCCATAAGCCCTGACCTACGGGAACTTTGGCACTTACCACTACCTTGCCATACATAAAATCTTTTTTATTCTGTGTTTTAATCTTGCCGGAGGTGTAATAATCTGCTCCGTCCTTCTTGGTCTTAATTGCCTTCAGTACCATTTTACCGTCTCTTACAAAAACGTTATCTGTACTTTCGGTATATTCCTGCAGTTCATTATTAGTCCAGCCGGGTTCGTGAGGATCGTAGCTCCAGATGCTTTCATCCATTACTTCCCCGTCAAACTCATCGTTCCATAATAAAGTATAACCTTCATACTCCGGAATAACTTCTTCCTTTGTTTCCTCGGTTTCCGGTACCTGTGCATCGGTACTTTCCTTAACTTCTGTGGATACTTCTGTGTTATCTGCGGGCTTCTCTCCACCGCAGCCCACAAACATTGCCGCTGCCAAAATAACTGCACTGACTTTTGCCACTCTCCGTTTTCTCATCTTCTCACCCTCCAAAACGTAATTGCTACACTTACCTAATAAGCTGATTGTGCCATGGAGCGCAAAATAAATATATCGTTTTTATTTCTCTTTTTTCGTTTTCGTGATATAATAAGATAACCGTTTTGTTTCAAAAAATACATTTCGGGAAATGAAATAATCGCAAAGATTTGTGCCTGCAAAGAAAGGAGCATTCCATGAGTGATGTAAAAAAAGAATTGTTTTACAAAGAATTTGTCCAGCGCGAAGACATCCTGTTTCGTGCGCCCTATCATAATGAACAGGAATTCTTCTTTGCCATCAAAGCGGGGGATACCGCCAAGGTAAGGGAACTTTGCAAGGAAAGTCTTCTGTCGAAAACAGGTTTTGGCACACTTTCCAAAAATCCGTTGCAAAATATCAAATATCACTTTACGGTTACCACTGCCATGGTGGCACGCTATTGCATTGAGGGCGGCATGGAAATGGCAGAAGCCTACAGTCTGAGTGACTTTTATATTCTGAAAGCAGATGAAATGCGGACAGCCATGGAAATTTCCGACCTCCATCCCATCATGTGCATGGATTATACAAAACGCATGAAAAATCTACGCAAAAACAAAGTCTGCTCCCTACATATTGCAAACTGCTTAGATTATATCTATGATCATCTGCACACCCGCATTACTGTACAGGAATTGGCGGACAATCTGAACCTGAACCCCTCTTACCTGTCCCGTCTTTTCAAGAAAGAAGTGGGCACGTCCATAAGCGACTACATCCTCTCCAAAAAGATTGAAACCGCTCAGAACATGCTCATCTATTCCACCTATTCGCCGGCACAGATTGCAACCACACTGGCCTTTCCCAGTCAAAGTTATTTCACGGAAGTATTTCATAAACGCTGCGGGCTAACACCGGTCAAATACCGTATGGCACATTTCCGCAATATAAATATGGGTGGCGAAGTCTGAACCGACTTCCCACCCATTTTCTACTCCGGAATTTTCACATTCCCATTCAGTAAATCCTCAATTGTTACGGATTCCAGATAATCGTTAACGACTTTCTTGAGCCCCTTCCACATGGGAAGTGTTTTACAGATTTCTGCCCTTTGGCAAATCTCCGCCTCCGGAGCAAGACAGGCAACCGGGGAGAGGTCGCCTTCGGTAAGACGTAAAATCATGCCTACAGTATAGTCCTTCGCCGGCCGGTTCAGGCGGTATCCGCCACCCTTACCGTGTACCCCTTCCACCATATTATTTTTAGAAAGAAGTGTCATAATGCTTTCCAGATATTTTTTGGAGATTCCTTCCTTCTTTGTAATATCCTTTAAGGGAACAAATTCCTCTGTTCCTCTCTCAGCCAGATCAATTAAAACACGGAGTGCATAACGCCCCCTGGTTGAAACCATCATACTCCCACCAAAACCTTTCTGTTAAAATCCTCTATTCTGCAAAAAGTGCCGTAGACAAATAACGGTCTCCGGTATCGGGAAGAAGCACAACGATGGTCTTCCCTTCATTCTCAGGACGTTTTGCAAGTTCGATTGCAGTCCAAAGTGCTGCGCCGGAAGAAATACCCACAAGCACGCCCTCCTTGTGTCCTAACAGTCTGCCTGTCGCAAAAGCATCTTCATTTTCCACGGTAACAATTTCATCATAAATGGTGGTATCCAGAACATCCGGAACGAATCCGGCACCGATACCCTGAATCTTATGTGCCCCCGGTGTTCCTTTGGAAAGCACGGGAGAACCTGCAGGTTCCACTGCCACCACCTTCACGGAGGCTTTCTTCTCTTTCAGATATTTTCCGGTTCCGGTTACGGTTCCGCCGGTACCGACACCTGCCACAAAAATATCCACCTCGCCATCAGTGTCTTCCCAGATTTCAGGACCGGTGGTCTCATAATGTGCCTTGGGATTAGCGGGGTTCACAAACTGACCTGCAATAAACCCTCCGGGAATTTCTGCTGCCAGTTCCTCTGCCTTGGCAATCGCGCCTTTCATCCCCTTTGCACCCTCGGTAAGAACCAGTTCCGCACCGTATGCTTTCATAAGCTGTCTTCGCTCAACGGACATGGTATCCGGCATTACAATGATAATCCGATACCCCCTCGCTGCCGCCACTGCCGCAAGGCCGATACCGGTATTACCGGATGTAGGCTCAATAATGACAGAATCTTTAGTAAGCTTTCCGCTTTGCTCTGCATCATCCAGAATTGCCTTTGCTACTCTGTCCTTAACACTCCCTGCTGGATTGAAATACTCCAGTTTTGCCAGAATCTTTGCTTTTAATCCATATTCTTTTTCCAAATGGGTAAGTTCCAGCAAAGGGGTTTTTCCAATCAGTTCATCTGCTGCTTTATAAATCTTTGCCATTTTCATATCCTCCTCTTATTCTGTTTCGCTACGCCAACAAATTTGTTATTCTTGTTATACTCCCTTTTACCTACTATGTCAATAGGTTAATAGAAATATTTTCCTATATCACGAAAAAGACGGACACCTTTTTCAAGTGTCCGCCTTTTCCTTTTATCTTTTCATTCCAAAACAATTTGCTTATTTTGTCCACCAGACTAACTGCTGAGCCTGAATCGGAAGATTAAAGGTTTTGGTTCCTGCATAATTACCAGCGCCGCGGATGGTAACTTTAGCGGTACCCTTTAAGACATTGTTGCTGTAACTTACAATTTCGTAATCCTCCTGCTTTAAGGTATCTTTGCCGAGTACAACCTTCAAATCCGCTTTAGTCAAGACTACGGGATCCCCATTATAATACTTCTTGTTCACAATGGTAATCTTTGCAGAAGCAATGCTGTACCCCTTTGCGTAGATACGGAATGTGGTTTCCTTAGTTCCCTCGTAATTTCCCTTACCGGTTACTTTAACCTTGATGACGTCCCCAACGGCAGGTGTGGATTTAGCATCCATCTTATTGCCGTTGATATCATAATATTCATAAGTTGCCTCATAATCCTTGCCCTTTGCAAGTTTCTTGCCATCGACGTCGGTAAGGACAGGCGCGCTCATGTACTTTCCGGGAGCAGCATTGTACTGCATATCATTTGCCGTCATGGTCACCTGGGAAAGATCTGCTTTCTTTATTTTGAATTCCTGTGTCAGTGATTTGGAGAAATTCTTCTTTCCGGTAATGATGACCGTTGGTGTCTTTGTAGAATTCTCACTTATCACGGTATTATTCTTGTAGGAAAGACTGTAATCCGTTCCTTCTTTCAGGGTCACCCCGTTGTACACAATCACAAGCTTCGGCTTCACACCACCCTTAACAAAGGCGTGGGTATCGGAGCCTGTCGCGAAACGGATGGTGAGTTTATCTTCCGGAATTTCATCAAGGGGAAGGGCCTTAATGGAGAAGGTTACCTTTTTGGTACCGGTGTATTCCCCTTTACCGGTAATGATCATCTGTCCGTTTCCAACATTTACATTGTTTGCATAGCTTAAGGTGTAATGCACACCCGGTGTCAGTTCATTGCCTTTGGCATCTCTTACCACCGGTGTTGGAGTCAGTGCTCCACCATTATATTTCTGGGGTGCAATCTTATCCACTTTCATGGTGTTTGCGGAAATTCCCTTAATCTGGAATGTAGTGTAAATAGCTCCGGAATATTTTCCTTTGCCCCGGATAATAACCGGATAAATACCTATTTCCGTTGCACTTCTATTGTATTCCAGTTCAAAGTCCGTACCACATACCAAAGTTTCTTTGCCATACTTCACAACCGGTACTCCTGCTGCCTCTAAGTTTACTGCATTTCCATTATAAGTAAAGGCCGGAATAGAAGCTGCTTTCGCCTTGTTCAGCACTCTGGTTTCGGTATTGTTTTTTTCATCCACGATGGTCTGGGTCGCATAGATTGTTCCGGTATAATTTCCGTTACCGGTAATGCACACCTGATAAGAGCCTGTATCCTTGTAAGCGATTGCATCACTTTCCTGCGGGTAAGTTACAATAAAGTCTTTCTTTGCCGTAAGTTTCTTGGTTCCCCATACCACAACGGGAACCCCTTTTTGTACCCTGCCATTATATGCCAGTGCCGGCATGGCTACCTTTACGTCTGCATCACAGATGTTCTTAGGAGTAATCATAAAGGTCTTGGTTACCTTACCCGCATAATTACCCTTACCGGTAATAATGACGCTGGGTGCCTTTGCTTTCTCAGCATCCGTAGAGAGCATATTGGCATTGGTATTATTCTTGTAAGCTACGGTATAATCCACACCGGGAACCAGCAGGGTATCCCCTACATAAACCTCAAATTCAGGCTTAATGGCTGATCCCGTGTAAGGAGTGGAAAGTTCCGCATCTTCCGCAAGCCCCTTCCATTTCAGCCACAATCCTTTTTCATTCTTCCAACGTGCATGAAGGGTCAGATTACCGGTTGTTCCTTTCGCGATTTCGGTAATCGGATTGCCGGTAAATTCCGCATTATCATACCAGCCCGCAAAAGTATAGCCGGCTCTTTCACCCGGTGCATTCAGGCTGATCTGACTCTCCACATTATAGGTTCCCGGATTGCCGCCGTTACCTGAACCACCATTTGTCATATAGGTAATGTAATACGTAATAACATTATACTTTGCCGTTACGATTTCATCTTTCGTTACATTAGAGTAGTTACCATCCCATCCGTTTGCAGTATAGCCCGGAATTTCCGGAATGGCAGGAGGAGTTGCACTCTGTCCTTCTTTAATTGTATCCTCACGGATTACCACATTATTGAAGCCAACAAAGGTAACCTTGTAGAAATTCTCACTCCACTTCGCATACAATGTCACGTCACCAGTGGAGCCTTTTTTGATTACGGTCACAGGATTGCCGCTTAGTTCTGCATTATCATACCAGCCAACAAAGGTGTATCCGGTTTTGCCGGTAGCAGCATTTAATGTGATATCCTCACTCTCAATAGTATAACTTCCCGGATTGCCGCCATTGTTTGCACCACCATTGAGTATATAAGAAATGGTGTAGGAATGAAGGGTATATTCTGCGGTAATCGTCTTATCACTCTGAATATTGGTATAGGAGTCCGACCATCCCTTAAAATCATATCCGGTAATAGCAGGAGCCTCCGGAGGAGTTGCATCTTTTCCTGCAAATACCTTTTCGGTCTTTAATACTTTACCGTCTCTTCCCTTAAAGGTAACCGTATACTCAACCGCTTTTTCTTCCCAGCATGCCCAGAAGGTCTTGTTTCCGGTAGAACCTTTTGCAATCGTTGTTACTTTTGCTCCGGTGCAGTCTTCATTTTCATACCAGCCGGTAAATACAAAGCCGGTTCTGGTGGGATCCTTTAAGGTAACACTATCCTCAATCGTGTAGGTGTCAGGATTACCTGTTGCATTGGTACCCCCATTCAGATTGTAAGTAATGGTGTACTCTTTGGCAATCCACTTTGCATAGAAGGTCTTATTTCCTGTGCTCCCCTTAGGAATTGTGGTTACTGCCGTTCCGCTAAAGTTACTGCTTGTATACCAGCCTCCAAAATCATAGCCGGTTCTGGTTGCAGGTTTTAAGACAATTTCATCATCCTCCGGTGTGTAAGTTTGCGGATTACCTACCGCATTCTCACCATTATTCAGATTGTAAGTAATGGTATAAGTTTGTGCGGTCCATTTCGCATAGAAGGACTTATTACCGGTACTACCCTTAGTAATCTTGGTCACAGCATCTCCGCTAAAGGACGCATTATCATACCAGCCTCCAAAGTCATAGCCGGTCTTGGTGGGAATTTTCAGGGTAATATCTGCTGATTCTATGGTATAGAATGTGGTGGCTCCGGTCATGGAACCGCCATTTAATTCATAACTGATGGTATACTGTTTAGCTTTCCATTTTGCATAGAAAGTCTTGTTTCCGGTACTGCCTGCGTCAATCTGGGTTACCTTACTTCCGCTGAAGGAACTATTTGTATACCAGCCTTCAAAGTCATAGCCGGCTCTGGTGGGTTCATATAAGGTCACATCAACAGCTCCGGAATAGCCGGTGGGGTTACTTGCATGATTGGTTCCGCCATTCAACTCATAGGTAATGGTATAGCTTTGTTCACTCCATTTTGCATAGAATTTTTTATTTCCTGTACTCCCCTTGGTAATCTTGGTCACAGCATCTCCGCTAAAGGACGCATTTTCATACCAGCCTCCAAAAACATATCCTGTCTTGGTAGGATTTTTCAGAGTAATATCCGCAGTTTCAATGGTATAACTTACGGGATTTCCCGGTTCGGTTCCACCATTTAACTCATAGGAGATGGTATAGTCTATCGCTTTCCAGCCTGCATATAAAGTTTTATCCCCGGTGGAGCCCTGCGCAATTGTAGTCACCTTAGTTCCGGTGCAGGAGGAATTCTCATACCAGCCGGTAAATTCGTAACCGGTTCTGGTAGGGTCTTCCAATATAATATCCGAAGTCATGGTATTGGTATACGTTGTCGGATTGGAAGCACTGTTTGTTCCGCCATTTAAATTATAATTGATAAAATAGGTGACCGGTGCATCCGGGTCTTCCACGAATTTTGCATGTATTGTTTTATTTCCATACCTGCCATAACCGAAGGACTCTACTACAGTGTTTGCACCAAAGCTGGAACTGGTATACCAGCCCTCAAAACGGTATCCGGATTTAACTGCCGGCTGTAATTCCACCAGAGTTTCCACATTGTAGGTATCCGGATTGGCACTGTTATTGGTACCGTCATACAGATTATAGGTGATAGTATATGTTTTCGGGGTGAGTGTCAGAGCCACATCCTCGTTTTTCTGGACATTCTTGTAATTAGTTCCCCAGTTTCCCACATAATAGGCATTATAGCATTCAAGCTTCGGTGTGGTGGTGAGATTCGGCTTGCTTGCAGGAAGCGTTGCATCCTTTCCTGCTTCCACCTGCTGGGTTTCCCAGGTAACCCATTCATGTTTGTAATTATAGAAACCAAACCGGACAACATATTTACCAGTTTCTGCACCGATGACCGTTACGGTACATTGCTTTTCAACCTTGTCGTTGTTCCAGTCATAAAAGGTTGCCGTAATGGTAGCGGTTCCCGCAGAAACACCGGTTACTTTTCCGGTGGAATCCACTGTTGCCACGGCATCATTATCAGAACGCCAACTGATATCGGACTTAGGGTTTGTAGGGTTACTGGATATGCTGATGCTCTCACTTCCGTCTACCAGCACCTCTATGGATTCTGACATTACCAGTTCACTGGCAACCACAAAACGATACGACACAACATCACTGCTCACACCGCTGATGTTGGCCACTATCTTTACCGAGACAGTGGCATTTATGGTAATCGGAGCAGTATAGGTATTTTGTCCAAAAGGATCAGCTCCGTTGGTCGAATAATAAACGGTTGCAGCAGAATCCGCATTCAGAGTTACCGTTGTACCCTTGTCAAGGAGATAGGAACCGTTTCCCAAATCCTGATAACGACCGTTAATGGTTATGGTTGGTGCCGCCACATAGGACGGTTTGCCCGGATCGGTTCCACCGCCGCCACCGCCGCCAATGCCGGGGTCCGGCTCACCGTCACCATCAATTGAAAAGTCAAAAATATCCTCCGCGCTAACTGTCGTTTCATCCTGGGTAAATACATAGTAAAGCATAGTATGACCCTGTTCCGCATTGGTCAGTATCTTTTGGGCAACACCAAACACATAACCATTTGAGGTATTTACGGAATACAGTTTTCGGGGATAGGTACCATCCAGATTCACACGATAGATACCGTCAGCCCTGTTATATACCAGATAGGAAACACCCGAATTGTCAACAAGCAAGAATAAACCGGACGCATTTGCACTTTTATGCCAGCCCGGATTTCCCCATATGTCCCAGTAGCCAAGAGAGCTTACCAGCACCTTACTAACGTTGCCGTTAGCATTTCCTTTTACCAGAGTACTCTTATTGGTAATGTAATAAAAATCACTGCCATCCATAACAATGGGAGCATCCACCAAAGACCAGAAATAATTATCATAGGTCTTGTCCGTTGCACTGATATTTAACAAAAATCCGTTTTGGGTAATTTCCCAGTCAGAAGCATTGTGGCCCCTGCCTCCCAAATTGGTAGTCATAGGGTCGATTTCCCAGTAAGTATTATCTTCAAAAATAGAGTTATCACGGGCCTGTTTATAAATCTCATCACTGCAGAACATGAAAAAATGTCTGGATCGTCCCAGAAGGTCCGGAGTCGGATCATCCCAGGTTACATCCACATGGTAGTATTTGCCATTCAGTTTTACAATGTTCCATGCATGATTCAGAGTCTCACTGGTTACGATGTGACATTCGATTCCGGCCTTATTCAAAAGATACTTATATGCCAGCGCATAGCCCTGACATACTGCTTTTCCGTCCCTCAGGGCACCAAAAGCAGAAAAACGGTTCGTATTAGAACCGGTTGTATCATATTCCACCTGAATAGCCAGATAATCATGAAGGATAATGGCCTTTTGCATTTCCGTGTAAGAAGCATCCTTATTAATCAATTCCATTGCACGGTTTACGCCCATATTAAATCCTACAGTATCCAAATCCTTGTAATACTGAATATTCGTATAAGTCTGAATATAGTTATTGCTTACTGTATAACTAAAACCGGCCTCTGTATTGACAGTATACAAGTCCGGGTGCTCATTAATAACTCCGGCAAACAGCCCTTCTGCGCAGCTTACAGGAATATTATAGGATGAGATATCGATAGTGGAAACACCCCATAACATTTCATCATACATGTAGTTCTGGGCAGCTATAATCTGATCCATGGAAATAGGCGCTTCAATGGCACTCTCAATGGAATTTTCTCCATCTGTGCCTAAAATAGGCACGCTCAGTGCACCATCCTGCAATACCGATACTTTTTCAACGGTAAATACCTGCTCGTTCTCGCCAGCCGCTACCATATCATCCCCGGTATCTTCCGTCTGATTATCCACATCTTCCGTCTCTTCCAAAACCGAATTGCCGTCAGACACATCCGTTAAAATGTCACCTTCCTGATCCACAATTTCTACCAGGGCCGTATCATTTGTACCGGAGACAGACTCACTTGCCCACGCCGGCAATGCAATTTCCTGTGTCAACAGCACAACACTAAGGAGTGCAACTCCTATTCTTCTGCCTAATCTGTTCTTCATGGCATTTTCCCCCTAAACTTTTACACATCGTCCTACAATGCTTTTCTACATGTAAGACATACCATTTTAATTGTACCATAATTTGGCAGCTTGTTCCATTCTCAATATCTCCCAAAAAGGAGGGGGATTTTTCGCCAAATTGCCGAGAATCCTGTATTTTACGCAAGAAAGAATCTCGCTTGCGAGATTCTCGCGCCGAGCGCGGTCGCTTTTGCGACATGATTCCTATCGCGCGAGTGCGCATCCTTAGCGGAGCGTTTTTGTATAATAGGAAATTCAGAGGAATTTCCTATTATACAAAAGAAGACCCCTTGATGTAAGGGGTCCCAGGGTAACTATTTCTCTTCTTCCGTTCCCGGCAGGCTCGGGTCATATTCCAAAATATCACCCGGCTGGCAGTTTAGAACTTCACAGATGGCTTCCAGTGTAGAAAAGCGAATGGCGCTGACCTTTCCGGTCTTCAATTTAGAAAGATTCACATTGGAAACGCCCACCTTTTCCGACAACTCATTCAGGCTCATTTTCCGGTCCGCCATAACACGGTCCAGTCTCAATACGATTCTCGACATTTCCACACTCCTTATAATGTTTCATCCGATTCCTTTTGCAAAACGGCACCATATTTGAAAACATAGGCCAGTGCAAAAACCACCAGAACCACAACCAACATTCCCAAATCAATGCTAATACCGATGTTCGAATTTCTGCCTAAAAAGAAGGCAACCAGTGACGGGAAAAGGGAATTCACAAGCACCCAGGGAATCAGGGAGTAGGCAAATCGCTGTATCCGCAGAATCACATTGTCCTCAAAAGGAGAACGACAGTCGCGAAAGGCTTTGCAAAGCTTTCCGATAAAAAACAGAGTCGTTAAAACAATGGCCAGATAAAGGGTACCGCAAAGACAGGCATAAGCGACGCTTCTCAAGGTAACACCTGTAGTCGTCTGGGCACTCATATCCATCACGATGGTCTCCCCTTCCATGGTAACATCACTAAGCACATAAGTGGAATTATCCAGCTTAAGAGAACCGTTATCGGCGGACAGACTCTTTTTGATTTCCGGCAAAACCTCCTCTTCCACGTTACTTACTCCCAGACTGAATAAATTCAGCCCGACCTTGGCATTTCCACCAAACTCCACGCTCACCAGCTCCCCGGGGAGTGCCAGGCATACCGTGGCACCGATCAGGGTTCCCACGATTCCGATGATAATAAAAACTTTGGCAATGGTGGTAAGGATGCATCCGACCTTACCCATCTTATTGATTTTCAAAACAGCATTCTCTTTCATAATGATCTCCTTAAAATAAAAAATTTAATGTTTATCGTTAAATTCACTATAACACCCCATTTTATGCATGTCAATAGTTTTTTATCGAAAAACATTAAATTTTTATCTTTTCTATTAATTTATAATACCCGGAACGGATTTTTCTCCTGATTTTGGGGTTCTACCTCATACATACATCCCAAAATGCTGTTTTTTACCATGTGATCCACCGCCTCAACGGTATAAAACGCAGTGTGGGGAGTCACAATGACATTGGGAAAGGACTTTAAGACGGCAAGTTCCTCGTTATTCATGGGTTTTCCGATGTAATCATAATAATAAAGTCCAAACTCATCCTCAATCACGTCCAGACCTGCTGCCCCGATTTTTCCGCTCTTTAAAGCAGCAATCATGGCTTTGGAATCAATCAGATTCCCCCTTGCGGTATTGATGAGAATGACGCCATCCTTCATTTTGGAAAGTGCATTTTCGTTTATCATATGGAAGTTCTCATCCGTAGAAGGCATATGCAGGGAAATGATATCGCATTCCCGGTATAAGGTTTCCAAATCCACATATTCCGCCATTTCCTTCACCGCATCCGAAGGATACAGGTCATAGGCAAGTAATTTGCAGCCAAATCCTTTTAAGTGTTCTAATACGGTACGGCCGATTTTACCGGTACCGATAATTCCCACGGTGCAATTTGATAATTCCACACCGATTTTTCCCGGCAGCGTAAAATCCTGAATAGCGGCACGTTCTAAGATATGGACCACTTTTCTGCAACACATGAGCATCAGCATAATGGTATAATTAGCCACTCCTTTCGGAGGATAAGTCACATTGCAGACAGGCATCGAAAGGGCCTTCGCCGCCTTGCAGTCAATATGGTCAAAACCCACGGTACGGGTGGAAACCACCTTTATGCCGTCCTCTTTCCATGCTTTTAATATCTCTTCATCCACCGGGGTAGTCAGAACACTGACGGCATCATACCCCTTCACCAGATGCATATTATCGGACGTGGGCCGTTCCTTACAATAACTGTACTCCACGCCCAGTTTTTCACTCCACTCGTCAAAATATTTCTTTTCGTCAAACATTCTCAGACTATAGACAAAAAGTTTCATTCTTCCTTCCTCCAATGCGTAGTTCCATGCGCTTTCTATGCAAACCGGAAATACTTAAAGTCAAAATCACAGCCGGGCAGGAATAAAAATTCTACTTTTGTCTTACCTTCCATCCTGTCGATTGAGAAAGTTCTCTCCACATATTCCCCGCTTCCTTCAAACTCCACAATCTGGTTGTAACTTACACCGTTTTCCAAAAAGAATCGAATGTGAATCGTATTTTTAGCCAGCTTACTTCTGCCACAGATGATTACCCTAGAAGTACCTTCCTTTCCAAAGTCCATATCATCAAACTGCAGGGAAACATTGTTTCCGATGCCGGTAATCTCACAGTCCTCTCCGGAGTGCGCACCATTTTCCCCAAGTTTAATGGTAAAGGTATCGCCATACAGATTTTGGTACTCGGTAGCACAGAGTTTTTCGAAAGCCTTTACCGGTCTCTTAAAGGAAAATCCCTTAATAAAGTAACGCTGGTTGCAGGCTTTCAGGCACAGAGTCTGAATCCCCCTTATCCGACGCTTTAACTTATAGGTTTCCGGTTTATAAACATCCCAGGTGCTGGGTTTCTGGTAAACCACATCCGCTAGCATCTCACTGCCCTCTTCCCCGGGCACCCCTTCCCAAATTTGCAGATAATGGGGGTCCCCACTCTGTGCAAAAATAGGCAGGGTAATCTCATCCGCACCAAAATCACCGAAATCGATATTATCATAAATAAGCAGGCTCTCTCCTTCCTGGGCGGTAGCGGCACTCTTCTCACTAAAAGTACCCACATCCCCAAAGGAACGGTTATACAGTGCACCTGCAATAAATCCGTAAGGATCCAAGTATGCCTGGCCGATTCCCGAAGCCTTAAATTCCAGGGCAGACATAATCCTGACTGTATCCGTTTTGTTTTTACCGGTAGCGCGCAGGCGAAATCTTCCGTCACCCTTAGCTTTTACCAGGCATTTTGCCGCCGCAAAGTCCCCTTCCTCCACGGGAAGCATTGCAATGTCAGCAAGATGGGAAACAATGCCGGCATCGTTGGTGGCGGTAAAACAAACTTCTCTGTCCGTTGCATTTTCCGGATAAATATAGGCTTTTACAATAATTTCCTTCTTATTTTCGTCAAACTCCTGACCGTCTTCGCTGACCAGTTCAATCTTTCTTACCGGAACCAGACCGGCCTTTCCGGTCACAAGACCTAAGTCCTTATTTTCTTCGTTTCGGCCGCTCACCACATTTTGGCCGTTCTCTTCCTGACAACTGATGCCTTCCGGAACTTCACATTTCTTTGCAGTAAGGCTTAACACCGCCGCCTCCAAAGTATGACTGCCAAAGGCTTCCTTTACTTCGACCTTAATCTCGCCGGGAACATCCTTTGCAGCAATCATGGCAAGCAGTTTCCCGTTAAAAAGCTTTCTTACACAGCCCTTATAACTGTCATAATCGGTGCTGTCCCCGTTATCAAGTCCTACAAGCCGGCCTGCGCCGTTTACACAGACTTCCACATAATCCATGGCATTTTCCACCGGATAACCATCCCGGTCCACCGTAGAAATTTCCACGAAAATCATATCCAGACCATCCGCATTCATTTCCGTCTTATCTGCATTTAATACAATTTTTGCAGAATCCCCGAAAGAATGATGCACATCCTCTGCAATAACACGGCCCTCTTCGTCATAGGCCAATGCTTTAATTTCACCCTTTTCATAAGGAACCGTAAAGGTGGGGAACATGTTCTCCCCCCTCGTATGGTCAATGGTAACCTTTCCCAGAGAACAGCCATTTACAAACACTTCCACCAGGGATGCATTGGAACAGACACGGATATCCACAAGCTGCCCTTCGTTAAAATCCCAGTACGGGAAAAGATGTACCATAGGAGCCTTTTTTACATCCGTCCACTCTGCCTGATACATATAAAAGGCATCTTTGGGAAATCCTGCCGTGTCAATCTGTCCGAAATAGGAATTCTTGGTTTTATAAGGAGTAGGTTCCCCGATATAATCATGTCCCGTCCACAAAAACTGTCCGGTGGCAAAATCCCGGTCCCGATCCACCGCAATACAATGCTCCACAGTCTTTGCTGCCCAGCTTGGACGACTGTTTCCGAGAGAAGAGCACTGCTCGTCCTCCTCTGTTAAAACCGGTTCCCCTGCCGGAAAATGATAAATACCGCGGCTCTGTACTATGGAGGAAGTTTCACTTCCGTAAATCACCCAGTCCGGATGTTTTTCGTGATGCTCGTCATAATGGTTGTCTGCATAGTTGTAACCGGCAACCTTCACAATATCCGCACAGTTCTGGGCACCCTGCCAGGGCATATAATTAGAGCCGATGGTAACCCGTGCATTTTCCTTCGGATCATGCACACGCACCGCATTCATCAGTCTTTTTGTCAGTTCCACACCCACCGCTTCATGGGTATCATGAATCTCGTTACCGATACTCCACATGATAACGGATGCATGGTTACGGTCGCGGCGGATCCAGCTTGCCACATCCTTTTCTGCCCACTCGTCAAAAAATCGCGCATAATCATATTCTGTCTTGGGCTCCATCCACATATCAAAACCTTCGGAATCGATATACATCCCCATTTCATCGGCCAGTTCCATCAGCCCTTTGGCCGGCATATTATGACTGGTACGGATGGCATTTACGCCCATGGCCTTCAAATTCTTTATTTTTCTTCTCATGGCCGCCTTATTAAAGGCTGCACCAAGAGCTCCAAGGTCGTGGTGCTCGCACACGCCATGAAGTTTCACAAATTTTCCGTTTACAAAAAATCCCTTCGTGGGGTCAAATACAAAGTCCCTAAAACCGATGGTTACTTCCTCACTGTCCCCGTTTGGCAGAATGACTTCCAACGTATACAGATTCGGATTTTCATGATCCCACAAAAGAGGCTTTTCCACCGGAATGCTTCCCTCCAGGAGAGGATGTCCGTTGTAGGCACAAAACCTGCCGGCACTACGAATCATGGTCTCTTTTATGACATCATTGTCATGTTTAAGCACAGCCTTAGCTTCAGGCAATGTGGTAAAGCCCTCCACCTCAGCCTCTATCTGCACCAGATAATCCTCGCCCTGTTTGCGGGAAACCACATAAATACCGTCCCTTGTCAGACATTCCCGTGAGGACACAATAAAATATACATCTCGGAAAATACCGGCACCGGAATACCATCTGGAATTGGGTGCATGATGGTCCACCTGGACCAGAACAGTATTTTCTCCATCCGTAAGAAGGGCACTGATATCAAAGCCAAAGGAAGAATAGCCATATTTCCATTCACCCGCAAGTTCCCCGTTTACGTAAACCCTGGAGTCCATATAGACCCCTTCAAAATAGATTTCATATTTCTTGTCTGTCTCTTTCTTTAAGGCAAATGTCTTTTTATAAAATCCCGTAGATGTTTCATACAAATTTAAGGTATCCCAAATCAGGAAATCATGGGGAATATCCACCGGTTTATACTGTTCTTCATATTCGGCAAGCTGCTCCGGCTTTGTTCCGAAAGGGGTTTTTACAAATTCCCAATCCGCATTAAAAAGTGTTTTCACGCTCATATCTGCTCTCTCCTTACGATCATGCTTTAATTCATGGCCTATGCCACTATTTTAAGTCCAAAACCGTACCGGCGCTACCGCCTTTTTTGTACACTTTTTGTATTATTTTGTACATCAGAACACCATCCGCAATGCCCAGTATGATTCCACCTAAAATATCCGTCGGAAAATGCACAAAAAGATACATTCTGGAAAATGCGATTATAGCTGCTCCCACATAGGCAAGCACACCCCACCGTTTGTAATAGCAGAAAATAACCGTGGCAGCCGTAAACCCATTTAAGGTATGCCCGGAGGGAAAGGAATAATCCCAGGGAAGCTTAATTAACAGCTTTACGGTCGGATCCAGGGTGCACGGCCTTGCTCTCTGTACGATATTTTTTATTATCAGATTTCCCAACAAAAAAGAAAGTGCCATGGCTCCCATCATGGCAAGACCGCACTTTCTGGTTTTATTCGAAATCACAAGAATCAAAGAAATCGCAATCCACAGGATACCCCCTTCTCCCAGGGTAGTGAAAAAAAGCATAAGGGAATCGAGCACGGCATTATGCATCCCCTGAATTGCGTATAAAATCTCAAATTCCATAGCCTATCCTCTTGATTTTATTATTTACGTGTTACCGCATGGATGCAGATTATTTCATCTTCTCCAGAAATTCCGCCACATTGGCGGCAATATCATTTTTAAACACGGCGGAACCTGCCACGATAACGTTAGCGCCTGCTTCCAAAACTACGGAAAGATTCTCCTTGTTAATTCCACCGTCCACCTGGATATCTATGTCCCTGCCGCTTTCATTCACCAGTTTACGGACCGCTTTCACTTTGCCGGTACAGGAATCGATGTAGGACTGTCCCCCGAAACCGGGCTCCACGGTCATCACCAGAATCATATCCACCTTATCCAGATACGGAATCACCTCTTCCACCGGGGTGCCCGGCTTAATAGAGATACCTGCCTTCAGGCCTCTTGCATGAATCTGATCGATGACTTCTCCTGCTTTTTTTGTGGCTTCCAAATGAAAGGTAATGAAATCGGCGCCGCTGTCCGCGAAATCTTCAATATAGCGCTCCGGCTCCATTATCATCAGGTGCACATCAAATACCCTCTTCGTACATTTACGAATGGATTTGATGACCGGCATACCATAGGAAATAGACGGAACAAAAATCCCATCCATCACGTCAATATGGACGTACTGCGCTCCGGCTTCATCGATGGTCTTAAGCTGCTCCCCAAGAATGGCAAAGTCAGCAGACAAAATAGAAGGTGATAAAATATTCATAATGTGTTCTCCTCGCCTAAAACTACATTCCTAAAAACATTACTCTTTCCAAGAAAGACGGTGCAATTCGCCTTCCTTCTGCATGGAAGCAAATCCGTTTTGCCTGAGTGCTTCGTACAAAACGATAGCCACGGAATTTGACAGGTTTAAGGAGCGTATTTCCGGTAACATAGGAATCCGGATACAGGTTTCCTCATTGTCCACCAAAATTTCTTCCGGAATGCCCGCACTTTCCTTGCCGAACATAATAAAATCATCCGGTCCAAACTCCACTTCCGTATAGGAACGTTTTGCCTTAGTGGTTGCCATCCAGATTTTTGCACCCGGATGCTTGTCCAGAAATTCCTTATAATTCATATACCTGGTTACATTAAGATGCTCCCAGTAATCCATCCCCGCACGCTTTATGGACTTTTCATCCAGATGAAAGCCCAGGGGCTCGATTAAGTGCAGAGACGTACCTGTTGCCACACAGGTACGTCCGATATTTCCGGTATTTGCGGGAATCTCCGGCTGATGTAAAACGATATGCATAACTGCCTCACATTTCCGGTCTGCGCCTTGTGCGCAAACGGGTCTATTTGTTTTTCTGCTCCTCGCGAAGCTTTGTAATAAATCTGGAAAGCCGCTCCATGGCAACCTTTAATTTCTCCAGGGAATACGCATAGGAAATTCGAAGGTATCCTTCACCGCTCTCCCCGAATGCATTTCCGGGTACTGCGGCAACCTTTTCCTCTTCCAAAAATCTGGCTGCAAATTCCTCACTGGTCATGCCGAACTCCTTGATACAGGGGAAGACATAGAACGCACCAAAGGGCTCGAAACATTCCAGTCCCATCTCCTTGAATGCATGCATCAGATAACGTCTTCTCTGATTATAAGCAGTGCGCATTTCCCTGATATCATCATCCCCGTGCTTTAATGCCTCGATACCGGCATACTGACCGGTAGTCGGTGCACACATGATGGCAAACTGGTGGATTTTGGTCATCTGCGCAATAATATTAGAAGGGCCGCAGGCATAGCCCATTCTCCATCCGGTCATGGCATAGGCTTTGGAAAATCCATTGATCAAAATGGTTCTCTCCTGCATGCCGGGAAGGCTCGCAATAGAAACATGCTTGTTTTTGTAAGTAAGCTCACTATAGATTTCATCTGACATGACATAAATGTCATGTTTTATAATAACCTCTGCGATGGCTTCCAAATCCTCTTTTTCCATAATCGCACCGGTGGGATTATTGGGGAAAGGTAAAATCAAAAGCTTGGTCTTTTCGGTAATGGCATCTTCCAGTTCCTTTGCAGTAAGGCGGAATTCATTTTCTGCCTTTAAGTTAATGATTACCGGCTTTGCCCCCGCCAAAATGGCACATGGCTCATAGGAAACATAACTGGGCTGGGGAATCAGAATCTCCTCACCCACTCCGGGATTAATCATGGCACGCATCCCGATATCAATGGCTTCGGAACCGCCCACGGTAATTAACACATCGGTTTTGGAACTATATTTAATCCCCTGTGTCCGGTAAAGATAATTGCAGATTTCCTCGCGAAGCTGCATCAGCCCTGCATTGGAAGTATATTTGGTATGTCCTTTTTCCAGGGAATAGATACCCTCATCACGAATATGCCAGGGCGTTGCGAAATCCGGTTCGCCCACACCGAGGGATATGGCATCCTTCATCTCACTGACAATATCAAAGAATTTGCGGATGCCGGAGGGTTTTATTTCTACGACCTGGTCTGCTAACGGATTTCTCATGGTGTAATCAACTCTCTTTCATCCTCAATTTTGTTGGTTAAAATGGTTCCGTGGTCCTTGTATTTCTTAAGTACAAAGTGGGTAGCGGTGCTCAGTACGCCGTCCAAGGTGGATAACTTGTCGGATACGAAACTGGAAACTTCGCGGAGGGACTTTCCTTCGATGGAAACCAAAAGATCATAGCCGCCGGAAATCAGGTACACGGACTGTACCTCTGCATATCGGTAAATACGTTCCGCCAGAGTATCGAATCCCTGCCCTCTCTGCGGGGTGATGCGGACTTCAATTAACGCATTTACCTTATCAATGCTGGTTTTTTCCCAGTCAATCATGGTATGATAACCACAAATAATGCCTTCCGCCTCCAATGCGGCCAGCTCGTTGATTACATCTATCTCTTCCACGCCCAGTATTACAGCCAGTTCTTTCAAATTCATGCGGCTGTTCTTCTCAATAATACGTAATAATTCTTCTCTCATATCTGCTCTCCTTCATAAAATTTGGTGATTTCATCCGTTCCCGGACGCTCCAGAAAACGTCTTTCCTCATCATTTATGACAACTCTGTCATTATTATCTTCGATCCGGCCGATTACAGCAGCCGGGATACCGGCTCGTCCCAAATCGCTTACCAGACGCTCTCCGTTTGCTGCCGTAAGAAGCAGGCTTCCCCCGGATAACATCTCATAAGGGTTGATGCCGAAATACTCACATACTTCAATACTTTCCTGTTTAATGGGGATTTTTTTCAAATCCACGCAAAGTCCAACACCGGCTTTCTCCGCAAGCTCCCACAAAGCAGCAAAAATCCCGCCTCCTGAGACATCATGCATGGCACCTGCATTGGACTTAACCGCGGTGGCAGCCTCCGGCACAATGGATAAATATTTCTTAAAATCCGCCGCCTTTTCTATCATATGAAGCGGATATCTTTTCGTCAGTTCTTCTTCATATCTTCCCGCAAGCAGTGCGGCACCTTCGATTCCGGCCCATTTGGTAAGTACAATGTCCTCACCCGCCGCCGCTTTTCTTTTATGCCTTTCCTCTTTCAGGTTTCCAATGGCACAAACCGTCACATAAGGCTCCTTAACCAGATTGGATACCTCGGTATGTCCGCCTGCAATCTGAATCTGCAAAAACTTTGCTGTCTCATCCGCCGCCTGCATGGTTTCTTTTAACAGGGACTCCTCCGCTTCTTCGGGAAGCAGAATCGTAAGCGTTACGGCTATGGGCTCTGCGCCCTCCACGGCAATACTGTTCACCGCCTTGATAATGGGAAACGCCACTTCCCCCGCCTTTTTCAGGAAAAAAGTCTGGACAGCCTGAGCCGTAAACGCTTCTTTCGACGCAAAAATGGCGCAGTCTGCCCCTACACCTGCGCCAAATCTTACATTCTCGTTTCCTGACTTTATCTGTCTTAGTACGGAGCGTTTCAAAACACTCTCCGGTAGTTTACCGATTTTCATCCTGTTTTCCTCACTCATTCGGTGATCCTAAACCGCTTATCGGGCTAAATGTCAATCCTTTATTCTGCCGGCGGTGCGGTAAGCATTGCCGCAACATTTCGTACATGGTCAATGCTGCCGGTTCCGATTGCCGCCATAATCTCATTATAAGCATTGGGGTCGGAGGTGGAAATACCCACAACGGCACTCCGGGGAGAAACCTTGTAACTGCTGGAATTGACTTCCTCCCGGCTTACTTCCACACCGTTTTCTTTTACGACCTTCCAAAGTCTGGCTTTATAGCCGACGTGAGCACCCGTTACACTCACATAACCCACAGGATAACCCGCGTCCGGATAAATATTTTCGTGATCGGGCTGAATGGTCTGCAATACTTCACTTTCGTAAGTTACGGTACGGTTGCTGTCACGATATTCCACACCGTAGATATTAAACGTAATTTTCTTGTTCTGCGTATATCCCTCGATATAGATAGGATAATCCGTATTGTTCACAAATTTGAAATCTTTTCCCGCAGATTCTGCTATGGCTGCATCCGCGGAAGGGCTCACGTAAGTTACAATCATGGAATGATTGTGTCTTTCCGTGACATCCAGTTCGGATAAAAGTACCGCATTATAAAGGGTCGTGGAAACCTGACAGATACCTCCTCCGAGGGAATCCACCACTTTACCGTTTATATAAGAACCTGCCATGTAATAGCCGTTATTCTGAGTGAAAGGAGCCACGGTCTGATAGGTGGAAAATTCATCCCCGGGATAAAGCAGGGTACCGTCAATTAAACGGCATCCGTTGGCCACATTGGCACTTCTGTTGGAACCGGAAGTAGAATAGGAAGTGGTATAGGTTCCCAAAAGGTCCTGCACCTTGGATAATTCTTCCTTGCTTCCTCTGGGCTTGGTAACTGCAATCTCTAAATTGATTTCTGCATTTTCCCTGTTCCAGTCATTTAGAAGAAATTGGTAAATATTATCAGCGGAGACCGCAACATCTAAGCAGTAGCCGTCCTGCCCGTCCTCAATTACAAAATTACCGTCCTTCTTAGTCAGTGTATAATCAACAGCATCCTGGTCGTACACGCTGCACTTCTCTTCCAGAACTGATGTAATGGCATTTTTATCAAAGGTCAGTTCTACCGGATAGACCTTATTTTCATACTGCAGGTCCATACATGCCTTGTAGCGTTTTACAATATTTCCCTGCTTTCCAAGGTTAAAGGCCTCCTCCAGAACTTCCGGATTGCTCCAGGCAAGTCCAAGGTCCTTTGCATATACCGCTACGCGGTTATCCTCTGCGCAAACCAGCGTAATATGACTCTCTTTCAGGGACTCCACATATTGTGTAACTGCCTGTTTTGCTTCCTCTTTTGTCATGCCTTCCAGGGAAATGTCCCCGGCAAAAATTCCCTTTTTGTAGGTATTGTCCTCTCGGGCTGCAGAAACCGTGCCCATGGAAAAGGACAGGCAAAGAACCGCACACCAGAAAATCAGTACGGTTGTCAATACTTTTTTCATAAAAATTCCTCCAAGCCTGAACCCCCGTCCAAACTCAAAAAACTCCCCAAAAATCCCCTGTTTATTGTAATTGCAGGGATTTTATGCTACCATAAAAGTAGCTTCTATACTATTGTCCTAACAACAAAGGCAAAACCATTGCAAGCACCAAAAAGATAATAATAACGGTGGAAATTACTTTCTTTGATTTTCTACTGTAAATATTAAACATAAATTCACCCCTATGCATTTCTACTGAAAGGATATTATATATGAAAACCCTTTTTTTGTCCAGTTTAATCACATTTTGTGTGTTTCTTGCACTTCTGACCAAAAGGCATAAGCGCATTACCAAGGAACTCACACAAGAATTCTGGGACCGTGAAGCCAAAGCAAACAGTACCCGCAGGAAACCCCTAAACGACTTAAATTACATCCACATCCCTTTGGAAACCCTGCCAATCGGCGTTTCCTGCGAGGATGAGACCGTAAAAGAATGCCTGCGTATTTTAGAATCCCTCTCCACCCAGAAAATAGTTAATTTTACCGGCTATACCAATACCGACTTAAAACTGGCCTATGGTGCTCCCAATATTACACTGCTTACCGAATATGACGACAATTATACCCTGTTGGCCCGCACTCTGCAGAAATGGGCGGAGGCCTTATATATCCGGGAATACAGGCAGGAGGCAAAGCAGGTTTTAGAGTTTGCCATTTCAACTGACACAGATGTCAGTCATACCTACTATCTGTTAGCGGACCTGTATGATGAAGAAGGGGATACACAGAAGAAAGCGGCTCTCATTGAGCGCGCAGAAAACCTGAAAAGTTCCCTCAAAGGCTCTATCGTCCGTACGTTGCAAGAATCCGGTCCGTATAGCGACTGGCTTCATTGCGGGTAAGCTTTTCCACATCATAGTCTACATTTAATTTATGCCGGACAATCAATTTATATAACCTGTCTTTTTGCGCTTCGGTTATGGGAGCCTCCTTTTTCACCTTGTAAATCAGGTCCTTAGGCCGAAAAACAAGTTCTCCATCCTCCTTTTCGGAGAAATCTTCCCAAAGTTTCTCATAAAGTGCACTTGTGGCCCTTGCATCCTCCAATGCCCGGTGTGCCCTGTGCGGAATTTCATAGTACCGGCAGAGAAAACCCAGACTCCTGCTTTCTATCCCCGCCAGATACTTACGTGCGATAGGAAGGGTATCTAAACCCTTTCTCTCATACTTTCCTCCTGCATTCACCACAGCCCTTTTCATGAAGGAATAATCAAATAAAACTCCGTGTCCGAGAAGCGGCAGCTCTTCGGAAAAATTGAGAAAATCCGGAAGAACTTCCCCGATAGAAGGTGCATCCCTTAACATATCGTCCGTAATGCCGGTAAGTTCCACAATGCGCTCGTCCAGCTTTCTTCCGGGATTTATTAATGTGGAAAAAGTTCCCACCACCTCCCGGTTTCGCACCTTTACGGCACCAATTTCCGTAATCTTGTCCATTTTGGGGTTTAAGCCCGTGGTCTCTAAATCCAGGCACACATAATCCATCAGCTTATCCATGCCTTACCCGACCTTTCCGGAAGACTTCTTTTTCGCGGAAGCTTTCTGACGTTTCGCATAGTCCGGACAAAGTCCGCTTAAGAAACATTCCTCACATTTCGGCGTAGGTGCTTTACAGATTTCTCTGCCGAAAGTAATCAGATGCATATTGTACAAAATCCAGTGGTCCTTGGGCAGAACCTTCATCAGTTCAAACTCCGCCTTGACCGGATCGTCGGATTTGGACAGTCCTAATTTCTTGGAAATTCTCTTCACATGCGTATCCACCACAATGCTGGGCTCCCCGTAAATATTACCGCGGATAACATTGGCGGTCTTTCGTCCCACACCTGCTAATCCCGTCAGCTCTTCCAGAGAGGAAGGGACTGCACCGTCATATTTTTCCATCAGTTCCTTGCAGCAGGCTATGATATTTTTCGCCTTGTTATGATAAAAGCCCGTGGAATGAATATCCTGCTCCAGTTCCTTTAGATCCGCATTCGCAAAAGCCTCCACGGACGGATATTTTTGGAACAGGTCCTTGGTTACGATATTGACTCTGGCATCCGTGCACTGTGCGCTGAGCATGGTGGCAATCAGTAACTGCCAGGCATTTTCATGATCCAGAGAGCAACGGGTGTCCGTTCCGTAATACGCATCCAGTGCATTTAATATTTCCATGGTATGTTTTGCAGCCATTTTCATCCTCCCAACCATCCTGCACAAAATGCGTTACAGGTCATTTTCCAGAACCACCACCCTCGCATCGTAAGTAAGCGGGTTACGGTTCTCATAATCAAACAATACTATTTTCTTTTCTGACATCATTGTCACTTCTTGTTCCCACACACTGTATCGGAATACTTCCATATGCGTCATATGGGCCAACTGCCTGCTGTCATAGGCACCAAGTGTGGGAAGAAGCTGTCTTTCTTCTGCCTCACGGCGGTATATCTGCGTGAATATCTGCCGGTACATAGTCTGATCCGGTGCAAAATCCGGCCGGCTTTTTAAATTTTCCCGGCTGTACAGGTCATAAAGCAGAAGCTCCTTATAAACCTCTTTATGTGCCCCGTCCACTTGCTCCGCAAAGGATAAAAGCACCTGATAACGATAGATTCTGGCCGGAGTTTCCACAAAAAATCCCTTTTCTTCGTAGTAGTCTGCCAAGGCCTCATAAAGGGCAAAGGGGGACGGAAACTGCTTAAGCAGATAAGGCAGGGTGGCACGAAACTGGTTGGAATTGTAATAAATTTCCACCATTTCCTCAATCTTTTTCAAACGTCGGATATCCTCATAGGAAATCCATTTGGTATAAAGCACTTCATAAGGCGGATTTTCCAGATACACCAGTCCGTAATCCTTCGCCTTTTCATGCATATAAGAGCCCTTCAAGACCTTAAGGAACCCTAACTGCAACTGTTCCGGTCCCATGGCATAAACTTCATTAAAGGACTTTCCGAAACTTTCATAATCTTCATAAGGCAGCCCCGCAATCAGATCCAGATGCACATGAATGTTCTGTCCTTCCTTAATGCTGCTCACCACCTGTTTTAAGCGTGTAACATCCATGTTGCGGCGAATTTCCGCCAAAGTTTTCTCATTTGTGGACTGCACGCCGATTTCCATCTGCACCAGACCGGGACGCAGCTTTCTCAAAATGGCAATTTCTTCCTCCCGGATGATATCCGCTGCAATTTCAAAGTGAAAATTAGTGACACCATTGTCATGTTTTAATATATACTGCCAGATTGCCATGGCGTGTTCATGATTGCAGTTAAAAGTACGGTCAACAAATTTTACCTGTTTCACCTTTTTATCCAGGAAAAACTGCAGTTCTCTTTTTACTGTATCCGGATTCCTAAACCGCACAGATTTATCAATGGAAGACAGGCAGTAACTGCATCGAAACGGGCATCCCCGTTGGGATTCATAATAGATAATGCGATTTTCAAAGGGCGCCATATCCTCATACAAAAAAGGAACCTTTTCCATGGAAAGCGCCTCTCTTTTCCCGGTAGGTCCCGTTTTTAACAAAAGTCCCGGAACTTCAGAAAGAACATCATCACTTTCCCCTCGCAGATAGTGCAAAAGCACCTCCTTAAAGGTTTCCTCGCCCTCTCCCACCATAATCCCCGTAACCATGGGAAATTCACGCAGGATTTCGGCTCCGTCAAAGCTGACCTCCGGTCCCCCCAGCCAGATGGGCAGACCGGGCATGATTTTCGGGAGTTCTCTTAAAATTTCCCGAATCATGTTCCAATTCCAAATATAACAGGAAAACCCGATTGCATCCGGCTTCCTGCTATAAATATCTTCCAGGATAAACTCTATGCGGTTGTTAATGGTATACTCCGCAATCTGAACATGGTCTTTTAGACTGCCCACATAACTTTTCAGACTGTAGAGTGCAGGATTTGAATGAATGTATTTTGCATTTAATGCGGTAAGTAAAAAGCGCATGTCTCCACCTCGTTGCCATTATACCGCATTTTATCGGAATTTACAAACAATTGATGAAGCGGATAAAGCCTTTCCTGCCTTCTTCGTTTCGCTTGTAGACCCCCGCATCCTCCAACACTTTCATGAATACCAGGCCAATCTCATCCTCCACAATTTTGTCAATATTATCTTCCGTCACCTTCTCATACCGGGGAAGAAATTCTTCCACCCAGTCGGCATGGATGCCAAGCACCGGATCCCGGCGGATGTCCTTTCCGGTCAGAATAGCTTCTTTTAAGTCTGCCATTTCGCCTTTCAGTCGGGCCGGCAGTACCGCAAGACCCATAACCTCAATAAGACCGATATTTTCCTTCTTGATATGATGCAGCCCGGCATGGGGATGGAAAACACCGAGGGGATGCTCTTTTGTCGTAATATTGTTGCGCAGTACCAGATCCATTTCGAAAAAGTCACCCCTTTTTCTTGCAATGGGAGTAATGGTATTATGCGGTTCCCCGTCCGTGACCGCAAAAATAAAGGCCTCTTCATCCGTATAGCCACGCCATTTATCCAAAATCACATCGGCCAGAGCGATAATTCTGTCCGGATCTTTTGCGCTTAACCGAATAACAGACATGGGCCATTTTACAATGCCTGCCTTCACATCCTCAAAGCCCTTTACGGTAAAAGTCTCCTCCACAGGAGCCTTTGCCATGGCAAATTCGTAATGCCCGCCCTGAAAATGGTCGTGACTTAATATGGAACCTCCCACAATGGGAAGGTCCGCATTGGAGCCTACAAAATAATGTGGAAACTGCTTTACAAAATCAAAGAGCTTGCAGAAGGTTGCGTGCTCAATCTTCATGGGTGTATGCTTGCTGTTAAACACAATACAGTGCTCATTGTAGTACACATAGGGTGAATACTGGAATCCCCAGTCACTGTTGTTGATTTTTACCGGAATAATGCGGTGGTTCTGACGGGCCGGATGATTAACACGGCCTGCATATCCCTCATTTTCCATGCAAAGCAGACATTTGGGATATCCCGACTGTTTCGCATTCCTGGCAGCCGCGATGGCCTTCGGATCCTTCTCCGGTTTGGACAGATTAATGGTAATATCCAAATCCCCATAGGGTGTGGATGTGACCCACTTTTTGTCCTTTGCAATGCGGTATCTGCGGATATAATCGGTATCGCAGCTCATTTTATAATAAAAGTCCGTTGCTGCCTGGGGAGATTCTTCATAGAGCCCTCTGAATTTGCTTATCACGGTGCTGGGACGGGCCACCAGAATGCTCATAATTTTAGTATCAAACAAATCCCGGTAAACAATACTATCCTCCGTAAGCCCCTTTTCACAGGCATAATCCAACATGGAAGAAAGGATTTTCTCCAACCATTGTCCCTGTCCGTTATAGTAAGGACTATGCTCATCCTCCATGTTTATGACACAATTGTCATTATTCTCGTATTCTTCCGTAAAACCCTCCAGACCAAATAATTCCAGAAGCCTGTTTGTGATATAAATTTTATCTTCTTTTTCTATCAGACCGGTGGCAAGACCGTAAAGAACCAATTCCCTGACTGCATTCTCTATACTCATAATGTGACCGGTCCTCCTCCAATCTCCACAACATAGAAATCTGCTTTATAACCGATTCTCTCGAGATAATTTTTTCCAACCTCTTCAATAAACCGGTCAATGGCTTCGTCCTTCACAATACTGACGGTACAGCCTCCAAAACCGGCACCTGTCATGCGGGAGCCGATTACGCCCTCCACTTTTCGTGCTTCCTCCACCAGAGTATCCAATTCCCGTCCGGTAACTTCGTAATCATCCCGTAGAGAATCATGGGATGCATTCATCAGTTGCCCAAAGCGCAGAATATCATTATTTTTAAGAGCCTCTACTGCTTTCACCGTGCGTTCATTTTCATAAACGGCATGTTTAGCACGTCTCTTACGAATATCACTTCCGATGGCATCCTTGACTGCCTCAAATTCTTCGCCGGAAAGTTCCCCAAGAGTTTGGATATTTCTTACCTTTTGGATTTCTGCCAAAGCCTCTTCGCATTCCCTTCTGCGTTCATTATACTTGGAATCGCCGAGACCTCGCTTTTTGTTGGAGCAGGCAATGACAATCTTGGCACCCTTTAATGCTACAGGCGCATAGGTATAAGACAGGTCTGCCGTGTCCAGAAAGATTGCCATATTTTCTTTTCCCATGGCAATGGCAAACTGATCCATAATGCCACAGTTTACCCCATTAAAATGGTTTTCGGAATACTGCCCGATTAATGCCAGATCCTGATTGCTTACGGAAAAATCAAAGAGTTCCCGTAAAATGTGCCCGGTCAGAACCTCCACGGATGCCGAAGAGGAAAGTCCAGAACCATTGGGAATGGTACCGTTTAGGAGAATATCCATTCCACAGTCCATTTCCATGCCTCTTTCCTTAAATGCCCACATAACGCCCTTCGGGTAATTGGTCCATCCGGCCTCCTTTCGGGGTGTCAAATCATCAATAGAAGATTCTATGATGCCGAGGGGTTCAAAATTCATGGAGAAGAAACGCAGTTTCCTGTCCTTTCTTTTTCTTGCCACGCCATAGGTTCCTATGGTCAGTGCACAGGGAAAAACATGCCCCCCGTTATAATCCGTATGTTCTCCGATCAGATTCACACGACCCGGGGCGAAAAAGCAGGCTGCCCCCTCGTTATCCCCGAATACCTCTGCAAATTTTGCCAAAATTTTTTCTTTCATAAACACTCCAAATCACGCATTGTATGTATTTTGGTTAGAATAATTTCTTGATAGAACCTGCCATATCGGAAAGCTTATCCATGCTTACTTTCCCTTTCACTCCGGTTACCACCTGATTTACCACATCATCGGGAAGATCCACGCCGACAACAGATTCCACTGCTTTCACGGGATTCTTGGTAAACTGTGCCTTAAAATCAGGGTCCTTGGTTACCTTCTGTACAATTTCTTCAATTTTTGCTTTTACATCAAATGCCATTTTTTATTCCTCCTTAATATAATTGCCGCCTTCGTCAAATCTGGTACCAAAAGGCTTTGAATACTCGTTAATTCTTTTCATAATCTGTACATAATCCTCTCCCACAGCCGGTGTAGGACAAAAATCGTTGTGGGTACTTACGCTGCTGACCTTACAGGGAATGACCCTGGCATTGGTATCCTCTACTTTTACGCCATCCACAAACTTAAATTCCTGTTGAAAAATCATGGTGTCCTTATCCTTCGGACTTCTGTTTCCGCCAAAGCAGAAATTGGCAAGGCTGTACACAATAAATTTACCATTGTACTCTTCCACACCCTGCAAAACGTGTGGGTGGGAGCCAAGCACCAGATCTGCTCCCAAATCAATACACTTTCTGCCGAGAGTCATCTGATAAGCTTCCGGGTAATTTTCTTTTTCAATACCCCAGTGGCAGCATACAATGATTAAGTTCACATCCTGCTCTTTCAGGGAACTGATGCCCTCTTCCATATATTTTTCCACTGCGGAGCCCTGTTCCACTTCATTCAAAGCCACCACGCCGATGCGAATCCCCTTTGTCTCGTAAATGCCGGTAATATCGTCATACGCATACGTCAGATTTGCACTCTTAAAAGCCTCTACCGTATCCGTGATTCCCTGCTCCAGATAATCACGCTGGTGGTTATTGGCAAATCCTACCACTTCCACACACCCCTCTGTCAGGATGTTGATATAAGAAGGGTCGCCCTTCATGTTGTAGGTGGTCTGCCTTTTGTTATCCGATGTGGTTAACACCCCTTCAAAGTTTACGATGGTCATATCATCATTTTCAAAAATATCCTTTACATTCTGAAGGAAATACTTATCCCCTTCTTCATCGTATTTCTGAATGAAAGAACTTCCATAATCCTGATCCTGATGATTCCCTAAGGTTACGTCTCCCGCTGCGGAAATAAGAATGGTTACCTCCACCGGCTCCGGAGGCAGCTCCTCTTTGGTTTCCGTTTCTTCTACAATTTCTTCCGTCTGTTCCGGCTCTTTACTGCTTTCCGATTCAATAGGCTCCCAGACCTGCACCGGAATTTCCGCGGTCGGGTCCGTACCGCACCCGGTAAGCCCAAGACAAAGCATCAGACAGATTGCCAGACCGGCTTTCACACATTTTCTCATATTATTTAATCTCCTGTGATTTGTTTGCGGTAAGAACCGCACCGATCACTGTTGCATAATCCGAATATCTGGGGATACTGATTTCCACGTCCCAAAGGCTCTTGAAGGCTTCGGTTATTTCCTGGCATTCCAGAAATTTGGTAAGACCGCCAATCAGAATATAGTCCTTGATCCCGGTACTTACCGACGCTAAAATTGCGGTTTGGCAGATATTTTCCAGCACCATATGTACCACGCCTGCCGCCACATCCTCCGGTTTGCATCCGCTATCTGCCTTTCCAAAGTTGGAAGCGGTCACATCCAGATTTAATCCGGGCAGTTTTTTCTTCGCCAGATCCCCAATTCTTAAATCGATTTTTGCCACATCTCCCTTTCTGGAAAGAGCCGCAATCTCATGAATATCATTGGTATTAAGGAGCAGGGAGGAAAGACCGATAATGGTGCCTCCGCCAAGACCTACACCTCCTAAATGCTTCATTTCCTCTTCCGTAACCTTTACAAAAAAGCTACCCGTTCCCATACTGACCACAATAACTTCTTTCTTATCTGTCAGATAATATCCGCCCGTTCCGGTTGCTTCAAATTCGTCTACCTTGTATGTGGGCTTTCCGTAAACCAGTTTATCCACTTCTTTGCTGCCCATGCCGGTAATATAAACCTCTGCCACATCAGCAAGATCCAGGCTGTTTTCATATAAATAACGGCCAAAAGCACCATAGAGGGATGCCACCTGGCTATCCGCACGGACGGACATGGGCTCCAACATTCTGTCCCCGTCAAATGCTACAATTTTGGTCGTACTGCTTCCGATATCAATCCCAATCCGAATGTTCATTCTCTGGTCATACCTTTCTGTATTTAGTATCCTTTGGTAATCCATTATTTTTGTCTGTTTTGGTAATCCATTTGTTTTAAAGTATAATATGGCGGTTTCCATGTCAAGTTAATACCATGATTATATCGGCAAAAAAGCATAAAAAGGAAAGTTCTTTTAGGAAATTTTCGTACTTTGTGAGGTTTTCTAAATTTTTTGAAAAAAGTTTTATATTTCTCTTGACAACAACACTTTCTTTCGTTAAAATAACCAATGTTGTGACGCAAAGGTTTGATATGCCCAGATAGCTCAGTTGGTAGAGCAGAGGACTGAAAATCCTCGTGTCACTGGTTCGATTCCGGTTCTGGGCACTTAATGTGCGGGTGTAGTTCAATGGTAGAACACCAGCCTTCCAAGCTGGATACGTGGGTTCGATTCCCATCACCCGCTTTGTATGCAAAGCATACAGATACTATTAATTTCATACCTTCTACGGTTACAGGGTTTCCTGTACACCAATATGCGCGAGTGGCTCAGCGGTGGAGCACCTCCTTGCCAAGGAGGGGGTCGCGGGTTCGATCCCCGTCTCGCGCTCTCAGAAAAAAAAGAGATATCGGCAGATATCTCTTTTTTTGCGTCCAATCCTGGACTCGAAAGTTCGTTGAGATGCTGATTTTCGGCATCAGCCGGGGCAAATCAGCGTTTTTATCTATCCCTATTAAAAGCGCTGACTTTTTAGCCATCAAATTAAGCGGATATTTAAGGAATGGATTAAAGCGCTGATATTTTAACCATTTTCGTAGGTAGGATTTTAAAAGATGTTCAAAAACGCTGACAGGAAGGCCTAAAATGTCAGCGTTTTCTTTGGAAATATTAAATTACGCTGATATGCGAATAACCACACCATTTTATCTGGCATAAGCAATGAGGTCGATGACACAATACTGAGGTCCCCGGACCTCGTGCGTTCTACGCTCCGCTCCGGTCGGCGCATAGCCGAGGCCCCCGGACCTCGTGCGCCTTCTCCTGCAGTTGACCCTTGCTGTTCTCCTAACTATTCCCTACTTGTTTTATTCAGTTTCGTTTTCTTCCTCTAATAACTTTAATAATGCAGAAGGTTCACACACCTTAACGGAAGATTTTGTATAATCTTTTACATTTCTGGTTACTATACAATCCATTTCTGAACGAATTGCTGTTTCCACCATAATAGCATCTTCATAGTCGCCAATTTCAGAAGAAATTGCCTTTCGGCAGTCTAAAGAAGTAGTATCCAACAAATGAAACAAAGTAAAAAGTTTGCTCAAAATCTTTCGTGTTTCAGCATCGCTATGTGTCAAACGATGAGTCAGATAATATATATCTGTAACTGATTTTGCAGTAATATAACCCTCAAATTGCTTATTTGCAGAATATATAAAAAGCTTTTGTGCGGCTTCTGCAAACGGAGCACGAGACTGTAATGCATCGATGATAACACAGGTATCGACTAAAACTCTCATATTGTATTCAACCTTTCTTCCCGTGCTTCTTCCAGAGTCATATCATTTGAAAGAACACCAAATAATGACTTAGCAACATCTACTCTGTCCTGATATGGGTTAGATAATTTTGCAACAACTTTTCCGTTACGAGTAATATATATATCCTCTGTTTCTGCAAGCATAAGATATTTGCCAAGATTAAGTTTTAATTCGGTTGCGGTAATAGACATATCATCATCCCCTTTCTTGAAGAACAAATAATTATCATCTTAAAAAGAAAATCTCTCTTTTCAATTATATTATACGCAAATCGAACGATTTTATCAACAAAATCGTTCGATTTTTACAAGTTTTATATTTTTCAGATACAATTTCCCGGACATTTTTATCTTTAATTTTTCTGCTTCATTTTTGTCCGCCTTTTCCCTTATTTCCATGCCCCCGCTTTGGACTTTCACTGTTTGGATTGGTATAGGATATATCCAAAGCATTTGCCACTGCCTCGATAATTCCGTTACTGCTAAAGGTAGCCCCGCTGACGGCATCCACCTCGACCGACTGGTTGCTTATAATATCAGAAATGATACTACTCTTTGCACGATCAAAAAATTGTTTATCATCATTTGAGGAAACCACGGTTATAGCGGTGATTTGTCCACCCTCTACCGTAACCTCCACTGCAATATCGCCACGAAATCCCGAGCCGGTACCGGTATAAACGCCATCCTGATAATTGTTGCTATTGATTATATCGGAAAGAGAATCTGTATTTTCTGTTATAGTACCGGGACCTGATACCCCATCTTTATTTTCTGTCGGCAAAGAAAGTGTACTGACATAATAAATTCCTGCCATACCAAGAGCTACTGCTGTTCCCAAGACTACAGGAGGCAGTGCAGAAGTCACATTTTTCCTTGGACAGGCATCCACACAGCGATAGCAATTGATGCATTCTGAGGAGTTTACACGGTCTTCTTTGTATAAAGGAATGCCCATACTACACTTTCCGGTACACATCCGGCATGCGCCACACTCATCCCCCGGCTTCTTAATCCGATGCAAACGAAAACGGGAAACCATGGCAAAAATTGCTCCCAGAGGGCATAAATACCTGCAAAAGAACCTCTCAATCAAAAAACATCCAATGATAATCAGCAAAAGAAGTAGTCCACCCACACTAAATAAGGCTTTAAGGCTACTCCACCCACTTAGAGTGCTGTACATTCCGAAAACATTCCATGGGCTGTATGTACTGTCCATAGGAATGGCAAGTGTCCACGCAAAGATGACAATCAAAGCCAAAACAACGTATTTCAGGTATTTTAAGATACAGTCCACTTTCTCGTTTACCCTGATTGGTTTTTTAATTATTTTAGAAGATATCCACCATAAAAGGTCTCCCATCGCGCCAAATGCACATAAATATCCACAAAAGAACCTTCCTAAAAGTATCGTAATCGGAAAGACTGCCAAAATTAACAGCCATTGATTTTGGTATGTAGAGACACCGATCGCTGCTGTATACAGATTACGTATTGCCATAAATATGGAAATAAACATCCCCGGAAATAAAAGAAATGCCCCCAGCTGTATGATGTGCCGAATTATCTGCGTGATACTGATTTTCTTTTTCATTGTGATTCTCCTGTTACGCAAAATAATGTAATTTTATTATACATAAAAAACCTTAAATGAAATTAAAAAATTCTAAATCACTTATGTAAATTAAAAGTGCGAATCATGACAGGCACGAAATGACTGGATTTTGGAGAAGTATTAGAACATCGACGGGAACCCGGGGCATAGGGGGCGAAAGAGGGTTTAACCCCCGCGGGGGAAGATATGTGCCCCGCGGAGCAGGGAATATGTCCAAATAGTGGAAGGCGCGGGGCATAGTTTTATAAAAAGGGAAAAAAGTTGACAAAGTAAACCATCATGTTATACTCACGTAATATAGTTTATTTTGTCAACTTTTCTTAATAGAAGATTTTTATACAGAATATCAAGAAAAATCATATGCCGGAGCGGAACAAAGAAATGAATGAACAGGAGGGGAAATAAATGAATCCGATTAAGAAAGTCTATTGCAGAGTTTTTCAGACCATATTTCGTATTGCGCTTCCCATCATGCCCTATAGGGAACCTAAAATTATGGACAGTGTGGAAGACATCATTCCCTTGTTAAAGGAGAAACAATATACCAGTGTTCTTTTGGTTACCGATAAAGGAATCCGCGGACTGGGGCTTACAGGTCCTCTGGAAACCGCTCTTCATGAAAACGGCATTTCCTGCCATGTATACGATGAAACCGTTCCCAATCCCACCATTAACAATGTAGAAGCAGCAAGGGAACTTTATCTGAGAGAAAGCTGTCAGGCCATTATCGCTTTCGGCGGCGGTTCCTCCATGGACTGTGCCAAGGTCTGTGGTGCAAGAGTCGTAAAACCGAAACAACCTGTCCCCAAAATGCGTGGTATCCTGAAAATACTACACAAGCTTCCGCTATTGATTGCCGTGCCTACTACCGCCGGAACCGGCAGTGAAACCACTCTGGCGGCCGTTATTACAGACGATAAATTACATCACAAATATCCCATCAATGATTTCAGTGTGATTCCGCATTATGCGGTATTAGACTACCGGACCACCTTAAATCTGCCCAGGCCCATCACCGCCACCACCGGCATGGATGCGCTGACCCACGCCGTAGAAGCCTATATTGGCCGTTCCACTACCGGATACACCAGAAAACGTGCCGTGGAAGCCGTTAAGTTGATTCATGAGAATTTAAAAAATGCCTATGATGACGGTCAAAATAAGGAAGCACGGAGCAATATGTTAAAGGCTGCTTTTGCGGCCGGCGTGGCATTTACCCAGTCCTATGTAGGGTATGTACATGCCATTGCCCATTCCCTGGGAGGCCAATACGGTACGCCTCACGGCCTTGCCAATGCGGTGATTCTTCCCATCGTCCTCCGCGAGTACGGCGACCATGCAGAGAAGAAGCTATCCCGCCTTGCAAGCAAGTCCGGTGTCATCACGGATACAGGCCTTTCCGACAAAGAAACCGCCCGAAAATTTATTGACTGGATTCAAGAAATGAACGATTCCATGGAAATTCCGAGAAACATTTCGGACATTAAAGAAGAAGATATTCCAATCATGGCCGACCATGCGGACAAAGAGGGAAACCCGCTTTATCCGGTACCCGTATTGATGGACAAATACGACCTTGCAAAGTGGTACCCTCTCATACGAGCCAACAAATAACCGATGGTCCCTATCCGTGACGCGGGACTAACGTTTATCCACAGCTCTGGATATCCGCATTCCGACATTCTGGAAAATCTGGAACAGCAGAATGATTAAAAGCACCGTAATAATCATGATATCGGTCTGCCACCGATAATAGCCGTAGCGCACAGCAATGTCCCCTAGTCCGCCGCCGCCCACGGTTCCCGCCATTGCAGAGTATCCCAAAATGGTTCCTAACGCAATGGTGGCACCGGTTACGATGGAAGTACGCGCCTCCACCAAAAGGACATGGAAAATAATATCAAAATCCGATGCGCCCATGGACTTAGCTGCCTCGATGACTCCCTTATCCACTTCCTTTAAGGAAGATTCCACAAGTCTCGCAATATAAGGAGCTGCGGAGATAACAAGCGGTACAATGGTAGCGGTGGAGCCGTAACTTCTTCCTACAATCAGTCTGGTAAACGGAATCAGAAGGATAAGCAGAATCAAAAAGGGAACACTCCGGATTACATTGGAAATCACATCCAGTATCCGGTAAACAAAAGGATTGGGGCGGATGCCGTCCTTATCCGTGACTGCTAAAACCACTCCCATGGGAAGTCCCAACAGATACCCTAAGAGCGTGGATGCCAGTGTCATATACAAGGTATCCCTGACTCCTTCCAAAAGCATATAAATAACCTGTCTATCCAACATTTTCATCCACCTCCTGTAACTGGATTCCCCTTGCCTTCAGATATTCCTCCATATCAATCTGCAGATGCTTATCCGCAGGAAGTCCCAAAATCATTTCCCCCACTGCGAAACCGCCTACATCCCTGGTATTGGCCTGTAAAATATTGACCGGTTTCTGAAAATGCATAATCATATTGGCAATCACCGGCTCAAACGCAGAATTTTTGCTGAAAGTAATACGGATTTTCTTCCCGATATCCATATCTTCCGGGCTGTTCAGACTTTTAATCACATTGGCATTCTCGCCGTAAATGAGCGTTCTTGCTGCATGGGATTTGGGATTTTGAAAGATTTCTTCCACTTCCCCGTTCTCTACCAGATTACCGCTTTCGATAATGGCTACCTTATTACAGATTTCCTGAACCACATTCATCTGGTGCGTAATGATTACCACCGTGATTTTAAGTTCCTCATTAATCTGTTTTAACAGTTTCAGAATAGAATCCGTAGTCTGCGGATCCAGGGCACTGGTGGCTTCATCACAGAGCAAAATCTTGGGGGAGGATGCCAGAGCCCTGGCAATGGCCACCCTCTGCTTCTGTCCGCCCGAAAGTTGTGAAGGATAAGCCTTTGCCTTGGTTTCCAACCCTACAATCTTTAAAAGTTCTTCCGCCTTTTTATAAGCCTCCTTCTTCCCCACCTTTTTAAGACGCAAAGGAAAACAGACATTATCGATCACATTCTTCTGCATCAGGAGATTGAAGTGCTGGAATATCATACCGATTTCACTTCTCCGGACACGAAGCTCCCTGTCACTTAATAATCCCAGGTTCTGTCCGTCAATAATGACCTCCCCTTCCGTAGGCCTCTCCAAATAATTCAGGCAGCGGACAAGGGTACTCTTTCCTGCGCCGGACATTCCGATAATACCATAAATGTCTGCTTCTTCGATGGAAAGATTAATATCGTTAAGCGCCGTTATTTCTTCCTCTTTCTGTCTAAACTTTTTACTTAAATGGTGGATTTCAATTAAAGCCATACCTTCTCCTAGTTAAAGGGAACTACTGCCCCATCGTATTTCTCATTGATAAACTTCTTGATTTCATCGGATTTTAAAACCTCTACCAGGGCTTTGATTTCTTCGTCATTTTCACGTCCTTCTTTGACACCGATAATATTCACATAAGTTTTTGCTGCAGTGGAATCACTTGCCTCATAAGCAATGGAATCCTTGCCTACGGAGAGTCCTGCTGCCAATGCATAATTTCCGTTTAATACCACATAAGCCACTTCGCTTCTTACTCTTGCCACCTGTGCTGCCTCTAATTCCTCCAGCTTCAGATTGTAAGGATTTTCCACAATGTCATTTACGGTAGCGGTAAGTCCTGCATTATCCTTTAATTTAATCAGACCATTGTCCTGTAACAGTAATAATGCTCTCGCTTCGTTGGTAGTATCATTGGGAATCGCAATGGTATCGCCGTCTGCAATGTCGGATAAAGCATTCTTTTGTCCGGGATAAATACCAAAAGGTTCATAATGAATGCCTCCCGCGTTTACAATATGAGTACCCTGCTCCTCATTAAAAGAATCCACATAGGGAACATGTGCCATATAGTTTGCATCCAGCTCCCCGCTTTCCACAACGGTCATAGGAAGTACATAATCGTCGAATACCGTCACCTCCAGATTGATACCCTGCTTCTCCAAAATCGGCTTTGCCTGTTCCAGAATTTCTGCATGAGGAGTTGCACTTGCCGCAATCTTAATGGTCTTTTCATCCTTTGCATCTTTACCGCAGCCTGTTAAAGAAACAGCTGCCAAAACTCCTGTAAGTAATACGGTTAAAATTTTCTTTTTCATAATTCTTATCCTCTTTTCTTTTATTATTGTATTGTGTATTAATTAATACTTTTTTAAACTTCTCTAGGAAAGAATCCCGTTTCGGGATATCTTTTCAAAGATGGCTTCTGCTAACGCTGCGTGTCCCTTTTCATCCATATGCTCATTGTCCCTCTCACTTGCTTTGGCATAATCGGATGCGGCAAGGAAATGCACGCCTTTTCTAAGGGCAACCTTTCGGTATTCTTTTTCCAGTTGTCCGGATATTTCTACGGATTTTGTACTAAACTCCGGGTCACATTCTTCCTTCCATACATCTTTCCCTAAATGGATGGGAGAAAGGATCAGTATTTTCTCTGCCAGTATTCGCTCCAGAAGCACATCCACACATTGTCCCAGGCCTTTCGCAATCTTAAATGCAGAATTGTTGTAATGGGACTTGCAATCATTGGTTCCCAGCATGAGAATTGCAGCATCCAGGGGACTATGGGACTCCAGAATAAGCGGCAACGTCCTAAGTCCGTTCCGGTCTTTCCGATAAATATCTTCAAAAATAGTGGTACGTCCGCACAGGCCTTCCTCAATCACATGAACCCTGTCTTTTAACCTCTCCTGTAAAATACTGGTCCACCGTATTCCCCAGGGATAGCGGTTCTCTTCTCCCGGTACCAGTCCCCAGGTATTGGAGTCCCCATAGCAAAGTATATGCTGCATATTCTCACCTGCCTTTTCTTTATTCTTTAACTTCTTTTACATTTGCGACACCGATGTCACTTTCTATTTTACAATTCCGCCTTCCACTACTAAGCTTTCTTCATAATCCAGACCATAGGTGTCCACTAACGTAGCTTCATAATCCTTGTGGAAAAAGTTTTCCTTGCCCAATTCTACAATTTCATCGTTTAACCATTTTAATAAGGTTTCATTGCCCTTTGTGACAGCAGGGGCGATAGTATCCTGACTTCCCAAGGAAGGAATACCTACGGTGTAACCGGGATTCTGCAGGGCAAAAGCAATGACTTCGGTATTATCGTTTGCCCAGGCTGCCGCATTACCGTTTTCCAGAGCATTCTTTGCGTTGGCATAGGAATCATATTTCTGTAATTTAATATCCGGATAGTTTTCAATTAAGTAGGTTTCTGCGGTGGTACCGGAGATGACAATGATTTCATCGTTTGCATCCCAGTTATCCAAAGAGGTAATGATCTTACTGTCCGGGGAAACAACTCCCAAAGCCACATTCATGTAAGGACTTGCAAAATCCACTTCCTCCGCTCTCTCCTTGGTTACGGTGAAGTTTGCCAGAATGATATCCACCTTACCGGTCTGCAGATATTCGATTCGGTTTGCTGCTTCGGTGGATACGAAATTGACATCCACGCCTAAATCCTCCCCGATCCGGTTCGCGAAGTATACATCATATCCCTGGTATTCTCCATTTTCATCCACGTAACCAAAGGGATTTTTGTCGGAAAATACTCCAATGTTGATGGTTCCGCTCTTCTTGATTTCGTCCACGGTACGATAGCCTTTATTACTATCGTTTCCTGCTTTACCGCAAGCTGTAAGGGACAGGGTAAGTGCCAAGGTTAATACAGTTCCTAATACTTTTCTGATTTTCATAATAATCTCCTTCCCGACATTTAAGTCGTTACCAAACTTTTTCTTTTTTCATATTGAAATTTTTGTAAAAACTGCTTTGCTCTTTCCGTTTTCGGATGCTCAAAGAATTCCTCGGGGGATCCCTCTTCCAAAATCCTTCCGTCCTCCAAAAACAGAATTCTGTCCGCAACCGCTCTTGCGAACTGCATTTCATGGGTGACAATCAACATCGTGCGCCCCTGATTTGCAAGATTCAATATAACTTCCAGTACTTCATGAACCATCTCCGGGTCCAGAGCTGCCGTTACTTCATCAAACAACAGTACATCGGGGTGCATACAGAGTGCTCTGGCAATGGCTGCCCTCTGCTTCTGTCCTCCGGACAACTCTCTCGGGTAACTGTCCGCCTTCTGCTCCAGTCCCATTTTTTTCAGAAGTTCCTTCGCTTCCCTAACCACCTCTTTTTTGTCTCTTTTCTGTACAACGAGGGGGGCCAGAGTGATGTTTTCCAGAACGGTTTTATGAGGAAATAATTCATAACTCTGAAAAACCATTCCTATTTTCTGTCTTAACCTGCTTAAATTCTTATCATAATCAATATTCTCTCCTTCAAAGATAATCCTTCCGGCCTGCAGCTTCTCTAACCCATTGATACAACGGAGCAATGTGCTTTTTCCACAGCCGCTGGTACCGACAACCACAATGACCTCGCCCCTTTTCACAGATAAGTTCAAATCCTCAAGGACTGTCAGATCATGAAATTTTTTGGAAACGTGTTCCAGTTTTAGAATTTCCTCTGTCATGGGTTTACCTCCATTTCTTTTCCAGATATCCGGCTAACCGACTGATAGGAAAGCAAGCGGCAAAATACATAAGCAGCACAAAGAGGTATACCCCGAAGGCTGCGTTCGGGCTGGCTGTCCGATTGGCTTCAATAATCTGCTGTGCCACTTTTAACACTTCCACAACACCAATCATAACAATTAGGCTTGTTGTCTTAATCATTCGTGTAATCAGATTAATGGATAACGGAATCAGCCTCCGTACCGTCTGTGGAAAAACAATGTAAAAATAAGTTTGTGCCTTGGTCATTCCAAGTGCATAAGCGCTTTCATACTGGTGTGCGGCAATGCCCTGTAGCGCCCCTCTTACCAGATCGCCCATCTCTGCCGTGCCCCACAGAGCAAATACAAAGATGGATGCCGCTTCTCCCGAAACATTTAATCCGAAGGCTCTGGTAGTTCCAAAGAATACCAGGAACAACAGGACTAACTGGGGCATGATGCGGATAAATTCCAAATAGAAACGAAGTATTAATGTAACCACCCTGTTCTTCACTGTCATGAAACTTCCCATCAGGATACCAAGCGGTATACTGATTAAAACTGCAATCAGGCTGATTTTCAGGGCCATCCCCAGTCCGCCAAGCAGTCTAATAAGATTTCTTCCCTTAAAAAGTACCTCAAGACCCAAATCCATGACGTCCAAGCCTCCTTTCCACATAACTTCCCAAAAGAGAAACCGGAAGGAGTATGATCAGGTAGAACACCACTAACAGAAATAAACTCTCTGCGGTTTTGGAATAAATCCCGATTAAATCCTTTGCCGTAAACATCAGATCCATCAAACTGATTGCACTGAATACGCTGGTCTCCTTTAACAGGAAGATGACGTTTGCCATAAATGCCGGAAAACTGAGTGCAAAAGCCTGTGGAAAAATGATGTATCGCATGGTCTGCAAACCGGAAAGCCCCAGGCTGCAGGCACTTTCAATCTGTACCTTTGCAATGGCTTCGAGTCCGCTTCGAAAGGCTTCTGCCATATAACTTCCTCCCAAAAATCCAAGTCCCACAGCTCCGCAGACAAAAGCATTCATCTTAAAGCCAATCTTCGGTAATCCGTAGTAGAAGAAAAATAACTGAATAATCAGGGGTGTGTTTCTGCTGATTTCTATGTACACGGCAACCGCTCCGGTTAAAAAAGGAACTTTGTAATACCTAATCAGCGAACATACAAGACCAATCAACACGGAAAGGAATATTCCGATGAATCCTACCTGCAGGGTTAATACCGCTGCATCCTTATAAAGTGGTAAAACTTTGTAGATAAAATCCGGATTCATCCTGTTTCCTCCTTTCCTTCCATTCATTTGGGGCAAAAAAATGCCCGGGAGTCCCGGGCAAGTGACGTTCTCTATCAATCAAAACGGTAAAGAATTAAGCACAACAAAGTATGCCGTCACCTGCACAGGACTTAAGCATTCGACAGCAACACATCATGGTATTTAACTCACTTACATGATTTCTTTTCATTGTACTTTCTCCTTTCTTCTTTCGCACATCATTTGCTACTTTGTGATGTGCTTCCTTTCGTTGTGGTTATATTATACCTATTTACCTACTATGTCAATAGGTTATTATAAAAAATTTTATTTTTCTTCTGAAACCTCTTCAATGTCCTTTACAGGAGGCTTTAGTCCCGGGATGACAATGTGATTTTTCTGAGCATAATCCCATAATGCTGCATGGATGGCTTCCTCTGCAAGCAGGGAACAGTGCACCTTTACCGGAGGCAGTCCGTCAAGAGCTTCCATTACTGCCTTATTCGTAATCTGAAGTGCTTCCTCCACCGTCTTTCCGATAATCAGTTCTGTTGCCATGCTGCTGGTAGCCACTGCGGCACCGCAACCGAAAGTCTTAAATTTTGCATCTTTTACTACATTGTCCTGAATATCCAGATAAATTCTCATAATATCGCCGCATTTTGCATTCCCCACGGTACCCACACCGGAGGCATTCTCGATTTCTCCCACATTTCTGGGATTATTAAAATGATCCATTACTTTTTCACTGTATTCCAATACCTGACTCATTTTGACTGCTCCTTTACAAAATCTTCGTATAAGGGGGACATACTGCGAAGTCTCCCTACAATGGTTTTCAGTTTCTCCACCGTATAATCAATCTCTTCCTTCGTGTTGTCCGCGGACAACGTAAGTCTTAAGGAACCATGTGCAATTTCATGGGGCAGCCCTATGGCTAAAAGCACATGGGACGGGTCTAAGGAGCCGGAAGTGCATGCCGAACCGCTGGAAGCGCAGATTCCGTTCTGATCAAGCAAAAGTAAAAGAGATTCTCCTTCGACAAACCGGAAACTGAAGTTGGCATTACCGGGAAGCCTGTTTACCGCATGTCCATTTAATCTGGTATAAGGAATCTCCTTCAAAACTCTGCCGATTAAATAATCCCTAAGCTCTATTTCCTTTTCTATTCTCCCTGCAAAAGTCTCGTTTGCCCACTTTGTTGCCGCTCCAAATCCCACAATACCGGGGGTGTTATAGGTGCCCGCTCTTTTTCCTCTTTCCTGCGCGCCGCCATGGATGAAGGAACCAATCCTCACACCTTCTCTGACATAAAGAATCCCCACACCCTTGGGGCCGTTTATTTTATGAGCGCTGGCACTGAGCATATCTATGGAAAGTTCATTTAAGTCAATAGGTACATGCCCATAAGCCTGTACCGCATCGGTGTGGAATAAAATTCCGTGCTCGTGAGCAATTTTCCCGATTTCCTGAATAGGCTCAATAGTCCCAATCTCATTATTGGCAAACATAATGGAAATCAAAATGGTATCTTCGCGAATTGCCTTCTTAAGTTCCTCCAAATCCACCAGCCCATTTTCATCCACATTTAAGTAAGTCACCTCGAACCCCAGCTTCTCCAGATATTCACAGGTATGAAGAATGGCGTGATGCTCAATCTTAGAGGTAATGATGTGCTTTCCTTTTTCTCTTTTTGCAAAGGCAGTAGCCTTAAGTGCCCAGTTATCGGACTCACTTCCCCCTCCGGTAAAATAGATTTCCTTGGGTTTTGCTCCTAAGAAATCCGCAATCTCCCTTCTTGCCTCTTCTACCGCCTTCTGCCCCTCTCCGGCAAATCGATATACGCTGGAAGCATTTCCATAATATTCTTCAAAATACGGCTTCATGGTTTCCAAAATCTGGGGCTTAACAGCCGTTGTAGCCGCGTTATCTAAATAAATGATATTCTCCATAGGTCCTCCTTTGTTGCGATATAGGTGTTTCCTTTTTTAATATTCCTCATCACACTCCTACATTATACCTATTTGCCTACTATGTCAATAGGTTGATAGTATCAAATTATAAATGGAAAATGCTATTGCATTTCTAACCCCTTTGAGTATAATATGAGTTATCAATAATTCTATAAATCTGTTTTTTTCTATTATCTTGGTTATTATTCTTCGTGATAATCGCCAAATAAATCAACTGTTTCCATTTTTAATGAACTAAATTTAATTTTATAACTAATATGGCTTGTATTTTGCACATTGATAATTGAATAGAGGCTTTACACTATGATATAATACCACTTGAGAAGGTGGTGATGGTATGAAAGAGAGTGATGAAATATTGACACTTGAAGAACAAAAACAAATAATTATTGATAATTACATCAACCTGATGAGAATCAAAGCACACGAACAGGGCACAAATAAAGAATTGGAATACCAAATAAAAATTACAAAAGTGAAACTTTCAACTTTTGGAATAGACATATCAGACTTAGAATATTAACCATCAAAACGATAGAGGGTGTAAAGTCTTTATTGAGCAATCAATGACTTAACACCCTTTTTCCGCTTTTCAATCACACCTTCCCGAACACTGCCGTAACGCCCATATATCCGTCCTTAATTTCCGCAAAAATTTCACCGTTCATCTTGCGCATAAGTTCCCGGCAGATGTAAAGTCCCAGACCGCTGCCTTTTTCGTTTTCCGCATTTGTGCCTCGCCAGAAGCTTTCGAAAATATGGGGCAAATCCGTATCCTCTAAACTACATCCACTGTTTTTTACGGTTACGAGAATACAGCCATCCTCCTCACAAATGCGGATTTCAATGCTCTTTCCGTCACCGTATTTTATCGCATTTTCCATGACATTCTGAATCACTTCCACGCTTCGGTCAAGATCGCCGCTAATCAGACAGTCGACGAAACTTCCCACAGTGAAATCCGTCTTTATGAGCAACAGCTTTTCCGCGTAATAAAGCCGGATTTTATTTATAAGCTCCGAAAGATAAAACTCACCGCTATTTACTTCAAGGCTTAGAAAATCCTCTCTTGAGGCGGTAACAATTTCCGAAACATAGTTTTCAATCTCATCCGCTTTCGCATTAATATTTTCCGCAATTTCCAGCTGTTTTTCGGGGCTTTCATAAAGTCCCTTTGACAGCGCCTTTGCGTACAGCTTTATGGCTGACAGCGGCGTTTTAATATCGTGGGATAAAGACAACAGAAGCATTTTCTTATCCCTTTGTAAACCTAATTCACGCTCCCTTTGCTGCTCCATATTTTCACGAAGCATATCCACGCCCCATAGAAATCGCCCGAAAAAGCGGTTTTTTGTTTCCTTCACGGGTGCGGTAAGATTGCCCTTTGAGAGTTCATAAGGAATGTCGGTAAGCTTTTCAAATGGCTTTAAGATTTGAAACCTTATGTACAGCATAACCCCGATAAGCATAACCGCTAAACTTAAGAGAATTGCATTCACGGTTAAAATCAGTTTTGTTCTGTCCGTACCACCCTGCACATTGTAATCAAAACGATACAGCTTACCGCCAATCTCACGAATCACATAATCGCTGTCAGAACCGTAAAAATCGTCCGTATCTGAAAAACCGGATACCCCCGTCACATACTCGCAGCTAACCAGATCGGGAATTTCAAGGTTATCCTTTTCCATTTCACGGACAAGTCGGCTGATCTCCACAAGATAGGGCCTTCCGCTTTCCTTATGATCCGTAAACAGTATCCCATTTTCAATGATAAAGACTGCAATGATGACGGTAATCACAACCGCAAAAATTCTATTAAATGCTTTCATATTTGTAGCCCACTCCCCATACTGTCTGAATTTTTAACGGATTTTTGGGGTCATCCTCAATTTTTTCACGCAGCCATTTGATATGAACGGTAAGGGTCTGATACTCCGAGGAACTGTCGCTGCCCCAAACCTGGCTAAACAGGTATTCCTTGGTCATAGCCCTCCCCTTATTTTCTACAAGGAGTACCAAAAGTTCAAACTCCTTTGCAGTCATTTCCAGCTGCACATCCTTTTTATACACTGTGCGGCTTAACTTGTTGATACGGATATCACCGCAGATAAGCTCGTCAACCCCATATCTGCGCTTGAAAATCCCACCGATTTTTGCAAGCATGATATCAATATCATAGGGCTTCTCGATGTAATCATCCGCACCCAGTAAAAGTCCGTTCAGCTTGTCCTCCTTTTCGGTTTTGGCACTGACGATCAGGATGGGCGTGTTGCTTTCCTCCCGGATTTTTCGGCAAATGGCAAAGCCGTTAGTATCGGGAAGCATTATATCAAGCACAATAAGCCTTGCGCCGTATTTTTCATACAGCGACAAGGCTTTTTCCCCTGTTGCGGCAACCGATACCGTATAATTTTCTGCACGGAGAAAATCACATAACAGATTCGCAAGTTCTCTATTATCTTCTACGATTAAAATGTCGGTCATAGCTTATCCTTTCTGCCCAGATGGACAAAACAAGCTGTGTCTATACGCATTTACGTATTTACCAGCCCAACTCTAAAAGCCAGTTATTTAGCGCACGTTCCCGTTCCCGCATCTGCGAAGCATTTTCATACTTACCTAAACTATACTCGCCTTTGATGTTTCCATCAACTATATACATCACTCTGGTACACTTTGCAGCAACTTTTACATCATGCGTTACTAACATAATCGTAGTCCCTTCGTGGTTGAGCTTTGTAAGCTCCTCCATCACCTCATCCGAGGAGGTTCTGTTAAGCGCGCCCGTGGGTTCATCGGCAAAAATCATTTTCGGGTTGTTTATCATACTGCGACATATGCAGGCACGCTGGAGCTGACCTCCCGAAACCTCATTGATGTCGTTGTCGGCAATGTCGATAATTCCCAGTTTACGCATGAAATCCTGCCCTCGCAAAAGGATTTCCTTTCGGCTTTCGGTGTGCTTTTTTGATTGTACCGCAGGAAGAATAATATTATCAAGAACGGTAAGATTTTTTAACATATACATCTGCTGAAAAATAAATCCCATTTCATCCAGACGCAGGTCCGCAAGCTCTTTTTCACCCATTTTCGCCATATTCTTCCCGCCAAATAAAACCTCGCCTGCGGTAATGCCGTCCATACCGGAAACGGCATACAAAAGGGTGGATTTGCCCGAACCCGAAGGACCCATAATGGCTACCATTTCGCCCTCGTCTACGGTGAAATTCACGTTTTTTAAGACGTTGTTCTGACGCTTGTTTACGATATAGGTTTTGCAAAGATCTTTTACTTCGAGAATATTCATAGTAGTTTCCTTTCTTATTCCATGTTGGCTGTATCGGAAGATTTGATTTTTCTTGTATAAAGTGAGGTTAAAAATGCGCTGACGGTTGTTGTCACAAGAACGATAACCGGCAGGATAAGATACATTTCCATCGGATTTACCACATAATCAACCGCAAGTTCCATACCCATCATCTTAAAAACAGGGTCAATACAAAGGTGAGTTAAGGGCATTGCGAAAATTTCGCCGATAATTACCGCAATAAGTCCCACGAATAAAAATCGTAATGCGTGGTAGGCATAGATTTTTCCGTTTCGTGTACCGATTGCTTTCATAAGTGCGATTTCGCCCTGTTCCTTTGCAATAAAGGAACGCTCCATAAGCACAGTGATAAGTGCTACTAAAACAATGGTGAGGATTGCAACCATTGATTTTACTGCATTAAGGGTATCCGCAACACCTGTCATATTGTCTACAAATTCCGGACAAGTCTGTATTTTGTCAATTTTCGGGTATAACGCATAGATTCTTTCCACTCTTCGTCTGATTTCCTCATCATCAGGGTGATCATCAAATATAACCTGCGTAAAGATACCACCATGTGCCTGAATATAATCTATCTTTTCGTCTGCATAAAATCTGATTCCGTCACCCATACTGTGCATGGACTGGAAAAAGGCTGTTATAATAAATTCCCTTTTTCCCTCTAAAGTTTCTATGGTTACCGTATCGCCGATATTCGCCTTAAGCTTGTCCGCTGACATTCTGGTTATGGCAATTTCTCCGCAGTTTTGCGGCGCAGTGCCTTCCGTATATTCGTACATATCCATCGTTGTGCCAGTGCCCTGATATGCCGTAATTTTCGCATGGTTTTCACCGTGGAATACGGGAAACGAAAACATAATCTCCTGTACACAGTTTGCAGGCATATCGTTTTTCGCCAGAGTATTTTCCATTTCCGCCAGATACTCCTCTAACTTTTCACGACCATCCTTTGTCAGAAATTCGTTTATTTTACCGTTTATAATAATATCGCAATCCGCTATCCCAAAGGTGTAAATCAGCGTATCGCTTTTCAGCGTTGTAACCGAAGCAGAAAGGATAAGCATAAGGGACAGGCAGAGAAAGAAAGTCAGTGCGATAATGCCGAAACGCTTAGGACTGCTTACTATGTCGTTAAGAGCAAGAAAAGAGGTTGCAGGAAGCTTTGATTTTCCAAGGCTCATTATGCTCTTCTTTCGGAAGCGTTCGCCTGTCTGTCCGTTTCGGATGGCGTCTATAGGAGTCATTTTCTTTACCTTACCCGTGCAGCCATAGCAGAACAGAAGAATGACTGCAACAACAAGCACCGTACAGATAATGTTTATAAAAATCGGATTTTGATTACCCATAATAATCGACTGTGAGGAAACGCTCATAAGCATTTCACCGAACGGGAAGCTAAACGCAAGACCTATAACTGAACCGCTTATGGAAAGCGCTGCATATTTAACAAGATAAAGTCCGCGAATTTTCAGGTTGCTGATACCGATTGCCTTCATTACGCCGATTTCTCGGAATTCCTCGGATAATGTAAAGGTAATAGTAAAACGGAGTACTACAAATGCAACTGCAATAAGCATAAAGCTTACCACAAGGAGAATACCTATTACAATCATATCGAAAATGTATGTGAATTTCATATATGTCCTGTCCATCCCAATCTGACTGTTATCAATAACCGGCCTGATTTCAGAGAGCATTGTATACATGTCCGAGGTATTTAAGTAAAGCAATTCACAGCCGTAAAAAGCTTCGATTTCATCATTTGAGATGTACGCTTTAAAATCCTCGGCACTTATTATATAACGGGTCAGATTCATCGAATTTGAGCCGAAAATTGCGTCCTTGATACCTCCTGCTAACGTAAACTCACAGCGTACACTATCAATTTCAACAGTGATTTTATCGCCGATTTCAAGCCCGAGGTTTTTCACATCACGGGCAGTCAGATAAATCTCGCCTTTATTTACGTTTTCGAGGATGCTGCCGTCTTCAAGGAAATAATTCATAGCTATATCGCTCTGAAGCATATTGGTACCGCCTGAAATGCCTATGCTTTCATCTTCAAAGGAAATCTGGTCAGACGACATACAAATAACTTTTTCCTTGTTATAGCTTTCAACTGACAAGGCGGAATTAATAATTCTGTCAATATCAGCACTGTTGGATTTATTCATAATTGCCGCCAGATAATCAGGCACATTCGCCATTTCAAAATAATTGTCCAGCGCCGTAGTAACGCTGATAATATTGTTCACACTTGAGGATACGAACATGGAAGCAAGTATGATAAATACAAGCAGAATTATGTTCATTGCCTTTTTTCGTTTCAGGTCTTTTTTTAGAATGTTGAGATACATTTTAATGCCCCTTTCTACGTTATGAGTGCATTGTATCAGAGAAATTATTAAATAATCCTTAAATCCGGAAATTAATTTTATTTTATAGATTTTCCGGATAAAATGCAAAACAGGCGTATGCTTTTTCATACGCCTGTTGGAACATATTTTCTAATAACGCTCCGTTTTCCATATATCCTTTCCATTCTGGAAGGCACGTAACTTCATTCTCTTTCTTTCGTATAATTCTTTGATTTTGGGAATCCTTATATGACGTTCCAATAAGTCTTTCTCGTATATTGAAAAATCCATTTCTGCCAAATCAATATCAACTATTTTTCTATCCTTAACATAGCTTAATAATTTAATTTCCTTTTTTATAAATGAATGAGTTTCTATTTGGTCCAAATGAATTTGATCTAATTGCTCATAGGGAATATTGTAAAACATAGAATTCCCGGAGTCATAAATAGGAGCCATTCCTAATATTTCCAGTGAATCCGGATCTCTGACTACCGATATATTATTCATATGTCTGTCCGTATTTGACAGCAGATAATCTGTCATAATTTCATAATCCATAAACGCATCAAATTCCTGTTCAGCTATTCCAAGTTCAATGCAAATTCTCTTCAAAGGATAGTACAATGACTCATTCTGCCTGATTTTTGTTGATTGTAATAATTCCCAAGCACTTATGATTTCTTTATTCTCTGAACAAAAATCATAAGACAGACACCCCAGACCTTCTATTCCTCCTTCTACTGTTAACACTGTTTCATAATAGGAAGTATAATTAGAAAATCCTTGTTTTTCATGTAAAGCGGTAGCAAACAGCTCATTTATACTTTGTTGGTAAGATTGTCCATAGTTTCCCTTTATCATATATCTTTGTCCGGACATATCTATACACCATTTTTTCTGCAATTCTCCTTGAGAGGCTGCACAATTGAATTTTGTCTGATGTCTCAAATCTATCGCATGTTCTTTGTTTAGCGTTATATCGCCAAAAGTATCAACAAAATCATTTGTAAAGAGATTAACATCTGCCCAGTTAAGACCTTCTCCGCGTGGCTGGATCCAATAACAGTCGGACAGACTAAGTGCCAGATTATCAACAAGCGCACTACTTGTTGAATCATAACCTAATCTTTGTAGTGCACTCTTTACGCCATTTCTCGTTTTTGGGATTGCTCTATCTCTCCACCATTCATGAAATTTCATGGCGTTCATTTTCCCGCCAATTGGGAAGTGGTCAATTGCGCTTTGATTGATTCGAAATGATCCTAATTCACCACTATTTGAAATTTCCATAAGGCAAACAGGAATGTCTTTGTGCATTAGATAGTATTCTTCTGCTACTTTTTTTGCCATATACTTAACCCCATATAATATCTTCTTGCTTATCTAATCTACAGTCTCTGTCAAATTTTTCAATTAATTCATAATAAGTCTCAAATAAGTCTTTCGTGTAAAGAAAGAGGTTTTGTTCTTTTACCGTTTCTACACTTTCATTGACTTTTATCCTGGTTCCTCTTCTGTCAATTATAATATGATTATCATTATCATAGTAAAATTTAGTTCCTTTTCCATCATCAATTACTTTTAATCTATTTGTATCTATAGGAAGTTGCTGTGCAATCAGTTTGATAATATAAGGAGCCGGCGTACTTTCTCCATATTCCCATCTTCTAAGCGTTCCTAACGGAATATCAAATCTTTTTGCAAATTCTTTTTGCGTTTCACCAGTGAGTTCCCGCATTTCTTTTATATTCATATTTTATCATCTCCATATCCAAATTGGGTACTTCTATACTAAATATACCCAATATGAGTACTTTTGTCAAATTATATTTATGCTCCTTTCATACGCCCGATATTTATTTAAGATTCTCGCGTCATATATGAATTGGAATTCTATTGACGTGTGTTTACATATTCTCTATATCTTCTCAAAAAAGTAGAATTGCTAATTCCAAGCCTTCCGGCAGCCTCTGTGCTATTTATTTTCTTGGATTGATAATCCAAGAAAATTTCTTGTGCAGCAAGTTTATCAATCTTTATTTTTGTACGTCCCTTATAATTCCCATTCTTGGCAGACTGTGCAATTCCAATACTTCTTTGGGAATCCAGGAACTTGCGTTCAGTGCTATACAATGCCATAAATAAATCATAATACTGCTTTCGATTTCTATCATCAATAATGAACGCCGGCGATATCACCTCATTGCCATAACAAATTGTTTCTAAAATCTTACGACAGATTACGGCACTACGATCCCCCAAATTACTGATGGAATCTATCTCTATCGTTTTATCTTCCGGTCGCTTAACAAAGAGTTTATCTCCAGGATATTGTGTATGCGTTCTAATCAACCACTCCAACTGATTTAGATATTGCATGTCACATTCTTTTAGCAACGTCCACAAATCCTCTCTATTTTTTGCCGGAGTTCTTTCGCTAATGAAAACCGGAATAACATTTTCTCTGATATAGGATTTCTTCTTAAGATCTAAATCCAGACCCGGTATTCCTTGGAAATCTTTTGTGTCTAAAAGACTAATTACACTGTAGTTAGGATTTATTTCATATACAAAACTCTCATCTTCCCGTTCGGTATAATTTATATCTGCAACCTTATATGTAAGGTTATAATCATCTTTTAAACAAATATCTCCACGTGTTACTATTTCTCTCATTTCATTAACCTCTTAAACCTAATTTCTTAAATGAAGTTAGAAGAATTTTGTTATATCGAGCAGTCAACATATGCTTATAAAACGCTCTTTGGAACTCTGAAATCAATGGTGTCTCATCAATCAGCTTTTCAACTTTAGACATATCTAATTTCAACATTACGTATCGCAAAGCATCATTGCATTCTTCAAATTGCAGACTATTAATTACTTCAAAATAAGAGCTCTTCTTTCCATTTAGCTTTACTTGTGATGTAGGAAACTGATAAATTCTCTTATCCGTTTCCTCTTCTGACTCCATAATCTCTTGCATCTCTACTTCATCTACTAAGTTAGGAAACAAACAAGAACCATTATCAAATACCGGAGCCAAAGAATACCTATTGTTTTCTTTTATAAAGCCCCAGTTCGCTCCATGACGGTCAAAATTGCCAAGCAACGCATCCATGATATAAATCCGCCAGAACATGGAAATTGTCTCCTGAACATTAGTAAGTTTCGAATTGTCATGCAACATTTGCATGATGTCTTCATAATCGTACTGATATGTTTCTTTATCCTGATCTAATGTACTCTCTCCAATATCATTAAAAGGAACAAACTGCTTATCCGGAACATTAAAATCCTTACAAGCAACTACTTCTTCACCTGCTCTGTATCCGAGGTATGTTTTATGCGCCTCTATCCCACATATTTCAAAAATATGAGAACCAATAAATTCAGATATATGATTATTTCTCTTTCCAAAGGCAGTTTGTTTTTGGAATTTAATCATATAGTCCTCTCCATCAATCGAAATTCCTTCTTTTCTTTCAGAGCCACCATAATATTTTCGATTGAGTTCATATTCCGAAAAATCTATTGCTGTAATCATTCTATTCTCCCCATAATTACTTATTTTTATTATAGCTTTATTCCTTTTGTGCGTCAATAGAATTCCATTTTATTTTTGATTCAATCACCATTTAAAAAGCTTAGTGAAACTATTTATCTCACTAAGCTCAATAATAAATTCATTATTTTAATTCGAAATATTCCCTAATTTATAGCATTTACAGGCAGCGAGCAGGAATACTTGACTCCGGTTCCCTTTCCCCCAATTTCCACATTACATAAGTTCCTGTATTCATTGAAATGAATGATTGCATAGGCATAGGTACTATGATTCTCCGAAAAACAGTAAGTGGTTTCCACCTCTTCGTCCGAGGCTTTTATAAATACCGCAGATGGATCCTCATGATTCATAACATCATAATAGTAAAATAAAGTCTCTCCATCAAAATCATATCCTCTGGGTGATACATAAAAGTCTCCAAAATCATATTGGATATCCGGTAAAGAACTTTTCCTCGCATACTTACTCTGATATTTTTTCGCTATATCCCACACACCTTTCGTGGTGATACACTCCGGTGCAAATTCTTCAAGAGAATCCAAAACCGCATTTAAATCCTTCGGATTTGCAATTTCATAAACTGTCTGCCAGGCTTCTTCCCCAATTCGATATTTTGTAGTTCGAAAGTCCTGCTCATAAGTGACAAAACCATCTACATAGAAATTCATTCGGAAAGGTTCCCCTTTATTGAATACAAATACAGAAAAAAATTCTCCTTCCGGCACTGCTACATCATCCCCTAACTTTTTCCATGAAGTAGCAGAAAGTGCTTTATTCATTTTTCCTGCATCTTCTTCACTGATTCTTAGTAAATTCGGTGCATAGTCTAAGGACATGGTAAGAATAGGGTCATGGGAAATGTCCTCAAAAGGGCGGGTAATCGGTTTCTTTTTACTGGTTGCAAAACAAAGGGCTACCAGAAGAAAAATGAGTAAGGAAACCATTGTAATGAAAAAGGTAGGCTTCTTATAGTGCAAAAGATTTTTCACTCTTGCCTTTACCCCATTTTCCCCAAAGGCAACCGGACAGGCAGCAATCCTTGCCCGTGACATGCTACAGGTAAGCAGGGCCTCACAATAATCCGCCCTTTCATTTTCCCCCTCTTTTCCCATTGCTTTTTCATCACAGGCATATTCCATATCCCGGCAAAAAAGAATATAGGCAATCAGACAAAGCGGTTGAAACCAGTAGATGGATAAAATCATGAATCCAAGCGGCTTCCAAAGATAATCCCTTCTCTTAAGATGCGCCATCTCATGCTTTAATACCCATTTCTTTGTATCCTCCGACAGGCTTGAGGGCAGGAATATTTTGGGGCGGATGATTCCTAAAATAAAGGGACTTACAATATCATCACATTCGTATATTCTTCCTTCCCGTCTCACAGCAGTTTTTACACGGCGTTTTACCTGCATGTAAGTTACTATGGCATAAAGAAGCATGACCACAAGCCCTATGATCCAGACAATGATAGCCAGGTTCACATATCTGTGAACCGGATTTACACTTACGGTTGCTCGCGGAAGCTGGGATAATGCTGTGGATGGTTTCACACTTTCCATACCGGCAGGATTCTCCCACATCCTCCTCATTACGGTCTGTGTAGGAATCGGTTCTGACGTTGGAATGAAGCTTAGTACGCTGGCAACAGAAACCGGTACTATAAGCTTAACTGCCACTAATCCCCATAAAAGGCAGGAAATCCATTTGGGCATCTTTTTACAGGCAAGCCGTACCACAAGGATAACAGAAATTAGCAAACTCACGGTAAGTGCATTGTTAATCACTTTTAAGAAAATCTGTGCCATTCTTTATCCCTCCCTGATTTGATCAATCATTTTTTGGATTTCATCCACCTCAGCTTTTGATAATTTCTTGCGGGAGGCAAATGCTGCAAGAAATGCGGGCAGGGAGCCGGCAAATGTTTCCTCTATAATCTTTTCACTTTGTGCTGCGCCAAATTCCTCCTTTGACATAAGTGAAGTGACAACACCATCTTCATTTTGGAAGAGCCCTCGTTCACACAGTCTTTTTAACATTGTATAAGTGGTAGACTTTTTCCACTCCAGTTTTTGTTCGCATATTTTCACCAGCATACCTGAAGATATGGGCTCATTCTCCCATATAATATCTGCAAACTTCCCTTCTATAACACCTAATCTCAATTCCTCCATATTCCCCTCCGGTCTAATGGCAGTAAACCATTTTTATTTTAGTCTACAACTGTTAGACCGAATTGTCAAGAGAAATTATGAAGAGATTTTAATGGAATGGAAAAGAATAGTAAAAGCCATAAATCAAGAAGTATCTAGTATTTTAGCATAAATTTCCATCTATACGGAAAATCAAGATGCTTCATTGATATATAATGCTTATATTTCTTCACAAGCTTAATTAAAGGCTTCCATACTTCCTTGTTCCACTTTACATGATCAGGATACATTAATTTCAACATGTATAGCTGAGCAAACAATCGACGTGTTGGGATGTATTTCTCGGATTGAGGCATTCTTGGTAATGCAGGGAATATCCAGTAATACAATCTGGAGTAATGGGCACACTTGTTTCTAAGATCTGTTAAGCATCTTAGCCAGCTTTCCATAATCTGATAATTGACTCCATACAAATCCTGTGCAATATCAGCTTTATCATTGTTTAACATATCAGAATAAAAGTATGAAATCATACCCATAGAAAAATATTCTATGATAACCCATATCGGAAAGTGTCCTGCATACTTATGCATATGATGCTTTACAACTAATGTTCTCGAATTTTCTTTTATGCAAGAATTGACGCGCTTAACAAAAGAAGTATGATTATGTTTACGATTATATTTTCCAGAATCCATGTATCCTTCTTCTCCATACTTATGGGCATGAAAATAGGATAGCTGTGTTCTGAGATATATCTCTATTTCATCTACTGCTCCGGCTATTAAATTGCGAAGCTGTTCATCAAACTCGTATATTGCTTTTAATCGTTCAAATTCTATATTGGAGAATAATGGACCATGTCCATTTACCTGAAATGGTAAGAAATAAACGGAAAATCGATAGTAGTTTACACGACTTAGAAATGTCTTAACTTCTATATCATCTGAAACAATGATATTCTTTGACTTTAGTATGGAGACCAGTTGGTCAAATGTCTGTGGTTTCTTGATATTTCAATTCCTCTCTTCTGTAAAAAATGTGCCCCCATTGGACACTTCTGCGAGAGGTGTGGGGGCTCCTGTTGCTATTTATTATACTCAAATAATGATGAAAAGCAACTGGTAAAAGTATGAAATTTCTGTAAACAATTCATTCACCGAATACAATTATTCAATTTTTAGATTTTTATTAATATAGGTGTTTCTTTCCAATATGAAGCTATCGCCCTTTTTCACGAATCCTTCCTCGGGCGCATCTGTTATGGCAATCTTGGCTTTGCCGCTATCAAAGTCTACTTCCAATTTGTACGGATTTGCGTCCGGGTACGCATCTGCCTGCGTAGCAACCAAAACTTCCTTTTCAAATTCTCCGGTAAAGTCCATATATAATGCGTTATCTATTACAAGAGTGCCTACGAAAGAACCATCCTCTTTTCGCTTAAGTGTCATCATACTTGCATCACTGTCGCTATAATATTCCTCTAAGATAAAATATTTTGCATCCTCATCCAACTCGGGTGCCAAAAATACATCTGTGAAAGCCACAAGCTGTCCTTGTATAATATGACTCTCCACGGACTCCCAAAAGCTTTTCACCTTTTTCTTTTGATAGGTCATATCTAAGACAGTGTCCTCAGGTAAGAAATAAACAGATACACTTTGGGACTCTACCGGAATCTCGTAACCTTCTGCAGAATATGTTAAATCCGTAATTCCAAAAATCTTATAAGACATGGTCATAACATCATTTGCAAGCGCAGTCTCATATCGAAGCAAATATACATTGCCGTCGGATTCCAGCACATGATAAGAAATGCTTGCATCCTTTGTAAGATTTTCGGATGGCTGCTGCCAGTAAGCGAGACAGTACTCGTCACTTTCCTCTTTTACGGTATGCCAGATTAATTTTTCCTCGGACCACAGACTTAACTGCGTATATTCCCCCGCTCCGTCCTTTACCTTTCTTTGATACAAATCCGCATATCTGCCATTTTTGAAATAGGTATCCTGGGTGCCACCATCAAAAACATCAATTCCCTCATAGAGTAGTTCATATTCCTCATTTAAGACAGGTTCTGAATCTTCCACAGATTGTTCCACGTTAGATTCCTTGATGGATTCTATCGTTTCGATTTCCTCATGTACAATCGTACTTTCCACTACTTCATCAGTAGAGTTATCCTTAGGCAGTTTCGCAACTTCCTTCCCAGCCGGATCAAGCAAAAACAGGAAACCTATGCCACATAATAAAAAACCAACTATTGATAGTATTAAAATTCTTTTATTGGATAAAAATTTAAATGTATGCATATGTTTTCCTCATTCGTTGTGAACTTCTAATATTTCCAGAAATGCAGATGGTTCATGCACCTTAACTTATTTATATCTCTGTGTCTTATCTCTCGTCAAGATACAGTTGTACACGATTATCAAGTTTTTTTGCTGCTTCTTCCGCAGATATTTCTCCTGCAAAATAAGGTGTCAGTTCTTCATACACAATGTTTTCTATCTGCTTTATCTGCGACCGATTTGCCTTTGTATGCTTTAACATATTTTGAAACCCTGCAATCATATCATCTGTGTAAGGAGTGCCCAGATAAATGGTTCCCTGATCGGTTTGAACTATATTGTCCTTGTCTGTTTCACGTTCCTCCTTGATAACTGCTTCATAGGCTGAAAGTACAATGGGGAACCCATCAAGTACCCCTGCCATATCCATAAATCCTTCCTTAAATGCCTTCGTATTATTGTAAGTTGCGTATCGTTCCTGTTCCTTTTCAGAAATCAGGAAACGCAAAAACTCTTTTGCTCCTTCCTTACACCCGTAACTGTTATTCAGATACAATGTGCTTGTATTTACATAAATTCCATTTCCCTCATAGCAGGGAAATCCTAATAAACCGGCATTTCCATTAAAATGGGAGTAGATGCTTTTTATATCACTTAATTTGGAAAACGGCACCTGCTGATACGCAAAATCCTTTTCATCAGCGAGACCATCATCCGCATATTCTTTTGCAAACTCCAACAGCTGTATGAACGCAGGTCCTGCCAGATTGCTTTTTCCTCTTTCCCAGTCTATAAACTCTGTGTTTTGGTCATCATAAAGTCCATACCGGTATACAATACCAACTCCCGATAATCCTTTCTCTATGATTTTTGCATCTGATTCTTCCACCAACTTCATAAATTCTGACAATGTAAGAGATTCCTTATCCCCTACAAATTCTTTGTTATATGCAGCTAAACTAAAATTACATTCGTAAGGTATACCTATATATCCGTTTTCTGTCCTGTTGTCTTCAAGTGCTGCATCCAGATATAGTGCCGGATTATCCACAACGTCTGTTACGTAATCTATATAACTGTTTGCAAGGTAGGATTCGGGATCCGCTACCAAAGAATCTCCCAGAAGATCCGGTCCCTTTCCTTCGCTGATTTCCAGATTAATCTGCTGGATATAATCTTTTGTACTATTCATATCCTCCGGATACAACAGGGTTACATGATATTGATTGTTCTGACGATTAAATCTTGCGACACACTTCTGAAATGCCATATCTGCACTGCCCAATGCCACAACAATTTCCTGCCGTTTCGGTTCTTCATCCGTCTTTTGCATTGTAAGCTGTACCAGTTCCCCATCCAGCTTGGTCAGCAAACGAATGGTACCATCTTCATCAAGCAGCATACCATAGATTTCACTCAGTAAATAGTCATTCTTCGCAAAAGAATAGACCCGGACTATTTCTTCTTCCAATCTCCAAACAGACTGTGTATCTGCAAAGTAGAAAACTCCATCCGGAGAAATGGCCATCCGATAATCCGTTCCCACATTTTTAATGCCTGTCATCAGACTCTCTCCCGTCGAAAGGTTTCCAAGCATGGGGGCATAATCTACCCCCAGACCGTACCAGAAAACATCATCTTCTTTTTGGTTTTGCAGCAAACCGTACACCTTTCCGGGAACATTTACCGTTTTTATAAGAGAAAGTTTAGAATCATAGCAGGAAATAACATTTTTCGTCGGCGCATACAGATAAATATTACCGTTCTTATCCAGAAATATTTCTTTATCAGATCGTTCTTCTGCACCAAAAAACGGACCACACACTTCTGTCACACCTGATGAATTGATTTTGCATAAAAAAACCTGCGTTTTTTCCTCTTCCTCTTTGGGCAATATGTATGCCGTTGCATAGGCTTCTTGGGATAACGAAAAACAGGTTGTGGAATCAATTCCGTCATAGTGCGTATCTTTAATTTCAAATGCACTGTCTTTTACATCCAGATTGCTCCACTTATCTAAAGCAAAATCGTATATTTGAATATAGAAGTCCGTGTTCTGATAATTATTTATGTAGACATTGGTATTTCTGACAATCTGCTCTTTCCCGTAGTCAGTTCGCATAATGCCTATTCCCTGCACATCCTCTGATGCCATTATAGTAGTATCTGTGGAAGATGGAATTGCCAGTTCAGTCACTAAATAGTATTCTTCCTGTTTTGATTCAGTCGGAGCACCCTCTTGCTCTTTAACAATCGTATTTTCCTGCTGAGTTTCAGTATTTGATTTACTACTGCATCCGCCTAACAGCAGCATTGCTAGTAGGAAGAATATTATACATTGCTTTTTTATCATGAAATTGTCCTCCAAAACACACAAATTACTTAATACGGCATCACCAATGTATATTTAGGATAACATGGCGCAAATGGGAAGTCATCTTAAGTATTTCTTACAAAATCTTCAACATTCCAATCCGCCTTCCTTATTAATTTGTAATATTGTTATTGCCCACATGAACTGTGAATAACAATTCCATAAGGTCTGTTATCAATGCTTCCACAGCCACATTTATATACATCTATAAATTTATGTACTCGCACAGTACAAGTATCAGCAATTTCCTTACCGTCTACAACTTTCACAACATATGTGTTCCGACGTATTTGCATAAGCTACAATGCCTGTAGATAAAATCATTACACTAACCAAAATTCCTAAAATAAATTTTTTTGTCTTTTTCATAGTTTTTTCCTTTCTCTTTTCATTTGTTCTAATTACATTTCTGTTCTGAACTGATAACAATTTTGCTTTCGCTCTGTCCATTTGTAACAACTGTAAATCTTGTTACCAAACGATATGTTCCAGTTGCAACACTACAGTTTTTTTCCATCGACAATCGAATTCCATTTGTTGAATCTGACCAAGTTGCATATGGAAGCCATCTGTCAGAATCCTTTTTTTCCAATTGCATGGAAATACTGACCGATGAGGTACTCAAAGTACCGATGAAACTTGATGTTGCATTAGCTTGTGTCCCCGAAATGCTTAATCGTACATCGCAACTACTACTAATTTCCGATTTTGGTTCAACAATGTTATGTATCTCGCCCAGTTCTTTAGCTGAAGAAGTTAACGGGTATAACATAATACTGCACAATACTAAAACGAGCATCAGCTTGATTGATTTTGTCCTAGGCTTTCCTCCTTTCTGTAGTTCCCTACAAAAAGAAAACGAAACAAAAACCTCTTTTGTGACAAAATCCGGAAAAATTTTACAAGTTTTTACAAGTTCTTCTATTCTATTTTAATCTTTTCCTCCTGCAACATATTCTCAGCTACCTTTATTACCTCTTCCTTGGGTACATCCACACTGCTACTGACCTCATACATCATGTTTTTATCAAACCAAAAGATAGTATAATATGCATTATCACTACTCCTGTCTATAAATGTTGCCTCATGCCCTTGAATTACTATTTTTTCTTCATAATCGTAATCCGAATCCATTGCCATTGTTAAACCTTCCGAAATCAACGTATTATCAATCATAATCATTTCTCCATTTTCCCCTTTATATGTTTCATACCAAAATGGTAATCTATGATTTGATTCCGTAAGTACAAAGCCCTCCGGTATATACTCAGGTTTCCTTATATATGCCGTATCGTCCTCTTCATAGGGCTCAAACCGATACTCCCAAAAGCCTCCGGAAGACGCTGTTTTCGTAAAAGAAAAAAATTTCTCAATAAGTGCCACCACATTTCCGGATAAACTAAGCCCCAAGAGCATTGCTGCTGCCAGGATAATGGCTACCCTTTTGCATACTCCTACCATGACACGGTAAGTTTTTGAATGGCTTTCCAGTCTAATTAGTTTATTCATTCGCTTTTCAAATCGGTCCGAAAACTCATGATTCATGGACCCGGGCATATTTTTACATAATATTTCATCTATAATCGGCATATATTGATACAACAATTCATCCATTTCTTTCATCTCTTTTTGTTCATACATGACCTAACCTCTTTCTAAGCAAATCTCTTGCTCTTTCCAGTCGTTTTCGTATTGTGGCTTCCTTGATACCCAACACATTGGCAATCTCCTTGTTGTCACATTCATACACGTACTTATACTGTAATATTTCTCTATACGTATCCGGCAAATTAAGAATTTCTTTGATAATGGCTTTTCCCTCATCCGGGATGTCATAAACTGCCAAGATTTCCTCCGGAACCTCTTCTATACTGATTACGGGATGACGTTTTCGCTTTCTTTTGATATCAACGGCTACATGCTTAACTGCAGATAATAAATAATTTTTGCGGGCGTTTTCACCCAATTTCTGTAATGTTTCCATTTTCCCGGTAATCCTTACAAAGACCGTATGAACCACATCCTCTGATGCCTCCTCCTGCTCTAATATGGAATATGCCAAGGCATACATACTCTGCCTGTGCTCTCTATATAAAATCTCAAATAAACTTTTCTCTTCTTCTGTATCCAAAAGCATCATGAACATTAACATAATAAATTCTCCTGCTTTTCCCCTAATAATAAGACGAACTTGACTGTCCTTTTGTGACAATTTAAGAAAAGGCCGTCGCATCCATATTAGCGGCAGCCCCTAAAGATATTCTCAATGTTTCAAAATCATAATTCCCCTATTCAAACTTCACCAGTTTATTTCGAATCTCCTGCATTTTGCGGTCAAGGCTTGCGCTTTGCTCCGCACAGTCCTTTAATTCCTTTGCCAGTTCATCCGCAACCTGTGCCGGTATATTCTTTTTATAACGAAGCTTATGCTCCAGACTGGCCCAAAAGTCCATTGCTATGGTTCGTAACTGCACTTCCACCTTCATATTTCTCTTTTCGTTTTTTAAGAAAATAGGAACCGAAACAATTAAATGCAGGGAACGATACCCACTGGGCTTGGGATTTTGGATATAATCCTTTTTTTCAATAAGGGTAATGTCATCCTGCTGCAGCAGGCAGTCTGCCAGCATATAGATATCTTCCGGGAAGGAGCAGATGACGCGGATTCCGGCAACATCATGAATATTCTCTTCAATCCCCTCCACGGTAATGGGAACGTTTCTCTCACGCACTTTTTTTGCTAAGCTTTCCATGGATTTAATGCGGGATTTAATACTTTCAATGGGATTTCTGTCATACTCCAAAGAAAACTGTTCATTCAAAACATTAAATTTTGTTTCCACTTCCATGATGGCACAACGATAATAAGCCATCAGAGTATTCATTGGTTTTGTATTATTCTTCATGATTTTCATGAATTCTTCGGAAAATAGTTTTTCCTTAAGCATTTGCTTTGTTATTTCATCTAATTTATTATCCATTTGTTTTTCTCCCCTTTAGATTCTTTTGCAAAAATCGTTTTACTATCCTAATCCACTACAATATTACTGATCCAGATTCCTTTCTTCACCATCACATACCCGATTACGCATTTAATCAGGTCAAGCATCTGCACGTACAAGTACAACGGCAGAATGGGCAGCATCGTAAAATGTGTCAGAAGATAGGCGGCCGGTATACTGACAAGCCACATGAAAGCGCTGTCAAACAGGAAAGTAATAATCGTCTTGCCACCTGCACGAATGGTAAAATAACTGGTATTTAAGAAAGCATTCACCGGCACAAATATTGCCACAATCCGTATCAGACTTCCTGCAAGAGCTTTAATTTCATCACTGGTATTGTAAATACGGGGGAAAAGATCCGATATGCCAAGCAATACCAGTCCTGCCAAAAAGCATACTCCAACGGAAAAGGCAATCAGTTTGGTATCTGTATCCTTTGCTTCCTCCATCTTGCCCGCACCGAGAAGCTGCCCGATGATAATGGAAACCGCACTGCCCATGGAAATATAAAGCACCCCGAAAAGATTGGAAATAGTGGAGGAAATGTTTTGTGCAGCCACCACATCCAGACCTCGCTCCGAATAGCATTTTGCAAGGGTTGCAATTCCCAGAGACCACAAAATTTCATTGAGCATGAGCGGGGTTCCCTTGGTAATGATTTTGCCCGTCAGGTTGGCTGGAATGTGCATGGATTTATACAGACCATCCATAAACGGATATTTCTCCACATTCCTGTGCGTATAAATCAGCACGATAAACAATTCCACATACCGGGAAATCACCGTTGCGATGGCAGCTCCCACTACGCCAAGTGCAGGCATACCAAGAAGGCCGAAAATCAGAATCGCATTTAAGCACATATTAATGAGGACTGCTGCCATACTTGCCTTCATGGGAAGCACCGTCTCCCCACACTCGCGCAGTGTGGAAGTGTAACACTGGCAAAGCGAGAAGGGCACAAGCCCGATTAACATCACCAGAAGATACTGCTTTCCGTAGTGAAGCGTGGCATTAAGTGCCGCTATATCCACATCCGGCTGGGAATCATTCAGGTACAGGGATATTAACCCGTCCCCTGCCAGGATAAAAAGAAGAATCGACAATACCGTCACTATCGATATACTGATTAATTTAAATCGGAAGGCATGTTTAACCCCCTCCGGCTTTCCACAGCCCCAAAACTGCGCACCAAAAATGCCGGCACCGGAAAGGATGCCGAATACCCCTATATTAAAGACGAACATTAACTGATTTACAATGGCAACGCCGCTCATTTGTTCCGTACCTACGCTGCCCACCATGATATTATCCAGAAGACTGACAAAATTGGTGATGCCATTCTGGACTAAAATAGGCATCACAACCCCCAGTACCATGGCATAAAATGCTTTATCTCCTATTAACTTTTTTCTCAAATTCCGAAACATACTCTATTACTCCAAACCTCGAATCTCCACCCGGGAAACATACTTTCCGGCTATTTCTGCCATCTTTTCCATTTCCGCCTTCCCATAAGCAGAGAAACCTTTTCTAATCACATTTTCATTATCACGGTATGCCTGAAGAAAATAGGCATCCGCACCCTTTATCCATTCCGCAATCATTGCAATATCTTCCTCTTTGTGAAGCTCCCGTACCACCGTTGTACGAAATTCATGAGAAACACCGGACTCCTTAATAAGGCTGATACTTTCCGAAACCATGTCTGTGCAGGAATCCTTTATCCTGGTATCATCCTTTATCCCGCTATCATCCTCTCTTCCTGCCGTTCCAACCATTTTCCCAATTGTCGTCCCATATTTCTCCGGACTGTTTTTGACATCCATGGCCACGTAATCAAGAAGCCCCTCTTCTAAAAGACTTTTTAATACTTTGGGCCTGCTGCCGTTGGTATCCAGTTTCACAAGATATCCCAAATCCTTTATTTTTCGGATAAATTTCGGTAAATCCTTCTGCAGGGTGGGCTCCCCGCCGGTAATACACACCCCGCTTAAGATACCGATTCTCTTTTTCAGAAAGGCAAGTACCTCTTCTTCTGCGATGAGAGGCACTGCCGACGGATTTAAAACCAGATCTTTATTATGGCAGAAAGGACAACAAAAATTACAGCCGCCCGTAAATATGGTAGCGGCCACATGTTCCGGATAATCCAGCAATGTGGTTTTATTCAGACCGTGAATCTGCATTTTAGTTGCCTCCTTGCCTTTTGGTGGGTATAATAAAAGGGTGCATAAAAATAAGAGTACTGAAAACAGCAACTCTCTAAAACTACTATAACAGAAAATATACAGAATGCAAGTGGGGAAACCAATGAATCAGCATGAAAAATATATGAAAGAAGCATTAAAACTGGCTAAAAAAGCATATACTTTGGGAGAAGTTCCCATTGGCTGCGTGATTGTTTATGAAGATAAAATCATAGGACGCGGCTATAACCGCCGCAAAACGGATAAAAACACTCTCTCCCATGCGGAAATTACCGCCATTAACAAGGCAAGCAAAAAGATGGGGGACTGGCGACTGGAGGGATGCACCCTCTATGTAACCCTGGAGCCCTGCCAGATGTGTGCCGGGGCTATTGTGCAGGCCAGAATCCCCACAGTATACATGGGTTGCATGAACCCCAAAGCCGGCTGTGCCGGTTCCATCTTAAACATCCTTAACATGCCCGAGTTCAACCATCAGGTGGAGGTGCATTCCGGTATCTTAGAAGAGGAATGCAGCCGGATGTTAAAAAACTTTTTTAAGGAACTGCGGCTGCGGCTCAAAGCGGAAAAAGAAATGGCAGCCGAGACATTGTCTTCCGAAACCCTGTCGACTTAAAAGCACAACCCTGTCGACTTAAAAGCGCAAAAGAATGTTGACACAATTTCACAAAGAAGATATACTGAATAGGCCGTATATTTGTTTTGGGCGGACTTCTATGGCCGAGGTCTGGTCTTACGCAATGGACATCCACGAACCGTGTCAGGGTGGGAACACAGCAGCACTAAGAGGAAACGTTCATGTGCCGTAAGGAACCCGGGCTTTGTTTCATAGGAGTCCTTCCAAGCCGGATATACGGCTTTTTTGTACAAAACATTTTCGTATCTGACATTGATTTTCAGTTTTACAAATGGGAGGTTACCATGAAAAAAACAGGAATAACCACAAAGAAACTTTGTTTTGCGGCACTCTTATTGGCACTGGGATGGTTGTTGCCGTTTTTAACAGGCCAGAATCGTGATTTGGGCAATATGTTAAGCCTCATACATTTTCCTGCCTATCTGGGAGGATTTTTGCTGGGTCCCTGGTACGGGCTGCTTTTAGGATTTCTCATTCCCCTAAGCCGCTCCATTTTGTTTGGAATGCCGACTTTATATCCCCGGGCTGTTTGTATGGCCTTTGAAATGGTGGCTTACGGCGGTATCAGCGGGGGATTATATTATTTACTTAACAAAAGTAAGAAAGCAAAGCGAATCGTAAACCTATACCTGTCCCTGATCCCTGCCATGCTTTTAGGTCGTATTGTCTGGGGTGCAGGCAGAGCATTATGTGGTCTGTTTGCCGCTGATGCCTTCACATGGAAGGCTTTCCTTGCAGGCGGATTTGTGACAGCCTGGCCGGGCATGATACTGCAACTGATTCTGTTGCCTATCCTGGTAATCACGATGGAAAAGACTATATTACAAAACCCTCATTTTGCATCATAAAATGCAAATCCATTCCGGCCCTTTTCCTTTACCTGATAAAGGGCCTTATCTGCCAGAACATACAATGCTTCAAACAACTCATCACCGGCCGTTTGCTTAAGAATGGAATCTGACATTGCAATTCCTATGGACAAAGAAGACTGTATATTTTGATTAATTTCCTTCACATTTTTTCCATAAACTTCATTCAATCTCTTAGCAAATAAACCAATCTCTTCGGTGTCCGTACTGTTTTTCACAAACATCATAAACTCGTCCCCACCTACGCGGCAGCTGATACAATCTCCAAAGAACACTGTGCGAATGGATTGTGCAAGACTGACTAACACCTCATCGCCTACCACATGTCCGAAATTGTCATTGATGGACTTAAAGTAATCCACATCCACCATGAAAAGTGCACCGCTTCCTTTACTTATTAAGTGGCGGGTGATTTCCTGCTTGAAAATTTCTCTGTCGGACAGTCCGGTAAGTGCATCAATATGGGCAGATTTTCTAAGTTTCTCCAGGCTACGGTAATGATTGGTGTAGTCGAAGATTCGCACCATATATCCTTGATTATAGCCGGCCTCCAAAATCGGCTCCATTTTCATTTCATAGATTTTATCGCCTGCCTCCAGAGTATTTGACAGGGAAGATACCGTCATATTTCCGTCTTTATCAAAGCATTTTTCCATACAATCCTGCAAAACAGGAACCTTACTTGCATGTTTCCTTTCCGCAATTTTCGGGAATATCTGGCTGACCACATTGTTATAATATAATACATATTTATTATGATCCAGTACCAGTAAGCCTTCATTACTCTTGTAAATTACATTGGTTACGGCCTCCTGTACGGAGTCAAAATAACCATATTTTAATAATGCTACCATGGCAAAAATAGCAGAAGCAATCGTTCCTAAAAAGGAAACCTCATAGCCTCCGGTAAAGCCCATAGCTCTGACTACCACCGCAAGCCATGGAAAGCTCAATGCAACAAATAAGATTAACATACGTTTCCGTTCAATTTCACTGGCTTTCGAAAAAGACATAAACATAGCTATCATATAGGCAGAGAAAATGACACCTAAAAAAGCAAAAAAAAGATAAAATCCAATACCATAATCCAAAACCAGTCTGGGAAAATCTCCGGAATAATCCATACTTACATTTTTATAGAAAAAATGATTATATTCCGCAGTGTAAACAAGAAAAACCGCTATGCAAAAAAACCCTCCCTCTATCAGATATAATACCCTGTTTATCTTAATATGAATAAACTCTAAAAGAAATACCGTAAGTCCTAAAAAGGTAATGGCTTCTCCCAGATATTCCAGGGTAACGGCACCGAAAGCAAGGTCCTTGGTAAAAGCAGTGGATTCCACAAAAAATGCAAAGGTATATACCAGCGCTCCCACACTAAAAAGAACCGCTGCATTTTGTGCCTTTGAACTCTTTTCATACATCAGGCGGACAAGAAAGCCTATTAAAACTGCCATACATACAAGCTGCATGCCCACATAAAGCCAATAGCTTCCATAATGCGCTACCACCATCTTCATCGCATATAATACTATAAAATGGGCCGGATAAAATATGAAAAAGAAATACTTACCGAAGGGATATTTTCCCTTTTCCCCATTGTAGGCCTTAAGTAAAATCAGGGCCAGCATAAAACCTAAAAAGTAACTTTTATCCCACCAGACCCAGGTATTATACATGGGATAAAAATTAAACCTTGTATTTAAGGTAATTGCTATCATCATGAACAAAACCAGTGAAACCGTCGTGGAGCAAAACCAGACAGCCTGTTTTTTGAAGGTGTCCGCATAGTAAAAAATAAGCACATATATCATGGGCATTACAGGCCAGCCGCCGATAAGCATGCTGGTCAGAACAAGAACTATGCTTAAAAGAACTTTAGCAAATATCTTTAGTTTCTTACTTTCTAATACAGTAAGTAAGAGTAGTGCCAACAAATAATCAAAAATGATATTCTGCCTATAGGCGTATTCCTCATGGAAAAAGAGATAAAACGGGATTACCGTAACCGCCGCAAAAAAAGTCATACGAAGAATATACTTCTTCAGATTATGCGTTTTCTTGAAACCTTCTGCAATAAAGAAGCACATAATCGGTATGGTGAGACGTCCACAGATATGTAAGAAATACCCCTGCCAGGAATAAAAATCAAAAAATCCCCAGGAAATGTGATCGATGACCATGGAAATAATTGCTATTGTTTTAAGTGTTGCTGCATTTAACCCCTTTTTCATAGGTTCCTCCAAGTTTTTCTTATGAGTCTAAGAATTGTTTTAATTCTTCCAGACGGGACTTCATGGCCCTTCGTCCCTCTTCATACACTGCCTTTATTCTTTCCGGATTTTTCTCAATCTTGCCTATATTCAAGCTTTCTCTTGGCTGTATCACAAAAAGCTTCCCTGCTTTTTCCTGCTCTCTTATATAATCCAGAGTCTCATTGTAGACCAGATGTCTGTTTTCCATTGCCTTTACAAGCTTGGGATATTTTCTGTATTTCATCCTGATTAGCGGCATAAGCGCATTCTTTTTCTTACGATAGTCCGCCGGTCTGGTTAAAATAACGACATTCTTGTCATATCCCATTTTTTCAAACTCTTTGATGGGAACCGAATCTGCAATTCCACCGTCTAAGAGTTTTTTCCCTTCGATATCCACTATTTGGGAAACGATGGGCATGGAAGCGGATGCCCTAATCCAGTCAAAGCCATGATCATTTTGTCCAAGATAATTGTGATAGACTCCTTCTCCCGTTTCCACATCCGTACAGACCACATAAAAGTCCATGGGATTGCTTTCATAGGTTTTAAAATCAAAAATATCGTATTTTAACGGTACTTCACCATAAGCAAATTCTGTATTAAATATGTTTCCGGTCTTAAGTAAGCTTCCCACACCTGCAAAACGCTTATCTCTACAAAATCTGGTATTATACCGGACTACACGTCCTATCTGCCCGGATTTATAATTACAGCCAAATGCTGCACCTGCTGATACGCCGATGATTCCATCATACTCAATCTTTTCTTCCATCATGACATCAATCACTCCGGCCGTAAACAGCCCTCGCATTGCGCCACCCTCAAGCACTAACCCTTTTTTCATCTTATAACTTCTTTCCTGTCGTAAATTATATTCTTTACAAATTCTTCTACCTTATAACGAAATCTAATCTTCATAAATTTCATTTCTTTTCTAACTAAATATTATATCGCTTTCTTACTTTTCATGCTATACTTAACTGAATTATTTATGCTGTGAAATGCACCTGTTTATGATTATTGATAAAATAATTTGATTGCATTTAGGAGTAAAATCATGGGATGTAAGCTTTGTCCGAGAGAATGTAATATAGACCGAAATGAAAAGTACGGATTTTGTGGAACAGGCAATGCCCTGAAGGTAGGACGGGCTGCCCTGCATCTTTGGGAAGAACCCTGTATCTGCGGGAAAGCAGGCAGTGGTACCGTCTTTTTTTGCGGCTGCCCGCTTCATTGCGTATTTTGCCAGAATTATACCATTTCCAACGAAATAAATGCAGGAAAGGAAATCTCCGCAGGTCGCCTCTCTGAGATATTTTTAGAGTTGCAGGATAAGGATGCATGTAACATCAATCTGGTTACACCCACCCAGTATGTGCCCCAGATTATTCCGGCTATAAAAAAAGCCCGCGGGAACGGACTGACTTTACCCATTGTCTATAATACGGGCGGTTACGAAAAAGTGGAGACTCTTCGTGCCTTAGAAGGCCTTGTGGATATTTATCTGCCGGATCTTAAATACGTTTCTTCCGCTCTTTCAGACAGATTTTCCGGTGCGAAGGACTATTTTGAAAAGACAAGCCTTGCCATCGCAGAAATGTTCCGTCAGGTAGGCACCCCTGTTTTTGACGAAAAAACCGGTCTAATGAAGCGTGGCCTTATCGTACGCCATATGATGCTTCCAAAACACCTGCAGGATTCCAAAAGAGTAGTAAAATATCTATATGACACCTACGGAAATGACATATATGTCAGTATCATGAATCAATATACACCTGTCCTCTCATTTCCCGATTTTCCTGAATTAAATAGGCGTGTATCCCACAAGGAATACAACGCCCTTATCGATTACTGTATTTCAATTGGAATTGAAAACGGTTTTATGCAGGAAGGCGAAGCCGCCGTGGCAAGCTTCATTCCCTCATTTCAGGGGGAAGGTGTCTAATCTTCCGTTTCTGAAAACCACATGTCTTTCCGCTTTCCACAGGAATGTAGTCTGACTGTCAGATTTCCACACGCTTCATATAATATCCAAAAGCTCCTTCCCGCAGATTTTCGGACCCGCCTTCAAATCCCTCAAATCCAAACAATAGTGCCGCCTGCTTTTCTTTTTCATAATAAACACCCGGCACGCCTATGTAATATTTATCCTCCTCTCCTTTTATTCTAGTTAATATTACATGTCCGTAATTGTAATAGCCATGTAACAAAAAACTATTCTGCACCAGTTCCTGATACTTTCCGCAAAGAATTACAAAATCCCGCGGTTCAATGGACAAGTAGTCCCTGTCGTCTCCAAAGGGTATGATTTTTTTATAATAACGGCAGAGCTGCTCCCATTTATCTGTCGAAAATCGAGGAACCATCGTAGGCCCTTTTCTTTTCGGAACCGCTTTTTCCTGCACCTGTGACAGCATCACATCCGCCGGCTCCGGTGGTTCCGGATTTGGTGGCAGGATTTCCGGCGGTTCCGGTTCCGTGGGACTTGTGTCAGGCTCTGGCATTTCCGGCTCTGTAGGACTCGGTTCTATCTCCAGCATTACCGGCTCTATGGGACTCGCTTCTATCTCCGGCATTTTCGGCTCTATGGGACTTAATTCCGGCTCGGGCTCCGGTTCCCACTTTTTCGGTTCCGGTGATTCAAATCCCGGTGACCGGTATTCCGGCGGTTGCACATTTTCGATGGCTTGTTCCATTTCTTTTTCTGCTACATCCTGTCCGATTTCATGAATCTCTTCCCTCGCCACCCTTTTCGGAATATGCTCATGCACTTTTCCCCTAAGTTTACGGGTCTGCGAAATGACAATCTCTATCTCTTCACACATTTCATAGGGAATGCCGCTTCCTGCAAGATTATCATTATCCCAATAAAGAAGTGCTTCCCCTGCTCCAAACTTTAGCCGGATATGGTCTGCCACGTAGGTTTGTCCATCGGACAAAATCCGAATCTCACCTTCCAGGGTATCCGTAGTATACAGGCCCCTGATGTGAAATTGAAGGCGGCTTTTATCCCCACGGACCTCCCACTTCACCACTCCGCCATTTTTTATTTTTTCATCCCGTTCCAAATAGTCCAGGTAGATTACTTTCCGATCATACAATGCCCTATCCATACTCTGCATACCTTGTCCCTCACCGGTCTTTTTATAAATATATGCAGCAGAATATGGTTTTATGACTACTAAAAAATAACGTGTAAAATTAATAGTCCTAAAACAAGGGATTCCACAGATTTCAATTTGCCAGTTCTATAAACCGGGAATTGCGCGTTTCTACGAGCGGTGCGCGAACAGGATGGAATACAGCCGCAGGGAGCTTGCTCACTATAGGCTGTATTTCAGACTGGATGCATAGCGCGACAGCGCGTCATGAGCATGAAGTGCAGCGGAATGCGAATGGGCACCGACGATAACTTGGAATCTGACGAGTTATTGGCACCCTGCAACTTGGTAGTTGTCAAACAAATGAGCGTTTATTGAGATTTTATCATTTTCCGCTGATGTCCATTATGGGAGAATAGGTACAAAGTTCATTTTTCTGTGATTACGCTGACATTTTTTACTTTTCTTTCAGCGCTTTTTTCAATTTTAAAATTCCTACCTACATTTATTGCTAAAATGTCAGCGTATTTTCTATTTTCTCTTATATGCGCTGATTTTGACCTCTAAAAACTCAGCGCTTTTTGCAAACATAGAAAATAACGCTTATTATGGCCCTTCAAGCATCTCTCGCTCTAAAGAGCTCGGTCAATTTTAATTTCATGCTATCTATTTGACCGCATATTTTTCCATAAACTCTTTGACTACATTTTTGAATCCTACATCAACAAAACCTATTCCGCGGTCATATATTTCTTTATGGAATCTTTATCCTCTTGTTTCCTTGCTAAAAATACTGCTGTTGCAACGGCTTCAGCTCCGTTAATAGCTTCTCTGTTATTATGTGTATAGTAACAGCTATCTTTCACTTCTTTGAGCAAAAGATTAATATCATCAAATGCATATCCTATTGCAGTTACCCTCATGGCTGCGCCATTACCAAAGCTCCTTTGAACGCTATACCAATCGCTTTCTACCCATGCTGAAAACATTTGTCCATAACCGGCATTCTTAAATCTCTTGTAATACTGCTTATACCACATAGCATAGGCTTTTCGACTACTTACTCCAGATGCATTACGAAGTAACTTCTCTGCAACCGCAACAGTCATTACTGAATCATCCGTAAAGTGACTCCCTATGGGGAATAAGTCAAAATCTTCACTTTTTATGTTTTTCAGTTCTCTTGTTGAACCGATGATATCCCCCAATATGGCTCCTAACATCATTTTCTCCTTTGCTGCTTCACAGTGTGACCACTATCCTAAAAGATTGGAATCATACAGTTTGCCATCGCTATCAGTCAATATCCGTACAATGTGCTTCCAAATTATTCATCATATCGGTGAGTTTAATAGCATTTTCATCATCAAGATAGCACTCCCAGTCACCGGTGGAACTTATCTCTGACATTTCAAAATCTATACATGTATATAATGAATACTGCCCTATATCGTATCCACCGGATGATTCTCTTACAATTTCCGAGTCATAATCGATATGGAAAATCAAATCCAATATTTCTTCATAAAATGATTCATCAACCTGTTTAATGGGAGCATTTTTATAATATACTTCATTGTAGAGAACATCCAGGAATGCATCCTCATAGGAATCAAATCCGAATCTTTGACGTTCTTCATCAAAATTATGATTTGACAGATCAAACTCATACAAATAACCATGTTCATCAATAAAGTAACCTGCGCATTGATAACCCTCTGCCCAATTTTGGTATCTGTTTATTAGACAAATCGGTTCCATTGCATATTCGTATTCTGAATCCGTGCTCTCTGTATTAGTCCCACCTTTTGTTTTATAATCCTTTCCACATCCGACTAATCCTAATAGCAATAAAAATAATATGGTCCAATATAATCTTCTTTTCTTTAACATAACCGTACTCTCCTGTGAATTTATATTAAAGATACGAATCGGACATACTATTTTATGGAAAATATTACAATTTCAAAGTGCCTATTCTCATTTTGTTCATTATAAAAGGCATCTTAATACCTACAGCAGAAATTTTCAAAACATGCTTTACCTTCCACCGCATAGAGTCCTAACACTACGCCGGTAAAGCCGCCGGAAACTTCGCTTGAGAGGTATTTGGTGCGGGCACTTGCAAGGTAAACCGTTTTTTCTCCGTCCTTCACATAGTAATGATAATTGCAGGCATCCGATTTGATTAGCAAGGTCACTTTCTGATTATCATCCAGTGCAATCCGGCATTTTTCACATTCCGCATCTCCGATATGCAAATGAACAAAGACTTCCACGCCGTTTTCGGTTTTAGACAAGCCGATTTCATAATGCTCGTCCTCGTTCATATATGCGGTAACACCGGCTTCTTTCGCATCACAGATAACATCTACGGACAATTCCATATCAAAATCCCGCTGGCGGATACCGAGAAAAGTCGGAGATTTCGGCTCATTTAATGTAATATCGGTGCCTGTCAGGGTAACTTTGTCAGACTCTAACCGATAATTTTCCATATGAGGGTGACGAAGATAACACCATTCCCTGTTAAAGTCCGTATTTTCAAAGGTATAGAGTTTCTGTTCCTTCTGGACAAAATCCCCCGGAATTTCATAAAATTCATCACAGGTGCCGTCATGCCCTGCCCTAAACCAGCCGTCTTCTCCAAACCGGACAGGTGTTAAGAACACTTCCCGGCCCAGATGATGATAGGGCATCCATACTCCGATTTGCCTGAAGCCAAGACTTAAAATATACCAGTTCCCATCCTGTGCCTGAATCAGATCGCCGTGACCGATTCCCTGTATGATATAGGGTGCCTTATTACGGTTGGTAAGCACCGGATTCCCGGGGTAGGATTCAAAAGGTCCCCAGATATTTTCTGAACGGGCATAAGTCACCATATGCCCATATTCGGTGCCGCCTTCTGCAGCCATCAGATAATACATCCCGTTAATGGAATACATATGAGGACTTTCCAGATATCTGCCGCCGCTTCCGCCCCAGATGGGTTTCGTTTCCGTCAGTTTTTTACCGGTTTCTATTTCAATTTCACACTGCATAACACAGCCTTTTCCGTTCTCATCATTCCCGTTGGAAATGAAATAACAGCGGTCCTCCTCAAAATACAGGGAAGGGTCAATTCCGCCCTGGTCTACCACAATAGGGTCGGACCACTCGCCGTAAATATCATCCGTGTATACATAGAAATTCTCCTGTGTGGTATTATTGTTGGTAACCATATAGAACCTGCCCTTGTAAAAACGGATAGTAGGCGCAAATACACCGCCGGAGCTGTTAATATTTTCTAACATAACCTGGGATTTTCGGGTAAGTACGTGCCCGATCTGCGTCCAGTTTACCAGGTCCGTGCTTTCAAACAGGGGCACACCCGGAAAAAATTGAAAGGAACTGCAGACCAGATAAGATTTGCCGTTTGCTGCACAAACGCTGGGGTCCGGATAAAAGCCCTTCACAACAGGGTTCTGATAACGCATAAAAAAGTCCTCCCGTATACTTTATTTACTTCTTAATATACGGAAAGACTTCAATATTTGTAAAGCCCATATTTTTTAATTTTTCCACAGAAGAAATTACATCTTCCTTCTTCTGATATTCAGGGATCTGCGGAACCCGGATAAACAAATGTTGGGGACCTTTCGTTTCTAAAATGCGTGTCAGATTGGACAGAACCTGCACATTATCAGAACCGGTATATTCCCTGTAAATATCCGGATTCATATCCTTGATATCAATAATAAAGTCATCCACACATAAGATGGCCATATCCAGAAGCTCCCCGGAGACATTCAAGGAGGTTTCCGCCGTAATCTTCCAGCAAGTCGCCGACTCTCCTGACAAATGTTCCTCACAGACTTTTCGAAAATTCCGGATAAAGGGAGTATGTAACAGGGATTCCCCACCGCCAAAGGTAACACCGCCGCCGGTTGCCTGAAAATACAGATTATCTATTTTCAAAACATCGAAAAGTGCCTCCGGCGTGTAATGGCGACAGCCTTTTAAGGTTTGCGGGTTCCAGGCATGGGGATTCAGGCAGAATCTGCATTTTAGGGGACAGCCATAAGCACCTACTAAAGTAGACACCCCAACGCCATCCGTAGTAAGCCTGTGCCTCGCAATACCAAAGACCGGTAAGGTCAGGGTCTTACTCCGGTTCATACACTACATCTCCTTCTAATTCGATGGGTTCTTCCTCCGGCAGAATTTCCAGACCACCATTATAATCCTCCGGAATATATTCTACATCCCCTGCCAATTGCCCCTTTTCACCGGGCACCATCTCACTTGCCAGGTGAAATACGGCATCTACCACATCCTGGGGTGTACAGGCGGTAAGAGTGGTACAAAGTCCTGCGGAAATACCGGCTACGGCCACCGCTTTCCCCAGTTTTCTTCTGATTTCCAGTTCTCTTTCCAAATAACGAAGCTCTGCCTCACATTTGGGGCATGTTCCCTTGCAATCCCCCTGATGGGTACACTGGGATACCGCAAAAGGAATATCATTGGTATCTGCAATTCTTTGTCTGATTTCTTTCAATGCCTTACACTTTTCTTTTCCGTTCATAGCCCTGTCCCTCCCATATTTCCATAATTGGTGAATTTTTCCTTTCTGTACAGGATACGTTTCAATGATTTGCTTTTTGTGGGAAAAAATGATAAACTTTTCGCGTGATATTTTACCGAAAGAAGCCCCGAGGCTTATTTTTATGAAAAGAGGACAGGAATGCGCAGCCCGGAAAAAAGAACAAAACTGAATATCCTGGACATTTCGCTTCTTGCCCTGATGACAGCGATTATCGAAGTAAGTAAAATCGCCTTAAGCGGCTTACCCAATGTGGAACTGGTATCCTTCTGGATTATTATGTTTACACTGTTCTTTGGCCCAAAAGTGATCTATTCCATTCTGGTATTCATCCTGATTGAAATATTTTTTTACGGAATCCATGTATGGGTCATTATGTATCTCTACGTCTGGCCCCTGCTCGTCATTCTGACCAGACTGTTTAGAAAACAAAAGTCCGCCATCATCTACGCAGTAATGTCCGGTACGTATGGCTTGTTGTTCGGTGCTCTTTGCGCGATTCCCTATATTTTCATAGGCACCTTTGACGGGAACAGCCAGAGTGGTTTTGTGATGGCCTTCAACTGGTGGATCGCCGGAATTCCCTACGATATCACTCATGGAATTGCAAATTTCGTCATCATGATGGTCCTGTACCATCCGATTTATGCGGTTATGAAACAGGTCAGTCGTCGTCTTCCTCATTCTGTGACGACAGAGGAAGTGAGAAAATAAATTCCGTTCCCACATCAGGAGTGCTGACAACATTGATATGCTCTCCGTGACTGGCAATAATTTCTTTTACGATGGAAAGTCCGAGACCGGTTCCCTTCTTGTCCTTACCTCTCGAGGAATCGGATTTGTAAAAGCGGTCAAAAATTAATTTCAATTCTTCTTTCGGGATACCGATGCCCGTATCTTTAACGGAAACAAATAATTTATGATTCTTTTCGGAAGTCTCAATCTTAATCACGGAATCGTGATGGCTGAACTTAATGGCATTGTCTAACAGATTGTAAAGTACCTGCTGGATTTTGCCCATATCCGCAGTCACATACATAGTCTCCCCCGTTAAGACAAGTTCAATGGCAATGGTTTTCTTTTTGCAGGTTCCTTCGAAGGAAGCCGCTGTATTCCGGATCACCTGATTAATGTCAAATTCTGTCCTGTCCAGGCGCATTCCTTTGGTATTTAAGCTGTTTAAGGTAAGCAGACTGTTGGTCAGTTTATGCAGTCTGTCCGTTTCATTTAACACAATATTTAAGTATTTCTCATGCATTTCGGGAGGAATGGTCCCGTCAATCATTGCTTCCAGATAACCCTTGATGGAAGTGAGCGGGGAGCGGAAATCATGGGATACATTGGCCACGAATTTTTTCTGGTCGTCCTCCGCACGGGCAATTTCACTGGCCATGTAACTCAAGCTTGCCGCCAGATAACCCATTTCATCATCACTGTCAACCGAAAGCTCATAATTCATATTCCCGGCTGCGTATTCTTCCGTGGCCTTAATAATCTTATTCAGGGGATTATAAACCACTTCCGTAAAGAAGATTAAAATGATAATGGAAAGAAGAAGCAGGATTGCCAGGGTAATGTAAAAAATATTCAAAAGACTGTTGGTAGTGGTCAGAATGGAGTCCATATCGGTGTGAAGCACCACGTACCCTTTTACTTTGTAGTCGAAAGTTATGGGAACGGTAACATTGAGCCTGTCCGAATCATAATATCCGAAGAAGTCGTCCACACTGTAGTAGGAGCCGGTATTCCGTGTCGGATCAAAACCCTCAATCACCACCACTTCCTCCACGTTTACCGGTTCCGTGGTAGTCATAACCAGACGGCCGGAAGGATTAATAATCCAGATTTCCGAATCCAGATAAGAGGAAAGGGTATCCAATTGTGCTTTAACGGACTCCAAAGAAGTATCATTGGTATACAGGCCGGACGCATAAGTGTCCGCAATGCTGGAGCCGGCCTGATACAGGGTCTGCGCCTTCTGCCTGAGAAAATGCTCGGTGGTCAGATTCGGAACAAAGGTAGTTACAATCACGAATGCAAAAAATCCGAATATGAGGTAGGCGAGCAAAAACTTGAGATACAAAGTTTTTTTCATGATTAAATTCCCTTAACTTCAAATTTATATCCAATACCCCAGATGGTGGATATTTTCCAGTCTTCATGATCCTTAATCTTTTCCCTGAGCCTCTTAATATGGACATCCACGGTTCTGGTATCCCCAATATACTCATAACCCCAAATCTGATCTAAGAGTTGCTCTCTGGTAAAAACATGATTGGGAGAGGATGCAAGAAAATACAAAAGTTCCAGCTCCTTGGGTGGCATGTCTACATTTTTTCCCATATAGATTACGGAATAATTGGTCTGGTTGATAACAAGATCCCTGTATTCCACCCGCTTATCATTGGACACGGCAGGTTGTGCCGTCACGGGTTTGTAGCGGCGGAGTACGGCCTTCACACGTGCTACCAGCTCCTTGGAATCAAAAGGTTTTTCCATGAAATCGTCAGCACCCATTTCCAGCCCCAGCACTTTGTCGAACACTTCGCCCTTGGCGGAAAGGATAATGATGGGGGTCTGTCGGGTGGCGCGCACTTCCCGGCATACCTGGTAACCGTCAATGCCCGGTAACATTAAATCCAATAAAATCAGGTTGGGATCAAAGGATTCTACGGCAGCCAGTGCGGACTCCCCATCCCCCACGATCATGGTCTCAAAACATTCCTTAATCAGGTATAAGGAAATCAGTTCTGCAATATTCTCGTCATCGTCCACAATCAGTATTTTCTGTTTCGTTGCCATAAAATCCTCCTCTTGTTGCGAAATTGTGTGTGGTGGCCAAGGAATACATTCTATAAGCAGACCGTGTTTCGCCGCCGGTCCTTAGGTTCTGTCCTTTAGAACCTTAGTACCGTTGCGTGAGAAACCCGAGCGGAAGCGTGTCTGTGTTAGAATGTATTCCTTGGCCGGTAGACACGCCTTCCGAAAATTTTGCTACTTAAAGGTTACTATTGTGACACCTGCGTCACCTTCTCCGAATTCACCGAGCCGGTAATCCTTCACGTATTTTAAGCGCTTTACATGGGAATGTACCGCATTTCGAAGGGCTCCGGTTCCTTTTCCGTGTACCACTCTGACACTGGGAAGATGGGAAAGGTAAGCATCATCCAGATATTTGTCCAATGCGGCAATGGCTTCATCGCAGGTCATACCTAAAAGATTGATTTCCGTGGATATACTCATTGCCTTGGACAAACCGGACCTGCCGGGTGTTGACTTTAAGTTTTTCTGATAGGTTGTTGTGCTGTCTTCATCCTGAAGTAGCACAAGGTCGTTGATATTTGCCTGGGAGCGCATAATACCGCACTGTACAAACAGATTGCCTTTGGCATCGGGCAGACTGCTTACGGTTCCTTTTAACCCAAGGGAAAGAATCTTAACCGAATCCCCCTTTTTCAATTTCCTGGGATCCAGTGCTTTTGCCTGCGCTTTGGGCGGTGTTTTCAGGGCAAGGCGTTCATTCTTGTCATCAATCTGTTTACGGATTTTCTGCCTCTTTTCCTCCAGTACCTTTCGGTCAGTGGAGGCATCCGCCTTGTTAAAGGAGCGAATGGTTTCGTCCGCCACATCTTTTGCTTCCTGCAAAATAGCGCGGGCCCTTTCGTTGGCTTCTCTTAAAATCCTGTCTTTTGCATTGTCAATCTTTTCGTTCTTAGCCCTTAACTGGCCTTCCAAAGTCTTAATGCGTTCCTTATATGCCGCGATTTCTTCCTGCTCTTTTTCGATGGTACGACGGCTGTTTTCCAGGTTGGCAATCACATCCTCAAAGCTTTCGTCTTCCTTACTGATCTGCTCCTTTGCCGCATCAATGATTTCATCGGGCAGACCCAGCTTGGAAGATATGGCAAAGGCATTACTCTTGCCCGGAATACCGATTAAGAGGCGGTAGGTGGGACGCAGGGATTCCACATCAAACTCACAGCAGGCATTCTCCACAAAATTTGTGGACAGTGCATACAACTTCAGTTCACTGTAGTGGGTGGTGGCCATGGTACGGATTCCTCTGTCATGCAGATGATTCAGAATAGCAATGGCGAGTGCCGCACCCTCTGTAGGGTCGGTACCGGCTCCAAGCTCATCAAATAAGCAGAGAGAATCTTCATCTGCATGTGACAGTATTGTTACAATTGTAGTCATGTGAGAGGAAAAGGTCGAAAGACTCTGCTCAATGCTCTGCTCGTCTCCGATATCCGCATACACTTCCCGGAAAATGGAAAGCTCCGAGCGGTCCGAAGCCGGAATATGCAGACCCGCCTGTCCCATAAGCGTAAACAGGCCTACCGTCTTTAAGGAGACTGTCTTTCCGCCGGTGTTGGGACCGGTTATGACTAGAAGGTCAAAATTTTTACCCAGTTCAATATCGATGGGCACCACTTTCTTTTTGTCCAGAAGAGGATGACGACCCTTTTTAATACGGATGAAATGGTCTGTGTTAAAAAGCGGCATGGTGGCATTTTGTTCCAAGGCCAGTTTCCCTTTGGCAAACAGAAAGTCCAGTGTGGTCATATTTTCCTGATTGACAGATAGCTCCGCAGTATGTTCGGATGCCTTCACGGACAATTCCGCTAATATACGTTCTATTTCCCTACTCTCTTCTATGGCAAGCTGCTTTAGCTGGTTGTTTAACTCCACAACCGCAGCAGGCTCAATGAAAAAGGTGGAACCTGTGGAAGACTGGTCGTGAATCATTCCATTAACCTGGCTCTTGTACTCTGCCTTCACGGGAACACAATACCGGTTGTCACGCATGGTAATCACCGCATCCTGCAGATACGTGCGCAGGGAGCCGTTTAACAGGGAATTTAACTGATTATGAATTTTGTCTCCGGTAATTGCCATGCTTCTGCGGATTCTTTTCAGTTCCGGACTGGCATCATCCGCAAATTCCTCTTCAGAGAGGATACATCTGCGAATTTCTTCAGAGATAGGTGACAAAGGTGTCAGTTTTTCAAAATAAGGGGTCAGAGAATCCTTTCCGGCATCCTCCTTTTCCCCACGTCCATAAGACTTAATGCGGGCAGTATTTTCCAGAAATGCCGCTATTTTAAGTAATTCGGGAGCGGATAGGGCACTGCCGATTTCTAAGGATTTAATGGAATATCCCAAATCCTTGTTGCCGCCAAAACTTGTACTGCCATATTTCAATATTCTGGAAAGGGCATCCGAGGTTTCTTTCTGTGCCTGCTTTACCTCTTCCAAATCCATTTCGGGAATAAGCTCCCTGCAAAGAGCTTTCCCCGGCTCGGAATCTGCCTTATCGGTAAGGCTTTGAATGATTTTGTCATATTCTAAGGTGTGTAATACTTTTTTATTCATGATCTTCCTTAATCATATCATGGATTATGCCCATGATGGTGGGAATGGCATTAAACTGCGCACTTCCCTTCATGGCTTCCATGTAAGTTTCTTTGGAACTATATAATTCCTTCACCTTCTGCACTAAAAGATGCTCCGTCAGATCGTCCTCATCAATCACCATGGAATAGCCCTGGGACTCAAAAGAGCGGGCATTCAGTAACTGGTCTCCGCGGCTCTTGGAAGAAGGGAGCGGAATTAATATGTTCGGTTTATTTAATGTCAAAAGTTCGCAGATGGCATTGGCACCCGCGCGGGAAATGACGAGATCTGCCATCGCAAAAATATCCTTCAGTTCGGATTTTAAGTACTCAAACTGCTTGTAACCGGGCTGGTTTAACAAAAGATTATCCATCTTATCCTTACCGCAAAGGTGTACTACCTGGAAATCCTCTAAAAGCATGGGCAGTGCATCCCGGACAACTTTATTGACACTGGCAGCCCCCTGACTTCCGCCGATCACCATAATAACAGGCTTGTTTGCTGTAAATCCGCACATTTCCAGAGCGGCAATTTTATTACCGGAAAACAACTCCTCACGCACGGGAGAGCCGGTAAGCACTGCCTTATCCCGGGGAAGCATTTCCACCGTTTCCGGGAAATTGCAGCAGATTTTGTTAGCTGCGGAAAGGCAAAGCTTATTTGCCAGACCCGGAGTCATATCCGATTCATGCAGAATGCAGGGGATTTTCAGGGAAGCCGCCGCGCGTACAACGGGAACGCTTACAAAGCCGCCCTTGGAGAATACCACATCCGGTTTTATATCTTTCAAAATTTTCTTTGCTTCTCTATAACCCTTAATTACGCGGAAAGGGTCCGTAAAGTTTTTGGGATCCAGATATCTGCGGAATTTGCCGGTGGCAACCCCGTAGTAGGGAATATCATAATCCTCGATCAGTTTTTTCTCAATCCCCTCATAAGAACCGATATAATATATTTCAAATCCTTCTTGTTTTAAATGCGGTAAAAGTGCCAGATTTGGGGTAACATGCCCCGCTGTACCTCCGCCTGTAAGTACAATCTTTTTCAAAATAGTTTCCTCCCGAAATTACTGCATGGATTTTAATGCTCTTGCGAGCTGGTCCGGGCAGGAGGTGGATTTGAATCCGCAACGGATGCCCTGTAATTTTTCGATAACATCTTCTACTTTCATACCTGTTACCAGACTGCATATTCCCTTAAGATTCCCATTGCAGCCGCCTGTAAAACTAACTGATTTTATAATGCCGTCTTCCACCTCAATATCAATTGCGGAAGAACAAGTGCCACTTGTCTGATATCTCATAACTACCTCCCGTAAAGCAAATTTCTCTAATGTACAATTATAGCAGAATTTGGCATAAAAAACAAATTATTTGTAAGAAAAGATAGAAATGAGTCAACGAATTTGAAGCCACAATATATTGTTATTTCGACAATACGGGAATATAATATACTTACAATTTATCTGATGGCGGAAATGCTTACGATTATGCAGGGAAATTCGTATAAATCCGCGATGAAAAGGAGGAAATATGTTTCAGGTATTTAAAGACGAATTGCTTTTAAGCAGCTGTATGTTTCTGTTTCTATTATTGAGCATACTGGGCAAAATTATGTTAGGCGTCCTTTATCAGAATATGATTAAAGAGACCGAAAATATGCGTACCACGGAAAATAAAACACTAAAGCAGTGCAAATTAAAATTTGCCAATTGTTATAAACTGGGTAACGGCATTTCCAATGTTTCCGTATTTGTGGACAAGTTCTTATGTCATCTGAAGATGGGACCTGTAACCACCCAGACCTTCTATCATTTAAGCGGACAGTCCCTGCTCCTTTCTGTTCTTTTTGCAGGCGTTGCCGTCTGTCACCGGATTATTGAAGGTGCATCTGTTATGTCCATACTGCCCTTTTACATTGTATGTTTTCTGGGTATTTACCTCTATTTCTCTGTTTCCGCCGTAGCAGATATAAAAGGAAGACGTAAAATTTTAAAGACTAACCTGGTAGATTTTTTTGAAAATCACATGATGAATCAGCTTGAAGAAGAAGCGCCGGAAGAGATCCGCCCCAGACAAAAAATTGAAATTATGCCTGTCCTTTCCAAAAGAGGCAGGGAAATGCGGGAAAATCAGGAGGAATCCACACATTCGGCCGCTTTTTCTCCATTGGAACAAAAAGAATTGGAAGACCTTCTAAAGGAATTCCTGACTTCTTAACGGAATTGGAAAAAGTTTGCCTGTGCCTTAACTTTGTCTTGAATTTCAAGGTATTTTCTGATACACTATACCACGGTGAAAGAGAATTCCTCGGGATTTTTGGAAAGGAAGTACAACAATGAGCACAAAAGTTACATTTGATTATGCAAAAACAAGTCCCTTTATTTCTGCAGGTGAGATTGATAAAATCAAAAAGCAGACATTGGACGCAAAGGAAACATTACTTACAAAGACCGGCGCAGGCAGCGACTTTTTAGGATGGATTGATCTGCCTGTGGATTATGATAAGGAAGAATTTGCAAGAATTAAAGAAGCAGCAAAGAAAATTCAGAATGATTCAGAAGTATTATTGGTTATCGGTATCGGCGGATCTTACTTAGGTGCACGTGCCGCAATCGAATTTTTAGGGCACAGCTTCTATAACATGGTGGACAAGAGCATTCGTAAAACTCCTGAAATCTACTATGTGGGTAATTCTATCAGTTCCACTTATATTAAGCATTTGATGGATGTTGTTGGTGACAGAGATTTCTCCATCAACATGATTTCCAAATCCGGCACTACCACCGAGCCTGCCATTGCTTTCCGTGTATTTAAGGAAATTCTGGAAAAGAAATACGGCAAGGAAGGTGCTGCAAAGCGTATTTATGCTACCACCGACAAGGCGAAGGGTGCTTTGAAGCATGTTGCAGATGAAGAAGGCTACGAAACTTTCGTAGTACCTGATGATGTAGGCGGACGTTTCTCCGTACTGACCGCAGTAGGTCTTCTTCCCATCGCAGTAAGCGGCGCAGACATTGACAAATTAATGGAAGGTGCTGCCAGCGGAAGAAAAATGGCTTTAGAAAATGATTTTGAAGAAAATGATTCTTTGAAATATGCAGCACTGAGAAACATTTTACTCAGAAAAGGCAAGAGTGTGGAAATTCTTGCAAACTATGAACCCAGTCTGCATTATGTATGCGAATGGTGGAAACAGTTATTCGGTGAAAGCGAAGGCAAGGACCAGAAGGGTATTCTCCCTGCAAGTGTAGACCTTACCACCGATCTTCACTCCATGGGACAGTTCATTCAGGATGGTTCCCGTATCATGTTCGAAACCGTTATGGAAGTGGAAACACCCCGTGAGGAACTGATTATCGGCGAAGAGCCCGTAGATCTTGACGGACTGAACTACTTAGCAGGCAAGACCGTTGATTTTGTCAATAAGAGTGCCATGAACGGTACCATTCTTGCCCACACTGACGGACAGGTTCCCAACTTCCTTGTAAAGATTCCTGAAGTAAACGAATTCTATTTAGGACAGTTATTCTACTTCTTTGAATTTGCCTGCGGTGTAAGCGGCTACTTGAATGGTGTGAATCCTTTTGACCAGCCCGGCGTTGAAAGCTACAAGAAGAACATGTTCGCACTGCTCGGCAAACCCGGTTACGAGGCGCAGAGAGAAGAGCTCTTAAAGAGACTGTAAACCTCATTTGGCTAATTTATATATGACTAAAAATCAAAACAGCACTACGCCACCAGGCAAGTGCTGTTTTTGTCATATCAATCATTCTTCCCAATAATCTTCTGTTTCCTGTGATGTTGTTTTAATTCCAAACAGAGTATACATAAAGTCGTGTTTCTCATTCAAGACTCTGATAACCCTTATGGACTCTCCTTCTTTTCGATAAAACACATAATTACGATTTGATACAATGTATAGGTAGTCACAAGCAATACCATATCTTGAAGATATGCTTACACCTGCATCCGGAAACACCAAAAGATTACCAATGGAATCCATAATATTACCAACTATCTTTTTTGCAAAATCTTCTCCATATTCTGTCAGGATATATGATTTAGTTGACTGTAAATCATTTATAGCTTCCGGAGATAAATCTAACTGTTTCATAATCCCAACGCCTCTCTCGCCGCATCATATGAAACCCAACCTTTTTCTCTTGCAGAAGATTCTCCTTTTTCCAATGCTCCAAACAAGCCTTTAAGTGCTCTTAATTCATCTAATTCCTGCATTGTCACAATAGCAAAATCCCCTCGTCCATTCTTTGTCAAATAAACTGGATTACCATATGATACTTCGTTTAATACAGTATTATAATTTCTTAAATCTGATACCGGTTTAATATTTGGCATATGAGTCACCTCCTTACTTGTATTATATACAAGCGCACTGTCTTTTAGCAATATTTTTCTTAAAATTTTAAGAACATTATTTAACTTCCTTTTTACCACTCATCCATAATGTAAAAAAGTAAATTCCCCTTATAATAACTGGAGGAATTTACTTTTTACATTTGACCTATGAATATCGTAATGGTTGTTATCTATCCTTATCACTTCTTGCGGTGATAATCCAGGGAGCGGGCTCCTGCTTGAACGTATTTTTGCTTCCTAACTTGGAAACAGAAACCTGAATAGTGTCGATATCATTGAAGCCGAGCTCCTGCAATGAACTCTGGATATTGGCTGCAACCCTGAAATCCAAGGTGTAAATCACTACATCAATCTTGGGATTTAATTTGGTCAGGCACGCCAGCTCTTTGTCGGTGCTGGCACTTGCCACAAGAAAAACAAGAGAAGGAATAGGACAATCCTTCATGGTTTCTTCATCCACGTGGTCAATGATTTTAATATTATGTAAATCAAAATGAGCCATATTGTCTTCCAGAGTAGCCCGGTCAGCCGCACTGTATTCTACGGCAATTACAGAGCCTTCGGGTGCCATCAATGCAGATTCGATGGCAATACTTTCGCCGCCAATGACACAAATGTCATCTTGTGGTGCCACCATCATTTTATTCAGGATAATCGCACGGATTTCGCTGCCTACATAGCGGATAGAACCACGCTCAAACATTTCATTGGAAAGACCGATTTTGGCAGTATTTCTTGCCTGCGGATTTAAGATCAGCATACCGGCACTTGCGTTAATGCCGCGGTCAATCATATCCTTTACCTTCTGATGAAGAATTTCACCGGAGGGGTCGCTCCCTTCGTTATACCATACTTCACATTCGCCAAGTCCTGCGTTCCAGAGGCGGTAAAAAATATCATCAATACCGGCATTAGTAAATACCATGGTAGTCTTATGTGCCTCTACCGTAGGAATAATATTCTTGTTTTTCTTGGTAATATCGATAATTTTGACATGTTCCAGGTCAATGGTAGTATTTTTCGCATAATACTCCAGCCAGGAAATAATTACTTCATTGGTAAAAATCTGCTCCTGCATAGCATATCCCCCTTACGTCTTCCTATAATTTGTAATAATTGCTCTCGCTTAGCAAAATTTATTGCTTATATTTTACCACGTGGCAACGGATTTGTAAAAAAAAATCTAGAGCTGGCACTCTCAGGCTCTTTTAATATATAGTAGAAAAAGAACTTTGCTCGTGATATACTATGAAAAACAAGATGAATCAAAGAAGTAGGAATGAATTATGGACAAAATGAAAATTGTAATCTTAGAGAGAAACAGCGTAGGTTTGGATGTTCCGGTAAATTGCTTTGAGGAATTGGGCGAAGTAACTTATTATGCCAATACCAAAACCATAGAGGAAGTAAAGGAACGCACCAAGGATGCGGATATCGTGGTTGCCAACAAGGCTCCCATGTGCAGAGAGGCCCTTTCCGGGTCCGCCAATCTAAAGTTAATCTGTGAATTTGCCACCGGGTTTGATAACTGTGACCTCACATACTGCCGTGAAAAAGGCATCCGGGTATGCAATGTTGCAGACTATTGCACCGACATGATAGCACAGCATACTTTTACCCTGGCTCTTGCCCTGCTGCAGAAACTGGCATATTATGACAACTATGTCAAGTCTGGGGAATACAGTGCCCAGGAACGTTTCTCGAATTTTGACGTGCCCTTTACGGAGCTTTCCGGCAAAACCTGGGGTATTGTTGGCATGGGCAATATCGGAAAAAGAGTGGCGAAAATTGCCACCGCCTTCGGTTGCCGTGTTATTTTCCACTCCGTAACCGGAAAGAGTACCGTAACCGAATATGAACAGGTGAGCAAGGACACTCTTCTTACGGAAAGTGACTTTTTGTCACTCCATTGTCCTTTAAGTGACTTAACCAGGAACTTTATTGATAAAGAAGCCTTGAAAAAGATGAAAAAAACTGCTATTTTGGTGAACGTGGCAAGAGGTCCCGTAGTCAACAATCCGGACCTTTACGAAGCACTTGAAAGTGGTGAAATTATGGCAGCCGGTCTTGATGTTATGGAAAAGGAACCCTTAGAGCTTTCCAATCCCTTAAGCAAAATCAAGGACAGCAACAAACTCATCATTACCCCTCATCTCGGCTGGGGTAGTGTGGAAGCCCGTACCCGGTGCGTGAATGAAGCCTTCTTAAATGCCAAGGCTTTTCTTGCCGGAGAATCCAGAAACGTGGTAAATCCATAAAAAGCACCGGACAGGTTAAATATTCGGAAGTCGCCGGACACGGTGAATCCGTAAAAGGAGCAGAACATGATTAAGAAATGCAAAGAATTACTTGTAAAATACCGGGAGGTCATTGTGTACCTGATTGTGGGCGTACTGACCACCATTTTTTCCTGGGCCGTTTTGTTTTTGGGAAAACTGTTCTTAAATGTGGACATTTCCTGGCAGAACTTTCTAAACAACACCTTAAGCTGGGCAGGCGGTGTACTCTTTGCCTATCCCCTCAACCGAAAATGGGTATTCAAAAGCACAAACCCGGGAATATTCAAGGAATTTACCGGTTTTGCGGCATCCCGCGTATCCACCTGGATATTGGATGTTATCATCATGTGGCTTTTTGTAAACGTATTTACCTTAAAGGCACCGATTAAATGGGCCTGCGGGCTCTTCGGCTATTTCCCGGAAGGAGAAACTTTAGGTAATTTAAATTACTGGATTGTAAAAATATTCATCTCTTCCGTACTGGTAACCATATTAAATTATGTATTCAGTAAACTGCTCATTTTCAAATCGCCGAAAAAGCAGGCATAAATAGATAAATATAGAAATCGTCCATACCCAGGAGTGCTGTCTTTTTGACAGTTGTGTCACAGGAAATGGACGATTTTGTTTCATTTTTGTTTTAGTTTTGTTTACCGTACACAATAAATTTCAATGGCTTTTTCAACACTTTTTCATTTTCTATTTCCCAATAAAGTACCCATCTTTGGCATTTCCGGTTAGGTACACCCTATAAATTGTTCCCCAGATAAGGTCCGCATACACTTCACCCTGTACCTTGGTCATTTTTCCGTCCTGATCCATAACACTTAGTTCAATTTTTCCTGCGTCACCGTCATAAACTCCGCCCGAAAAATCTGCCGGGATTATTTGAAAATAAATGTTCTCCCCTTCCAAAAGAGCACTTCCATCTGCATTACACATACCCTGTTCTGCCTCACGGCTTCCACTGTTTACATTAAGTCCCAGGCCATAAACCTTATCTTCCGCAAAATTTACCACTGTGATTACCATCACTTTATCAGCCTGCCCGTCAAACGAAAAGTCCACCATGGCTTCCTCATTCGTCATGCCATCTGCAAAAACCACATTGAAAAGCCCGGTTTTACGCACCAGATTCTCCAGTTTGTTGATATCTTCCCCTACCGTTTTGATATCCACTCCGGCAAATTCGCTGGCCTGCTTTTCATCCACAGTCAAGGTATACTTCTGACCTTCGATCAAATATTCATACTCTATTTCACTCACATTCCCGACCAGTGCCAATAGCACATAGGCATATATTTTTAATCTTTCCTCTAAAACCTCTTTTCTATTTTTGGAAAAATCATTTTGCAAAATCATCTTCCACGCATAGGGCTCATTTTTGGTCTGTAATTCATTTTGAAAGTCTCCGGTAAACACAGTCATATTGAGAGCATTTACAATTTTCCCATTGGAAGGCATATTACCTACATAAGGATTGTAGAGATTATAGAGCTGCCCCGTGATATTGGAAATGGGCTCCCCATTTGCCCAGATAATGCGATTTCCAATCCACACCTGTCTGATTTCCTCTGAAGCAGTATAGTTTGCTTTCCTGCTGCCCTTATAAATAAGACTCTTGGGAACACCTCTTACCGTGATTTCCACCACACCTTCCACTTCATTTATTTCAATATGCTGGATTCCCTGATTGGAAATGGTGCTTACCGCTACAGACAAATCCTTTCCGTTTACCTCCAAATGATAGGACAAATATTCCGGATTCATGTTTTTTCCGGAAAAGAAATAGGTAAAGCATACAAAAGTAACTGCCACAAACCATATAAGTGCTGCCCATAAAATAATCTTTTTTCGGGTACTCTTCTTTGTCTTTTTTAAGAAATCTATTTCCTTTACTTCCTTTTGCGATTTCTCCGAAACCGGATGCTTCATTAGCTTGTATTTTCTATTACAGTTTTCACAAGCTCCAATATGTTCTTCTACTGCTTTATTGGTTACAGGACTGGTTAATTCGTCCACATACATAGGCAATAAATCTTCGACTATCTCACACGGCAGTTTTTTCATATCCGAATTCTTTATTTCACCATTAATTGATTCCATAATCCTCATTCCTCCCACCTTAATTTTTCTTTTCCACGATAAAAGGTCACTCTTGCCCAGTTTTCGGTCTTTTCCATAATTTCACCAATTTCCTTAAAGGACAGATTTCCAAAGATTCTAAGGTAGAGTACCTCTTTATAGGGCTCCGGTACAGCATGAAGTGCTTTTATGATACTAACCTTATCCTGTGATTCCAATACGGTTTCTTCTGGTGACGGTACTGTCAGTTTTTCAGAATTCGACGTCGCCCTGCCCATTCTTTTCTGAGAGAAACTTTCTTCTGTCAAATTTTCGTAACTTACATCACTGAATTCACCACTTTTATACAGATGATTCTTCCGCATATAGGAAAGAAGTGTATTCTTGGCAATGGCACATAACCAGGTAGAAACCTTACAGGAATCATTAAATTTATCACTGCTTTTAATTGCCTGATAAAAGGTTTCCTGCGTTAATTCTTCGGAAAGACTTTCATTACCGGTTTTTGCTAACAGAAAACGGAAAACCAGCTCTGCATACTCCTTATATATCTCTTCCATCGACTCCATGCTGCACCTCCTTTCCTCGATTTTTAATTCCCCCATTGGTTCTTTCATCTATTAATGCTGGATTTTCAAATTTCGTTACAAGGTAGATAAACTTTTTCAAAATATTTTATCAAAAACGTGCATTGGGGTAAATATCCTATTGACGAATCCCTTCCATTCCGTGCATGATAGATAAAAATACATCTTCTAAGAGGTACATTATGAAACGATTACTTTTTATATTTTTACCGGTTCTGTCTCTTTTGACCGGCTGCACTACCCCAAATAACAATGTCTCCGAAACAACCCTTCACTCGGATGCAAGTGAAACAGAAGAAAATACTTATGAACAGATTACACAGATCAAAGCGAAGGAAATCATGGATAGTGGGGAAGAATATATCCTATTGGATGTGCGTACTAAAGAAGAATTTGACGACGGGCATATTGAGGGAGCGATACTGATACCTGATTTTGAGATTGAAGAGAGAGCCGAAACTGAGCTTCCCGACAAGGATGCCCTTATTTTAGTATACTGCCGCAGCGGACGCAGAAGCAAAAACGCCGCAAGTATCCTTGCAGCGCTTGGTTATACCAATGTAAAAGAATTTGGTGGCATTAATAACTGGGCTTATGGTGTTGTAAAATAATTTTATTTGTCCGGTTCTATGAGTAATGTCCCACTACGGGCTTATCCTTTGTCCGGTGTTTTCTATCAGGATCATACTGTTGCCAATAAATTACCTTTTCATTATAGCGTGAGCGGCCCTCCTGTTTCTTTACCGGGTATCCCACATACATCAGACCAAGAGGATTCACATTTTTGGGCATTCTCAGGATATCTCTCACCTGCTGCATTCTTGACTCAATGGGAAAAATCCCACACCACAGGCTTCCAAGTCCCATATCCGTAGCAAGTAAGAGCATATTTTCCATAGCTGCCGAACAATCGCAGATCCACAAATCCTTATCCTGACCTTTTAAGCCCCAGTTACTGTTTCCGCATACCACAATTGCCGCGGGAGCATTATAATTTGCAAAATTTAATTTGCTTCTTATTTTTCTAAGAATCGCTTCATCATCAATTACCACATACTCCCAGGGCTGTGCATTTACCGCAGTTGGTGCTGAAAAAGCGGCATGAAGTAAATCCTCCAATATCTCGTGAGAAACCTTTTGTTCGGTATATTCCCTACAGCTTCTTCGATTAAATATAGCATCCTTCGTTTCCATCTTTCGTACCTCGTCATGAATTTAATTTATTCTTTACTGATTCAACTCTATTAATCCTGTTTCCGGAACTTCTATCATTTTTTCTTTTTTTGAAATCATCAAACCCTTTATCATGACTAACAATCGTTATCTCCTGATTTCTTTTTTTTAGCAATTGACCAGCCTCAGCTTTAATTTGATTGTCAACCGCTTGGTTTCCTGGTGAAACTAGTTTTGATGATACATTAGATCTATTTTGATATTTCCTGTCAAATTTGCATTTTGCTCCCTCTTGCGAAAAAATAGCCCTAACCTTTGTATCTTTTGTTGTATGTTCAATTCCCTTTTGTGCTTCATTAATATGGTTATCACCATCAATGAATATTGTGTGTTTTCTTCCCGTTTGAGATTTCTTGTTATTCTTTTTCTTCCTATTGATTTTGTTTGAACCATTTCTTTTTTCTTCTTTGTGTATATTTGATAATTTTTCGGGTTCACTATGAAAATGGTTTGCATGTTTATCTAAATGTACATAATCTATATTTGACGATGAATTCAGCTGAAAATTTATTTGTTGTATACTTCTATTAACAGAAGGTGCATAAGGATTTACGAATGATTTAATCACTGTTTTCGGAATATCATGTACATACGCTGAATCCTTTAACATATCATCATATTTCCCATTTACTATTTCTTCTAAGTCCTTTACTACATCTTCTTCAACAATTCCCCAACTTTTTTCTAAATTATATTCCTCAATAAATTCTTCAATCTGCCTCCGTGAAGGCATTTCATCGGGAATGCCAAATGATTTTTTTAATTGTTCTAAATAATGTTTATATGAAGAGATAAAATTGCTTTTACTTGTTATTTCTTTAAGCATCAAAGAACTAATATCTTTCTTAACATCAAGAATAATTATCTGCCAGTCAATAAACAAATTATACTCATCAATAAAAGCCTGAACCTCTTCGTTGGAAGGCATTTCATTAATGCCATAAAAAAATTCTTTCAGCCTTCTTTTGTATTCTGTATAGTTATTTATTATTGTTCCCAAAATAAGCTCTCCTGCCTTTCCCAGTCAGTTTCTTCATCGAACATTGAATAATCATCTACCCAACTTGGAATTTGCGCGTTTCTACGAGCGGTTCGAGGATGGAGCATGAATGTGCATGGGAGTTTACTCACAAATGCACATTTATGCGAACAGACGCATAGCGCAACAGCGCGTCATGAGCATGAAGTGCAGCGGAATGCGAATGGCACCGCATTGATAAACTGCAAGTTGATGGGCTATTGGTCCCATGCAAACCGAAAGTTAGCCCGCACTTTTTCTGTATAGAATCATTTCTTTCTCCATACAGAAATTTTCAGGTATTTGGGGCAGAAAATAGAGACATTTTTCTGTATAGCAATTTATTTGTTGCTATACGGAAAGAATTTGTGAAAATCCTTCCGTATGGAGATTTTTCATCTCTATACAGAAAAAGAGGACCTGAAAATGACGAAATCAGACTATTTTTTTCTGTATACGAAATTTTATATGTATATACAGAAAATCATCTGTCAAATATATCTCTTTTGGTTACATCCGCTCTTCCCGTTTATCTACTTTACAACATCCCATATTTCTACCCTTCTACTTTAGCTGCATTTCATGTTACTGCCTGTCGGCTTCGCAGAATCCCTTATGCCGGTGCATACAAGCATACTCCGTCGCAATTCTCATTATAGCATAATTTGAATGGACTGTGTGAACTGATTGTTACAAGGCTGAGGATGGTTTGAAAACCATTCTCTGCTCGCAAAATGCTCTTAATGCCTTGGCAATCTATCTATATTATCTCTTTCAATATTCAAATAGAATATCCGATGCTTATTTGCTATAATAAGTGATGGAATGAATTCCTATTTTTAGGAATAAAGGAGAAAATGTAAAACATGAAAAAAATATTTTTAGATAAAAGATATATAGGTATATTTCTTGCTCTTATTTTAGGAGTGTTGTTTGTGGGAATTTCACTGATTGTTTTGAACTATTTGAGTGGAACTCCTTGGTATTTGTTTAGTAGTATACTAAGACTGTTATTTGGAGCAGGGATACTATTTATAGTAAATAAAGTATATGGGAAAACAGTTAAGCAGGTTTTGGGATTTCACAATAATAAGGTTGCATTAGTATCTGGTATAGGTTTTATTGTATATTTTTTATACTATGTGTTTGTTTTTGCTGCTGGATATGAAGCTATTGTAAATCTACCTATTGGAATACTGATAACCAAGATTATATTGCAACAAATTACAACCGGATTTTATGAAGAATTAAATTATCGATTACTAATTCTCGAAGGATATTCTTACGGAAAAAGAACTATAGGAAGAAAGATAGGTTATGCATTTCTAAGTTTTGTTATTTTTGGATTATTACATGTCGTTACTGGTTGGGACACTTATGCATTTTTACAAACAGGAATAATTGGATTTGCTTTTGCTGTTATTTATTTGAATTCCGGTAATATTATCATTCCTATGTTGTTACACTTTATTTATGATATATTTGCAAATTTAGCAGGTGGTTACATAGAATGGAATAATTCATCGTTGTTTATAAGTGTGAATTCGATATTTGAAATTGTATTAGTGGTTATGTTTATCCTATCGTTTGCTTTGCTATTTAAGAAATCCAAAGAATAGATTTTTCTGTCACTCGGATCAACACACAAAAGTAAACGGGACTATGTATTTAAAAGCTTATTGCGTATATTTTTGTGCATTTCAGTTACACTAATATAAAACAATAAAAACAGGTAGTTTTTGACACTACCCAATAACTCAAGGAGCAATATTTATGAATAAGGATATAACTTCTGCTCTCCCTTTGGCCGCTATGGATTATATACCTACTCCAAATGAAGATGCCTTATCTATCACAGGTCTTGTAAAAGAGCATGGACGAATTACCGGATATCAACTATCAGATAATAAAATTGTATCTAAAGAGGAAGGGGTAACTCTTGCAAAAAACGGTAAAATAAAAGGGGTAGGCATTGCGCATAACAAAGATACGGAATACCTTAAGTCCATCCCTGATGATTCTGAAAACAATAATTTATCCTCACTGCCAACAGTAAAATAGTGCTATAATCAGCCGTGAAGCATACTTATCTTGTCTTCACGGCTGATTATAGGTCGCTTATGACCTTAACAATCCACCATGAAAATAGCACTCATATACTTTCTTATCGTTACAAAAGATTTCTTCAAATCCTTGAAACCAGGTAAAATCTCCTACTACATTGCATTTATAAATATATTCTCCCGATTGATAGTATTCCGGACCACGGTAGGGCATCTTCACATTGGCATTTCTAAGTGCCTCTTTCAAAAAGTCACCACTGAATTGTTGTTCAAGCACTCGTCCCATATAATTCATCGCATACTGACATTTGCCCTCATAACATATAGTTTCCTCTCCGGCAAACTGTTTCCCTCCAACGTAGGTGTCATGATATACATATGTACCATTGCTGTATTCAAAATCATGAGAGTCCATTCTTGTTGCATCCGTCTCGTTCATATAGGCTGCATATGTATTTAAATTTGCTTCAAGTCGAAATGCAATTAACTGTTGAATATCATGACTTTTCACATTCGTACAATTCATCATACATTCCTGATCCCGGACCAGATAATCTACAGTTACATTAAACAAATTACTGATTTGAATCAGATTATAAATATCAGGATATACTTGTCCCGTTTCCCTTAGTTAAAGATATTGTTGGGTATCTCAAGATGTGTCATTCGAT
>CAMEIX010000011.1 GCA_945919075.1 uncultured Lachnospiraceae bacterium
CATAAATACTGGGGTTTTCTTACTTGTCGTTCGGTAAGGACTTCATTGTCGGGAAGAGCAGTACATCACGAATCGCGGGTGAATCGGTAAGCAACATTACCAGTCGGTCGATGCCGTAGCCGATGCCGCCTGTGGGGGGCATACCGATTTCGAGGGCGTTTAAGAAGTCCTCGTCCGTGTGGTTTGCTTCCTCGTCGCCGGCTGCAAATGCTGCATCCTGTGCGGCAAAACGTTCTCTCTGGTCGATGGGGTCGTTAAGCTCGGAGTATGCATTGCACATTTCCCAGGTGTTGATAAAGAGTTCGAAACGTTCTACCTTTGTAGGATCGGACGGTTTCTTCTTGGTCAGTGGGGAAATCGCAAGAGGATGATCCATGACGAAAGTAGGCTGAATCAGTTTTTCCTCGCAGAATTCTTCGAAGAAAAGGTTAATGATATCGCCCTTGGTATGGCGCTCCTCATACTCTACATGATGCTCGTCCGCCAGCTTCTTAGCAGCTGCATCATCTGCTACGGTATCAAAATCAATACCGGTATATTTCTTGATACAATCATTCATGGTAATACGTTCGAAAGGCTTACCAAAGTCGATTTCAATTCCATTATAGGTGATGACGGAAGTACCGCATACCTTTTCTGCAAGGTATTTGAACATACTCTCGGTCAGTTCCATCATGCCTTCGTAATCGGTGTATGCCTGGTAAAGCTCCATCAGGGTGAATTCCGGATTGTGTCTGGTATCCACGCCTTCGTTACGGAATACACGTCCGATTTCGTATACTCTCTCAAGCCCGCCTACAATCAGTCTCTTTAAGTACAGTTCCAAAGAAATGCGAAGCTTCACATCTTCATCAAGAGCATTGTAATGGGTCTCAAAAGGTCTTGCTGCGGCACCACCCGCATTGCTTACCAACATAGGAGTCTCTACTTCCATGAAGTCTCTTCCGGCAAGGAAGTTACGAATTTCCTTTAAGACCTTGGAACGCTTGATGAATACTTCTTTGCTTTCCGCATTCATGATAAGATCCACATATCTCTGACGATAACGGGTATCGGTATCGGTTAAGCCGTGGAACTTCTCAGGAAGAATCTGAAGGCTCTTGGTGAGCAGGGTCAGTTCCACTGCATGGATGGAGATTTCCCCTGTCTTGGTACGGAACAGATATCCTTTGATTCCATAAATATCGCCAATATCGGATTTTTTGAAATCCGCATAGGACTCTTCCCCGATTGCGTCCCTTGCAACATAAACCTGAATATTTCCCTTAAGGTCCTGAATATTACAGAAGGAAGCTTTTCCCATAACACGCTTAAACATCATACGGCCTGCAATGGATACGTTAATTGGGTCAGCATCCATAATGGCTCTTCTTTCATTGTAATCCTGATTAAGCACTTCTCTTTGTGCGGCTTCATCAAGACCTTCCACGGAAGGTGCAACCCTTCCGGCAAGAAGCTTTGCTTCATGTGCTGCATAGAGATCCTTTGCTTCATCCGTATGATGGGTCTGGTCATATTTTGTAATTTCAAAAGGGTCCTTGCCTGCTTCCTGTAATGCAGCAAGTTTCTCTCTTCTGACTTTTAATAACTGATGAATATCCTGCTCAGGAGCGGCCTGAGCATTCTTTCCCTGATTCTGTGTATCTGCCACTTTGTACTCCTTTAGTTGGATCTCTGGATCTCCAACACTTTGTATTTAATAATGCCTGCCTGTGTTTCTACTTCTACGGTGTCACCTGCAACATGTCCGATCAGTGCCTTACCAACCGGGCTTTCATTACTGATTTTCCCTTTTAAGCTGTTTGCTTCGGTAGAACCTACAATTTTATATTCACATTCTTCGTTAAATTCAAGGTCTAAAATCTTAACGCGGCAACCGATATTAATCTTGTCCAGATCTACTTCGTCTTCTACAACAACTTCAGCATTCTTTAAGATTTTTTCGAGTTCTTCAATACGTGCTTCGATATCGCGCTGCTCATCCTTGGCTGCATCGTATTCTGCATTTTCGGATAAGTCGCCCTGTTCCCTTGCTTCTTTGATTTTCTGAGCTACTTCCTTACGCTTTACGACCTTTAAGTCATGAAGTTCATCTTCATATTTTTTGAGGCCTTCGTAGGTCAAAATGTTTTTCTTTGCTTCCATCTCTTTCGCCTTTCTCTTTATTAGATAATTTGCCCCTCTCTTTCAGGGCAGATGTCATTCCTGTTTTTGCAATGCCAACATTATACTGAATTTCCCGTATAGTGTCAAGATTTTAATAGGTCGCAGATGTCCAGACAACGCACAAAATCCGCACGTTTCACCATGTTTTCCACCTCTTGTCTGCACAGCGGAAGGAAATAATCCACCCGCGTCAAAAACGCCGGCGAAAGGTCATACCGATTCTGCCCTGCGATTAAAAGTGTAGTTTGTCCCCCTGAAGGATTTATTTTCTTTACGGAATCCGTAACCAGAATGGGGATTCCGAATTCTTCTGCCAGTTCTTCCCGCAATTCTTCCAATTCCCCGGGATTTTCAGTCACCAGATAAAAATCGTGCACGTAACGTGCAGATGGGGCAATCCATTCCTTAGGATTTCTTCCTTCCTCCGTTAAAATGATCATGGTAGATGGCCGGATTTTCGCATTCTTTACCAAAAGTCTTCCCCATTCATCGGAAAGAGGTTCTTCCGGCTCCATCAGATAATGGCAGAAGGGGCCTTCTTTTGGCAGATGCATGCCCTCAAAGTAGCACACGCGCTGCTGTGGTGTCATAGGTTCTGTTTCCAAATAATATTTTGGCAGACAGACTGCCAATCGAATCAAATACAGGTCTTTTTCAATCTTTCGGTCTTTTCTCTCGATATAATATAAAAAAGGTCCTTTGCGCCGCTTTTTTGCGGCTCTCTCTTCTTCATGAAAACTGACCAGGATAAAGTATTCCAAACCATTCACATCCTTCTTAGCAAGGATATGCGGGTTAGGATGGAATTATACCGGAAATATCTGATCCAGACTTTCCCTTAATTCTTCCATGGTTTCCATGCTGTTAATCATACGGCGAAACTTAGCAGAATTGGGATACCCGACTGTGTACCATGCCAAATGCTTGCGCATTTCCCTGACGCCGGTATATTCACCCTTAACTGCAAGCTGAAGGTCCGCATGTCTTAAAATGGTGCGGCGTACTTCCTCTATGGACGGTTTTTGGGGGATCACTCCTGTCTCCAGATAGGTGGTTATCTCTTTGAAAATGAAAGGATTCCCCTGAGCACCCCGGCCAATCATAATCCCGTCACAGCCGGTTTGATCCAACATAGCTTTGGCACTTTTGGCATCCACTATATCCCCGTTTCCGATTACCGGTATTTTCACTGCTTCTTTTACTTTGCGGATAATATCCCAGTCCGCCTTGCCGGAGTAATACTGCTCTCTGGTCCGTCCGTGTACCGCCACTGCAGCTGCGCCGCCTGCTTCGGCAATCTTTGCAATCTCCACGGCATTCAAATGGTTCTCATCAAATCCTCTTCTGATTTTTATGGTTACGGGTTTCTTAATTGCACGGCTTACCTTGGTTACAATTTCTTCCACCAGTTTCGGGTTCTTCATGAGTGCAGAGCCTTCCCCGTTATTCACTACCTTGGGCACCGGACAGCCCATGTTAATGTCCAAAATAGCAAAGGGACGCTCCTCAATTCTTTTTGCCATTTCCGCCATAATATCTGCGTCGGAGCCGAAAAGCTGTAAGGATACCGGACATTCTTCCGGTCTGATTTCCATAAGACTTTCCGTATTCTTATTGTTATAATAAATGGCCTTGGCACTCACCATTTCCATGCACAAAAGCCCGGCTCCCTGCTCTTTGCAGAGCAAACGGAAAGGCAGGTCGGTAACACCTGCCATAGGAGCCAAAATCACATTATTCTCTAATTCCACATTACCAATTCTTAATGTCATAATTTGTTCCTTTTCCGTAGGAAAAGAGAACAGCAACCTTGGTTGCGCCACTTGTTCCTATTTATGATTCTTCTCGTAAATAATATACAAACCGTCCAGGGTAAGAAAACTGTCATACACATCAATACTATCGGTCTCTTCGCTGATTATGCGTCCCAGTCCGCCGGTTGCCACCACCTTTAAGTTTTCATAACCGCTTTCTTCTTTGACCTTTTTTATGATGTATTCCGTCTGTCCAATCTGTCCATAGAAAATTCCTGCCTGCATACTGCTGACGGTTTCCTGGGCAAGAATAGACTTCGGTTTCTTAATCTCCACCATGGGAAGCATATCGGTATTGTCCGAGAGGGCTTCCGCACTGATACGCACACCGGGTGCGGTTATTCCTGCCTGGAATCTGCCACCTTCTCCAACTAAATCATAGGTAGTTGCGGTTCCAAAATCAATGACCAGAATGGGGGCACCGTATTTTTCGTAGGCGGCCACCGCATCCACAATTCGGTCCGCACCGATTCCTCTGGGATTCTCTGTCATGACCTTCAGCCCGGTCTTGACACCGGGGCCAATCAGAATCGGGTTATGCCCCAGATAGCGTTTAATGGCTCCTGTCAGGGAATGCATCACGGAAGAAACCACGCTTGCAATAATAGTGCCTTCAATATCTGCCATCTCAATTCCATGGATGGAAAGCATATCCTTCAAAAGTACACCAAATTCGTCACTGGTTCGAGGTGACTTTGTAGTAATACGAAAGTTGGCTTTTAATTTTTTATCCGCATATACTCCAAAAGTTATATTGGTATTTCCTACGTCAATTACCAGTATCATGTCAGTCCTCCAACATATCACTAATATCTTCATGCAAAATGAAAACGCGATAGTACAGACTCAAGCTTTCCAAAAGCTCCGCACGTTTACGACGTACTTCAGCCACCATCAGTCCGCTGCTGATCTCATCATAGTAAAAATCATCATCATCCGCGTTGGTCTCTAACAGCACATTACCTTCCTTGTCAAAAGCAATGGAAAAGACACCGCCCACTTCTTCCGTAAAAAGAACGCATAAGATATGCAGTTCATCCTTGATAGAATCGGGGATCTGATTGAATTGTTCATTAAAGTAATATTTCATCTCGTAAGAATTGGCCGCACAAAGCACAATCTTTTCTTCACCGGTTTCGCTCATGAAAACCTCCGTTACGTCTATGATTACCGTCAGACTGCGGCATTACTGTAATGTTGCAGCCATTACGGCTTTGATGGTGTGCATTCTGTTTTCTGCTTCTTCAAACACAATGGACTGCGCAGATTCAAATACTTCATCCGTTACTTCCAATTCTGCTACACCGAACTTCTCGTATACTTCCCTGCCGACCTTGGTCTTTAAGTCATGATAAGCGGGCAGACAATGCATAAATACAGCCTGTTCCCCTGCATTCTCCATGATGGCCTTATTCACCTGATAGGGATAGAGTTCTTTCAGACGGGCTGCCCAGATTTCATCGGGTTCTCCCATGGATACCCATACATCCGTATAAACCACATCTGCGCCTTTGGTGCCTTCCATGGCATCCTCGGTAAGCGTAATGGTAGCTCCGGTTTCTTCTGCAATCTTTCTGCATTCACTCACAAGTGCTTCATCCGGGAAATAATTCCGGCTGGTGCATGCCGTAAAATGCATACCCATTTTGGCACAGACCACCATCAAGGAGTTTCCCATGTTGTAACGGGCATCTCCCATATAGGTCAGTTTAATACCCTTAATATGTCCGAAATGCTCCTGAATCGTGAGGAGGTCTGCCAACATCTGAGTGGGATGAAATTCATTGGTAAGTCCGTTCCAGACAGGAACCCCTGCGTATTTAGCAAGTTCTTCCACAATTTCCTGTCCATAGCCGCGGTATTCAATACCATCAAACATACTTCCAAGCACCCTTGCGGTATCGGCAATGCTTTCTTTTTTTCCTATCTGGGAACCGTCGGGATCTAAGTATGTAGTCCCCATTCCCAGATCGTGGGCTGCCACCTCAAAGGAACAGCGGGTACGGGTGCTGGTTTTTTCAAAAATAAGTGCCACATTTTTGCCACGAAGTGTATCCACGGGAATCCCCTGCTTTTTCTTTGCTTTTAAATCTGCCGCAAGATCCACAAGATACTGAATTTCTTCCGGAGTATAATCCAATAATTTTAAGAAGTTACGTCCTTTTAAGTTTACCATTTTAATTATCCTTTCAAACACAAATACTCGGAGCCCGATTCCGGATTCCGAGTAAATGTTTTATCTAATTTTATCTCATTATTTTACTTCTCTGAACATGGTTGAAAGACTTGCAATACCCTGTAAATCGGAAGGAATAATGATCTTGGTTGCCTGACCGTTAGCAGCTTTTTCAAAAGCTTCAAGGCTCTTAATCTTAAGTACAGGTTCGTCTGCACCAGCCTCTTTAATCATACGAATACCATCTGCATTTGCCTGTTGAACCTTAAGGATTGCTTCTGCCTGACCTTCTGCTTCGCGAATCATCTTTTCTTTTTCAGCCTCTGCGCGGAGAATTGCGGACTGCTTATCTGCTTCTGCACGAAGAATTGCAGATTCCTTTTCACCTTCTGCTGCAAGAACCTTTGCCCTCTTCTCACCTTCTGCACGGGTAACGATTTCACGTCTTTCACGTTCTGCCTTCATCTGTTTCTCCATTGCATTCTGAATGTCAGCAGGAGGAATAATATTCTTTAATTCTACGCGGTTAACTTTGATACCCCAGGGGTCGGTTGCGATGTCCAGTGCGGAACGCATCTTGGTGTTAATGATTTCACGGCTGGTGAGGGTTTCATCCATTTCCAAATCACCGATAATATTACGAAGGGTGGTTGCGGTCAGGTTTTCAATTGCCATCATAGGATTTTCAACACCATAGGTGAAAAGCTTGGGATCGGTGATCTGGAAGAAGATAACCGTATCAATTCGAACGGATGCATTATCCTTGGTAATAACCGGCTGAGGCGGGAAGTCCGCTACCTGCTCTTTCAAATTCACTCTTCTTGCCACCTTATCAAGGAAAGGAGCCTTGATGTGGAGGCCTACGGACCAGGTTGCCTGATAAGCACCAAGTCTTTCTACTACATATGCCTGTGCCTGCGGTACAATCTTAATGCAGGAAACTACAATCATAAGTGCAATAATTACTAAAATAATAATGAGTACTTCAAAACCGCCCATGTTAATCCTCTCTTTCTTTTCATGGAAATTATTTATTTTTGAGTTCTACAATCAGTTTTACCCCACTGACTGCTTTTATAACTACCACTTCGCCTACGGGAATGACCTGACCGTCTTCTACGGTTCTTGCGGACCATTCCTGCCCATTTACCTGAATCTGGCCAATTCCGTTTAAGTTATCGATTTCACTGATAACTACCGCCTGTCTTCCAATCATGCTCTCCACGTTGGTTTTGAGTCTGTCATGATTAAAATACTTGACGGCAATGGGTCTTGTAAAAATAAGCAATACAATGGATACTACCAGAAAAGCCGCAATCTGAATGGCTACCGGTACATGAAGCACTGCCAGAATAATGGCAATTATGGCTCCACCCGCAAACCAGATTGTGGTAAGTCCCATTGTAATCAGTTCCGTTACAATCATCACAATCAGCAGTAACAGCCATACAAAAAGAACGTTATCCATCTTGTTTCCTCCTTTCAGAGTTTACCTTTATATTGATATCTTACTACACCTTCCCAATTCAGGCAATAAAATTTTGTGCACGAAACTCTTTCTATCATAGCAAAATCTGCACAATAAAAGAGCATACAGCTTTCTTACCGTATGCTCTGCTATTTTATTTCTTTATGTGACTAATAAAATACATGATGTCCGATTACAAGACCTTCTCGTCCGTTGTTTCTTCTAAAATGGGTTCTGTCGCCCACATTTGATACGCCGGAGATTGCCTCGTTAGCAGCATCGATACAGCTTTGTTTTATCTTGCCGGATTCGAGTACCCGGTTTAGCTTTCCTGTTCTGGCCGGAGTAAACTGTCCGGATGCATAAATAACCGCATGAATGGTGTCAGGATATGCCGCGGATCTTACGCGGTTCATCACTACCGCACCTACAGCCACCTGTCCTTCATAGGTTTCGCCGCCGGCTTCGCACTGAATCAGTGCTGCGAGAAGAAGTGTGGAATCCGCATCGGTGGTGTACTGCCCATAATTCACATGGCGTTTTGCCTCTTCCTCGGCCTTCTGTCTTTCTTTGATAGCCTCCATGGTTTCGCCGGTATCAATCTTGAATTCAATAGTGACATAGTCTGTGGATATATAACCATCCTCTCCTTCATAGTCCACAAGAGCCCAGCCATCTTCATCCACGCTGACTACCTCTACCTGATCTCCCTTAGGAAGTACTCCTAATGTTTCACAATCCGTATTCGGTTCTCTGCGGACCTTAAGTCCGGTATTCACATTTGCAATGGTAATTCCCACATCTGCCGCCAGATCTTCGGCTTCCTCGCCAAACAAGAGATATTCGTCGCTTGCCCAGCCAACCAGATCTCCGGACTCAATCTTGGTCCATCCATCCGCTCTTTCCAATATTTTACCGCCGCAGTCTTTATAAAGTTTGCCTGCTTTCTTGGCATCCGTAGTAGGCTCTTCTCTGACATTCAGGGCATGTGTCACATTTGCCATAACCAGGTCGGATTCCTCCGGTACCTCAATGTCATCCAGATTTAAATTTAATTTTTGCGCTGTTTCCTTCAGCACTTCTGAGCTGTTCGTTGCACGCGCATCGAAGATGGTAGAAGCACCCCCACTATAATTATTCAGGTAATTAGCAGCTTTTGCATCAATGCCACTATACATTACCAGTCCGGCCACCATAAAAATACCGGCAAGGAATGCTAACAGCTTTTTGCTTTTTGCCATTTGTTTACCTCCAAATTGTAAAACTGTAACAATATATGATATAAATATTACATTTATTACAAACTTGTTAATTAGTTTCTGCAAGGTATATTAGCAAAAAGTAAAAAATTTGTCAATACTTGTTCCGATTTCGAAGAAATCGAGAACCTACGCGCTCATCAGAGCGCTTCCATAACTTGTTCCGACCCATCAGGGTCGAGAACAGCAACCGTAAGGTTGCGCCCACTTGTTCCGATTTCGCAGGAATCTACATATTCCGCGACTTCTCAATGCAGACATCCACCGCATTCATGACTGCTGCCCGAAATCCGGTTTCCTCCAGAACTTTAACTGCTTCAATGGTAGTCCCCGCAGGAGAGCAAACCATATCCTTTAACTCACCGGGGTGTTTTCCGGTTTCAAGAAGCAGTTTTGCACTGCCAAGTACCGCCTGGCCTGCCATTTCATAAGCCTGTTTTCTTGGCATTCCGGCCAGAACGGCCGCATCTGCCATGGCTTCAATAAACATAAAAACATAGGCCGGGGAACTGCCGCTGACCCCAACTACCACATCAATCATCTTTTCATCTACTTCACTTACGGTTCCGAAAGAAACCAACAATTTCTTCACATATTCCATTTCCCCGTCAGAAACCAGTTCCCCCTGTACCACAGCCGTACAACCTTCCAATACCAGTGCGGGAGTATTGGGCATACAACGAACCAGTTTGATTTTCCTACCAAACATTTCTTCAATACTTGCCATAGTCTTGCCTGCTGCAATGCTGATAACCACCGTATCTTCATCTACAAGGTCTTTAATCTCGCTAATAACATCTCCGAAAAACTGCGGCTTTACAGCAAGAAACAGAAAATCTGCTTTTTGCGCCACTTCCCCATTACTTTCTGCCGTCACGATACCATATGTATCGGTTGCTTTCTTCACTGCTTCCGGCAGTTTATCCGTACCGATAATCTCTCCCGGTGCTACCAGTTTCTTTTTAAGCAGACCGCCGATAATTGCGGTTGCCATATTTCCAAGTCCAATGAATCCTATCACAATGATGTCCTCCTTATTTATATAAACATTTTCTATTTCTTTCCTTTGAAAAAAGTGCTCCAAACAACTTTGAAATTTGTCGTTTTTTATTTTGACTAAATTAATTATACATTCTTTTTCTGTATAGGGAAATTTCTTTCCATTATCAATCCATGGCATAAAAGGGGGGCCTTTATAAGGAGTCAAATACTACTATGTCGCTGTCTGTAGGCTTCATATAAGAGTACGCTTGTTGCGATGGCCGCATTCAGAGATTCCAGTTTGCCTTCCATGGGAATTTTCAAGTAGGATTTTGCAAGGTCTGCTGTTTCTTTTTTCAATCCGTTTCCTTCATTTCCGATTAAAAATGCGGTAGCTCCAAGATAAGAAAAGTCGTAATGAAAACAAGTTCCCTTAAGGTGCGCAGCATAAGTTACAATTCCTTTTTCGTGCATCAGGCGGATTGTTTCCGAAAGATTCTCCACATAGAGAAAGGGCATACGATAGATGCTGCCCATTGTGGAACGGATGGTTTTGGGATTGTAGATATCCACCGTATCTTTGGAAAGAATAATGCCGTCTACGCCGGTCCCCTCCGCAGTACGTACAATGGTTCCTAAATTCCCCGGATCCTGCAAATCTTCCAGAATCAGGTAAAGTCCATTTTCTTTTTTTAAGATTTCTTCCAAGGTATAAACAGGACGCTTTAATACCACGATGGCCCCCTGGGGTGTCTGGGTATCGGAAGCTTTTTTCATTACTTCCTCGGATACGATCTCGTAGCCTGTTTTCTCCAATTTGCAGGGATCCTCTATTTTGGAAAGAGCATCCTGTGTCAGATACACCTCTTTAATCATGGAAGCAGGTGCCTCTGAAAGCATCTTGATTCCTTCGGCAAGAAACACGCCATCCTTTTTTCGTTCTTTTGCTTTGCTCTGCCAGGCAACCAGCTGCTTAATACGCGGATTGGATGTGCTGGTAATCATGGACCTACCTCCGTTACCTAAAATTTTCAGAATGATAAAATTGCCCTATGGATTCCATAGGGCAAAACATTTCATAATTATTTAGAAAGAAGTCTGCTTACTTCGTAGTCATAGGCAGGAATGGTCTTTTCCATTGCAAGTGCTTCTTCAATATCAAAATCAACCAGTTCGCCATGCTGCATACCAACCACTCTCTTGGATTTGCCTTCAATAAGAAGGTCAACAGCCTTTGCACCCATCAGGGATGCTACATAACGGTCTCTACAGGTCGGGCTACCGCCACGCTGAATATGACCTAAAATAGTTGCACGGGTTTCAATGCCGGTTGCTTCTTCGATTCTCTTCGCCATTGCTACAGAATCACCGATGCCTTCTGCATTTACAATGATGTAGTGCTTCTTACCCATTCTGCGCTTCTGGATAATGTTTTCGATAATTGCCTGCTCATTGTGGTCATAATTCTCCGGAAGAAGAATTTCCTCTGCGCCGTTGGTGATACCACACCAAAGGGCAATATATCCTGCATTACGTCCCATTACTTCGATGATACTGCATCTTTCGTGAGAAGTAGAGGTATCTCTTACCTTATCGATTGCTTCCATCGCGGTATTCACTGCGGTGTCAAAACCAATGGTATATTCGGTGCAAGCGATGTCAAGGTCAATCGTGCCGGGAAGACCAATTGCGTTGATGCCGTTTCTTGCAAGAGCCTGAGCTCCGCGGTAGGAACCATCACCGCCAATTACCACAAGGCCGTCAATTCCATGCTTTCTGCAGATATCCGCACCCATCTTCTGCACATCGGGCTGCTTAAATTCCAGACATCTTGCCGTACCTAAGATGGTACCGCCTCTCTGGATAATATCGGAAACGCTTCTTGTATCCAAATCTATAATTTCTTCATTCAACAGGCCTGCATAGCCTCTTTCAATACCCTTAACATTTAATCCTTTGGCTATTGCTGTACGTACAACCGCACGAATAGCGGCATTCATACCGGGTGCATCTCCACCACTTGTAAGTACGGCAATGGTCTTCATTTGGTTTGCCATGACAATAGTCCTCCTAAACAATTTCCTATATTTTAATCCATTTAATAGCAATTTTCAATGGTTTTTTTATTTATTTCTCATATTTTCCAAGGGTATAGGAAACGAATCTTACTGCTGTACAACTTTCACATTTTCCTTGCCGAAAATTTCCTCCAGTTTTCCCACCAGAGCATCATCTGCTTTAATTCGCTGGTTCCTCGGAAGCTCTTTCATAGCCTTGGGATTTTCAATATAAATCACTACAATATCTTCCCCCTCCGACTCCTTAAGTGCATCATAAAGAGCACTCTCTCTTGCCTTAAAATCATCCATGGTAGGAAATTTAATCCAGACTTTTTTCTGCAAATTTTCAAAGGGAATAATCTTTTCGCAGATGATTTTACCATCCTTATCCTCTTCCACGGAAATGCGTCCCTGTACAAAAACCTTGAAATCCTCCGAAAGATAAGCCGCATTCTTTTCGTAATCTTTCGGGAATACCACAACTTCCACGGTGCCCACCAGATCTTCGATCGTTAAGAATGCCATGACCTTGTCATTCTTTGTATACTTAATGGTCTTAGCAGAAATCAGGCCTCCTACAGTGGCTCTCTCCCCGTCAACGGCACGCACCGCACCGGTTTCCTCATCCAGTGCAAAATCAGCAGTAGTGTGGGTAATCTTCTTACGCCAAACCGCTTCATATTCTTCCATGGGATGTCCGCTGACATAGATGCCCAGAACCTCTTTTTCAAAGGCCAGTTTCATTTCCTTGGAATATTCTCCCACATCGGGAAGTTTCAGGTCAAAACTATCCTTGGAATCCTCATCCACAATATCAAATAAAGACATCTGTCCTGCCATATTGTTTTTCTTATCTTTCTGAGTCCGGTCCATAATCTGCACGTAAACACTCATGAACTGCTTTCTGGTACCGCCGAGGCTGTCGAGCGCACCGGCTTTGATGAAATTCTCCACTGCACGCTTGTTCAGATCTTTATCCGCCATACGGGTCAGGAAATCCTGCAGATTAGTAAAATTCCCCCGCGCTTTTCTTTCCTCCACTACGGCGGCAATCACCGGCCAGCCCACACTCTTAATAGCAGTCAGGGAATAACGGATGCAGTTTCCCGCAACCGAGAAGCCGCTCTCTCCGTAGTTGATGTCAGGAGGCAGAATCTGAATGCCCATGCTCCGGCATACCAGAATGTATTCCGCAACCTTTTTGGGGTTATCAATGACGGAAGTAAGCAGTGCCGCCATAAACTCCACGGGATAGTAATATTTCAGATAGGCCGTCTGATAGGAAACGACAGCATAGCAGGCAGCATGGGATTTGTTGAAAGCATATTTTGCAAAATCCATCATGGTTCCATAAATTTCATCCGCAACCTTTTCATCAATCCCGCGGGCTACACACCCGGGTACGCCTTCCTCCGCATTCCCGTAAATAAAGTTTGCCCGCTCTTTCTCCATTACATACTGCTTTTTTTTACTCATGGCACGGCGAACCAGATCGCTTCGTCCCAGGGTATACCCACCAAGATCGCGCACAATCTGCATAACCTGTTCCTGATACACAATACAGCCGTAAGTAGGCGACAGAATCGGCTTTAATTCAGGACATGCGTAACTGATTTCATCGGAAGAATTTTTGCCCTTGATATATTTAGGAATGAAATCCATAGGCCCCGGACGATACAGGGAAATACCCGCAATGACATCCTCCAGATTCTGGGGGCGAAGTTCCTTCATGAAACTCTTCATTCCCGTACTTTCCAACTGGAATACCCCATCGGTTCTGCCGGTGCCGATGGATTCTAAAACTTTTTTATCGTCATAATCAATGTTATCCACGTCAATATGGATACCCTTGCTTTTTTCAATCATGTCCACCGCATCCTTGATTACCGTCAGGGTGCGAAGTCCCAGGAAATCCATCTTCAAAAGCCCCAGTTCTTCCAAGGTGGTCATGGTAAACTGTGTGGTAATGGAGCCGTCGGAGCCTCTTGACAGAGGTACAAATTCATCCGCAGATTTCTGGCAGATTACCACCCCTGCTGCATGCATGGAGGTATGCCTTGGCAGACCTTCCAGACGTTTACACATATCAATCAGGTGCTTCACCTGCTCATCCGTGTTATAGAGATTTCGAAACTCCGGATTTATATCCAGGGCACGATCAATGGTAATATTTAACTCATTGGGAATCATTTTGGCAATGGAATCCACAAAGGCATAGGGTAAATCCATAACCCTGCCCACATCACGTATTACACCTTTAGCCGCCATGGTACCGAAGGTAACAATCTGCACCACCTTGTCGGAACCGTACTTTCTTCCCACATAATCAATCACTTCCTGCCTTCTTTCAAAGCAGAAATCCACGTCAATATCGGGCATGGACACACGTTCCGGATTTAGGAAACGTTCAAAAAGCAAATTATAGCGTATCGGGTCAATATTCGTGATTTTTAGGCAGTATGCCACGATGCTTCCCGCCGCGGAACCACGCCCCGGTCCCACGGGAATCCCGTTTTCCTTAGCATAATTGATAAAGTCCCAGACAATCAGGAAATAATCCACATAGCCCATGGTTTTAATAACACCGAGCTCATAGTCCAGTCTTTCCCGAAGGGTCTGACCGGTCTCGCCCGCCTGTGCATTTTCGTCCCCATAACGTTCCTTCAGCCCATCATTACATAATTTATTCAGGTATGTCCAGGAATCATACCCTTCCGGCACATCATATTTGGGGAGTTTTGTCACCCCAAACTCAATTTCCACATTGCATCGGTCCGCAATCCTCTGGGTATTTTCCACGGCTTCCCAGGCATAGGGGAAAAGTCCCTTCATTTCTTCTTCACTTTTTACAAAGTACTGGCCGCCCTCATAACGCATACGGTCTTCATCGGAAAGCTTTTTCCCGGTCTGCAGGCACAGTAAAATATCGTGGGAATCCACATCTTCCTTGTAGGTATAATGCACGTCATTGGTCACCACAAGCGGAATATCCAGTTCCTTGCTCATTTTCATCAGTTCGGTGTTAACGGTCCTTTGTTCCGGAATACCATGATCCTGCATTTCCAGGAAAAAATTCCCTTTTCCAAAGCAGGCTTCGTATTTTTGGGCTGCTTTTTTTGCCTCATGGAGCAGACCTTTCATGATATAGCGCTGTACTTCTCCGGCAAGGCAGGCGGAGAGTGCAATGATTCCTTCATGGAACTGCTCCAGTACCTCCATGTCCACACGGGGCTTGTAATAATAACCTTCCGTAAACCCGCGGCTGACAATCTTCATCAGATTGGCATAGCCCTGATTGTTTTCGGCAAGCAGAACCAGATGATAATAGCGGTCCTCACCCCCGGTCAGTTCCTTATCAAAGCGGGAGTTGGGTGCCACATATACTTCGCAGCCCAAAATGGGCTTAATTCCTTCTTCTCTGGCCGCACGATAAAAATCGATCACTCCGTACATAACGCCGTGATCGGTAATGGCCGCACTGTTCATGCCAAGTTCTTTGACACGCTTTACATATTCTTTTATTTTGTTGGAACCGTCTAAGAGTGAATATTCCGTATGTACATGAAGATGTGTAAATGCCATGTTTTCCCTGCCTTCTTTACCAAAAAAGGGCTCCCTGTATAGTCTGGGAGCCCCGATAACCCAAATAAGTTTCCGTCTACATAACTTTTGTTCCGCAGTTTACGCAGAATACTGCATCATCGGATAAGGTGCTGCCGCAGTTAGGACAGACCCTCGCCACAGGTGCGGCAGCTGCTTCTACAGGTACTGCCGGTGCTTCTGCAGGTGTCACAGGTGCTTCTATGGGTGTCGCAGGTGTTTCTGCTACAGGTGACTCCTTTGCTGCAGGCGCTGTGGGCTGTACTGCGCCGGCTACCTGACCTGCTGCATTGGCAATCGCACTCACAAGTTCACGGGTATTATTGCCGGCAAGCTGTGTTGCCTGTCCACTTGCATTATTCGCAAATTCCAAGGCGCTTGCAATACGTGCCAGATTATCATTCATAAGTTTCATCTGTTTGATATGCTGGTTAATCTTGAAATACCAGCAGGTGATGGCACGTACTAAAAAGAATATACCAATTGCAATCGCAATGGTTACAATAATTGCCACAATTCCAATTGCAATACTTTGCTCAAACAAATCAACAATATCAATCAAATCAGATAAATCTTCCAAAAACCCCACACTCATGACATTTCTCCTTTGTAAATTATGCTGTTTTTGTGTTCCTGCCTACATTATTCACCCAAATAAGCAATTTGTCTATAAATATTTTTTCAGAATTTCTGCCTTGTCCGTCTTCTCCCAGGGAAGATCCAGGTCATTACGACCAAAATGTCCGTAAGCTGCGGTCTGTCTGTAAATAGGACGACGTAAATCCAGCATTTTAATGATTCCTGCGGGACGAAGATCAAAGTTCTCACGGACAATTTCCACCAGCTTCAGTTCGGAAATTTTACCGGTTCCGAAGGTTTCCACGCGAACGGAGGTAGGCTGTGCCACACCAATTGCGTATGAAAGCTGAATCTCGCATTTATCTGCCAGACCTGCTGCTACAATATTTTTGGCAACGTAACGTGCTGCGTATGCTGCAGAACGGTCTACCTTTGTGCAGTCTTTTCCGGAGAACGCACCGCCGCCGTGACGTGCATAGCCACCGTAAGTATCCACAATAATCTTTCTGCCGGTAAGTCCCGCATCACCATGCGGTCCTCCAATGACAAAACGACCGGTGGGATTGATAAAATATTTAGTATCCGCGTCCACAAGTTCTTTCGGAAGAACTGCATCAAACACGTATTTCTCAATATCTTCATGAATCTGCTTCTGAGAAACATCCGGGTCATGCTGTGTGGAGAGAACCACTGCTTCTAAACGGATGGGCTTGCCGCTTTCATCATACTGAACGGAAACCTGGCTCTTTCCGTCGGGGCGAAGATAAGGTAAGGTGCCGTCTTTTCTGACTTTGGTAAGCTGTTTGGTAAGAAGATGCGCCAGATAAATCGGATAAGGCATATACTCGTCGGTCTCGTTGGTTGCGTAGCCAAACATCATACCCTGATCCCCTGCGCCGATTGCTTCGATTTCTTCATCAGACATTTTGTTTTCCCGTGCTTCTAAGGCCTTATCCACACCCATTGCAATGTCCGGAGACTGTTCGTCGATTGCAACCATAACCGCACAGGTATTTCCGTCAAAGCCGTATTCAGAGCGGTCATAACCAATCTCCTTTACTGTTTCTCTGACAATTTTCTGATAATCAATATGTGCTGTGGATGTAATTTCTCCTGTAACCAGTACGAAACCGGTACAACTTGCTGTTTCGCAGGCTACGCGGCTTGCGGGATCCTGCTCCAGTAACGCATCCAGTATTGCATCGGAAACTGCGTCACACATTTTGTCGGGATGTCCTTCTGTTACGGATTCAGAAGTAAATAAAATCTTTTCCTGTTCCATTTCTCCTCTTTCTGTGCTGTATTTGCCCAGACACCGGCAATGTAAAATTTCAGTAACAGAGACGAGCTACTCGTCGCCATAACAGAGCGAGATACGCTTTGCGAATCTCGCTCTGATTAGCGGTCGGCAAATGACCATTCATGCGAGCATGATGGTCACTTGCCTCGTCGCCATAACAAAATCCGCTTACGGAACATAAGCGGACTGATTTATCATTTCAACCCTCTTATTGTTCGACCTGTATCTACAGGAATAGTCGCTCAGGGAGGCACCTTCCGGCTTGCCGGGGTTGCCGTGGCTTCACAGATCCTATGTATCTCCACCACTCTGAATAAGAGAACTATTATGCAATTAACCTATCTTTAACTTAAACTTTTGCAGGTCCCGATCGGATTCTACCTTTTCAATCATAGCACCAAGGGACTGCAATTTCAAGTGGAAATCTTCGTATCCACGCTCGATATAATGAATATCCTCCACCACCGAATATCCGTCCGCCGATAGGGCTGCCAGAACCAGTGCTGCTCCGGCTCGAAGGTCAGGGGCTGAAATATTGGCTCCGGTATATCCTTTTACACCGTTTACAATGGCAGTATTGCCTTCTACCTTTATATTGGCACCCATGCGGGTCAACTCATCCACATATTTAAAACGATTTTCAAAAATGCTTTCCGTTACAATGCTGGTTCCCTGAGAAAGAGCAAGCGCAACCGTTATCTGGGGTTGCATATCCGTCGGGAAACCGGGATAAGGAAGGGTCTTCACCTGCGTGTGGCGAAGAGGTTTTGCTGCCACCACGCGAACCGCATCATCCGATTCTTCGATTTCACAGCCGATTTCCAGAAGTTTTGCGGTAATGGACTCTAAGTGCTTCGGAATTACATTCTTTACCGTTACATCTCCCTTGGTCGTGGCTGCCGCAAACATAAAAGTTCCGGCTTCAATCTGGTCGGGAATGATGGCATATTCCGTGCCATGAAGCTTCGGCACACCCTTAATACGAATCACATCCGTGCCGGCACCTTTGATATTGGCGCCCATACTGTTTAAGAAGTTGGCCAAGTCTACCACATGGGGTTCCTTTGCCGCATTTTCAATAATGGTCTTGCCTTCTGCCAGCGCAGCTACCATCATAATATTGATAGTGGCACCTACGGAAACCACGTCCATGTATATATGGCTTCCTCTCAGATTCTCTGCTTTTGCCTTAATAAGACCATATTCAATCTTAACTTCCGCCCCCAGTGCGCGGAAACCTTTAATGTGCTGGTCAATAGCCCGGCATCCGATGTCACAACCACCGGGAAGCGCTACCTCTGCCCTCTTATACTTGGCAAGAAGTGCACCGATGAAATAATAGGATGCCCGGATTTTCCGGATATTATCACCATCCACCACTAAACTGTTAATCTGGGATGGTAAAATGGTAACCCGATGTCTGTCATCCCGTTTCACGATGGTGCCAATGCTCTGCATAGCCTCCAGCAAAACGTTGATATCCCTGACATCAGGAAGATTTTCTATATGAACTGTATCATCGGACATAAGGGCTGCTGCGATAATAGGAAGTGCTGCATTTTTAGCACCGCCTATCTCCACTTCACCAACCAATGGATTGCCGCCTTTAATTGCGTATTGTTCCATTTTATATACCTCTGGATATTAAAATTCAAATACTATTACTGATTCATTATACCCCCAAACACACCTTTTGTAAACATGAATATGTGTTCGGGGATTTTTACATACAATATATTGTGTTATTTCATATATTTTTCCGGATCCACCTGTTTACCGTTAATCAGGATTTCAAAATGCAGATGGGGTCCGGTACTGACACCGGTATTACCGCTTAATGCAATTTTCTGACCCTGGGAAACCTTCTGTCCCACGCTAACGGTAATCTTGCTTAGGTGCCCGTATCTGGTCTGCCGTCCGTCCGGATGGTCGATATACACCACATAACCGTAGCCGCTGCCCCAACCGGCTTTTGAAACCACGCCGCCGCAGCTTGCCACAACGGTAGTTCCCTGAGGAGTTGCCCAGTCCACACCCTTGTGATACGTACTTGCGCCTTTCGTGGGTGCTTTACGTTTACCGAATCCGGAAGTCTTACGCCCACCGGCAATAGGCTTGATATAGGTAGGTGGAACAATGGTGCCTTTTTCCACAATCTTGGGAACTGCCTCCATCACTACTTCTTCTTTAATAATTTCCCTGCCCACTTCCCTGTCATTGGAATAGGATACCATTGCCACCACCTTGCGGAAGCCTGCATGGGGTTCCTGCAATGTTTTGGTCTGGGTGGTATACCAGGAATCGTTGTATACATATTCTATAGGGGCATCATAAATTTCCTCGTAATAATTCTCCTCTACTCTTTCCACGGAAAGCTCCGGTTCCGGAATGGTGATAATCAGTTCCTGCCCGATGCGAATGGTAGTGCTGGTGCTTTCCAGGGCATCGTTCATCGCCACCAACTGGTCCATGGGAATATTGGTCTTAATGGCAATTTCCGATAAGGTGTCACCCGCAACCACAGTGTAGATTGCATTGACCTCCTGATCCTTGATGACCTCCTCCACTGCGGTTGCCACATCTGAAATCTGAGACTCTTCCAGATAGACTTCCGCAATCTCAACCTCTTCTGAGAAATTCATATTCTGAATCCCAAGCTCATAATCCGAAAAGCTCTTTTCCACAGCTGGTTCCGCACCCGCCATGATATCATCCATGTCTTGTTCGAAACCGCCCTTATAATTAGGCATGGGAAGTGCATCCCCAAGAAGGCTTTCGTCCTTGGCCGTGTCCACAATTTCCGCAGTAAGCACATTGAATTCCCTGCCGGTGGCATGAAGCAGTTCCACCTGATAACGTCCCGTCGGGTCATACTTGGAAACCGCTGTCTGTAACAATTCCTTAACTTCTTCAATGCTTCCCAGGTTCACCATGTAATTGTTCACCTTCACCGCATAGGAACGTTTTGTTGTCTCCTTTATATTGGAAGAAAGCACACGGCTCATATTGTCTTTGACAAACTCTTCTTCGTCCGTCTTGCCAAACAGTACAGCCTGTCCTTCCACATTCATGTCCACATCAATAAAGACCAGTTCCTCGGAATCCGCAACCAGTTCTTTTCTGGCACACATCAGAAGCTCTTCCGCCTTGGCCTCCTCTTCCACGGTTCCAACCTGTTCACCGTTAAGAAAAACTGTAAAAAAGTTGTCCACCGGTTCTTCCCACTTTACATAGGACGGAAAAAAGAGGGCCGCCAAAAACACTACAAGCCCCGCCATCTTCATTCTCGTATAACTTACTCTTCTATAATAACGTGTAATAAATTTCCACATCGATTTATCCCGCAGTTCACAATTCTGTAACATTTAACAAAATCATTTTATCAGCAAAAACCATGGTTGTAAAGCCCCTGTTATGGTATAATATGTTCCGACCCGACAGGGTCGAGAACAGCAACCGTTAGGTTGCGTCCACTTGTTCCGCCCCGACAGGGTCGAGAACAGCAACCGTTCCCGAAAGGAGGTCCCCATGGATAAGATTATTTTTCACATTGATGTCAATTCCGCTTTTCTAAGCTGGAGTGCAGTCTCCGCATTGGAAAGCGGACAGGATGAGGACCTCCGCCTGATTCCTGCCATTGTGGGCGGCGATTCCAGCAAAAGACACGGCATTGTCCTTGCGAAATCCATTCCGGCAAAAGCCTACGGCATTGAAACCGGAGAACCCGTGGCAAACGCTCTCCGCAAATGCCCTTTCCTAAAAATGGTCTCACCGGACTTTTCCGTCTACAAAGAAAAAAGTCGTGCCTTTATCTCCTATCTGGCCGGACTGTGCCCGGAAATTGAGCAGGTCAGCATTGATGAGTGCTATATGGATTTTACCCCTATTGCCCATCTTTATTCTTCTCCTCATGAAGCCGCTGTCATCATAAAGGATACCATTCGTGAAAAATTCGGTTTTACGGTGAATGTCGGAATCTCCGACAAAAAAGTTTTGGCAAAAATGGCATCGGATTTTCAAAAACCGGACAAGGTCCACACTCTGTTTTCTTATGAAATACGGGATAAAATGTGGCCCCTTCCCGTTTCTTCCTTATACATGTGTGGCAAATCCAGCGTGGAGGCTTTGAAAAAGCTGGAAATCCTTACCATTGGTGACCTTGCAAATGCAGACCCTTCCATTATGGAGGCCCATCTGAAAAGCCTTGGATTGCTCTTACACCACTATGCCAACGGAATCGACGACTCCGTGGTGGAACCGGAACCTGTGAAGCGAAAAGGAGTGGGAAATTCCATAACCTTAAGTCATGACCTGACAACCCGTGATGAGGCAGGTCACACCTTGTTGGAGTTAGCAGAATCCGTGGGCACCAGACTCCGCAAAGAGAAGGATTTAGCCGGTGTAATCTGCATAGAAATCAAATATAATACCTTTAAGAGTGTATCCCATCAGATGGCTCTTTATACACCCACTTCCAGTACTGATGCACTCTACAGGGCTGCCATGACGCTGTTTGATGCACTCTGGGATCACACGCCCATCCGGCTTTTGGGACTTCGTACATCCAAATTAGTAAATGAAGATGCCCCCATCCAGTTAAGCCTTTTTGACATGATGGATGCGAAACCCGTTTCCGAAAAGCAGCAAAAATTAAATGCTGCCCTGGATCAGATCCGGAACCGCTATGGTTCGGACTCCGTCAAACGGGGCAGCATGCTTTCTCCTGATAAATAATTATTTCTGTTTTTTCACACTATAGCCAAAGGTTCCGATTGCTTCACCGGTGGTGAGGTACGTTCCGTGGGAATAAACAATGGGCTCCGCATATTCCAAATGGAACTTCTTGTTTTCATCCATGTATTTCTCATCCGCATGAACGGCCACCACTTCTGCCAGGAACATATCATGAGTACCCAGTTTTTTCACTTCCGTTACGCGGCACTCCAGATTCACCGGACTTTCTTCGATGAGGGGTGCCTTAACGACATCTCCGGGAATGGGAGTCAGCTTCATCTCTTTGAATTTATCCACATCACGTCCGCTCTTTACACCACAGTAATCCGTTGCAAAAGTCAGTTCTTTGGTTGTCAGATTGATAACAAATTCGCCGGTTTCCTTAATAATGTCATAGGAATAACGCTCCGGTCTGACCGAAATTGACACCATGGGAGGATCACTGCAAATGGTTCCTGTCCATGCAATTGTCAAAATGTTGGGACGGCCTTCTTTATCTGCCACACTGACCATAACAACGGGCAAAGGATAAAGCATATTCCCGGGCTTCCATGATTGTTTTGCCATCTTATCGGTTCCCCTTTTCCTTAAAACAATACTAAATAATATGTAAATACTGTAGAACCTGAAATGCCAGACCTGCACAGGAGGCCAGAAGAGCTACAATGGAAATGCCTAAAATCAGGCCTGTCCTCTTGGTTACCATATCCAGATTCTTACCATAATTGATGTTCTGCTTATCATTTTCTTCTATCATGACAGCCTGCACATTACGGTATACCTTTACATTTTCTTTATGGACATGGTCCGCCAGTTGTTCGAACTGGCTGGTCTGTACCTTCTGCAATTCCGCCAGCAGATTCTTCATCTCTTCCGTGCTCTTGGCATCTGCCTGCATGGATTCGATTTTGGCAATGCCGGCTTTTATAAGTTCGTCCGCCTTGGCTGCATTTTCTTCCACCTTGGCTGCACTTTCGGAAAGACCTGTGCTTACGGTATTCAATTTATTCAGGCTTGCATCGGTAAGTCTGGCAACCTCCTCTGCGTGATTAACCTGTTCCTTGAGAGCATTCGCCCCCTGTTCTACCATTGCAGCATTCTGCTCTGTTTTCACAGCATACTTCTCAATGAAAGAAAGATTGCGGGCAATTTTCTCGTTATTCTGTTCACCCAACATGGTAAACTGCTGCAATTTCGTGGCACTTTCTTTGTTTTTCTCAGTTTCTTCCTGAATTTCCTTGAGAATATCTTCATATTCTGCCATCTGTTCACGAAGATAGGACAACTCTGCCGCATCTGCTGCAGAATTCGCGCGAATCATCTCCTGCGCTGTAAGTTTTTGTGCCAATTTATCGATAAAAGTATCCATCTATTTTCCTCCCCGATACAGGTTCGTGACTATACTCATAAGAAATCATTAATATTTTATCATTTATTTTTCCAAAAAACAACAGAAAGCCATTTTTTGTGCATTTTGCATATAAAACAAGAATTGCTTTTTACTTTTTTGTATCTTTTACCTTTTCTTTACATTATGTTCATACTTTGTTCATAATTATCTGTTATGCTAAAAACAGTTAAAGAAACCGCTTTTCTTTTCCTAAGTATATTGATATTTTTTTCATAATAGCCTCGGTGCAGAAATGTGCCGGGGCACTCCTCATTTTATGGGCTATTGGGCCCCTGCAAACCAGAAGCTGTCGAGTTATTGGCACGCTGTAACTTGTTAGTTGCCAAACAAATGAGCATTTATTGAGATTTTATTATTTTGCGCTAATGCCCATTGGGGGAGCATAGGTGCAAAATCCATTTTTCTCTGAATACGCTGACATTTTTTGCTTTTCTTTCAGCGCATTTATGGATTTTCAAAATTCCTACCTACATTTATTGAAAAAATGTCAGCGTATTTTCTCTTTTCTCTTATATGCACTGATTTGGACCCTTAAAAACTCAGCGCTTTTAATAAATTTAGAAAAAACGCTTATTACGGCCCTTCGAGCAAGCATCTCTCGCTCTAAAAAGCTCGGTCAATCGGGATTTATCGCGCTCAAAGAAAAAGGAAGCACGAACGCAGTGAGTATTTACTTTTTCTGGCGCGATACCGACAAAATCAAAAAGTGCGAAGCACGACAGGCATGAAGTGACTGGATTTTGGAGGTGAAGTAGATAGGAAAATGAGAATTGACTTCAAAAAACACTCATAAAATGCAGGAACTCGGTCTATACAGATTTTTTCTTATTTTTGCATCCATTATGTGCGTTATATCAACGATTTATGCACTTATAATCGCTATCTGGTATCTATACAAAATTATCATGAAAATAGTATCCCTTTTTTGAAAATTAAGGGATACTATTTTCTAAATTTTTCTCTATAGATACTCACGCATCTATTTTGATTATGAATTTGATGATTTTTATGATGAAAAGGATGCCAAACTCTCATTTTTTTGCTATAGATACCCGTACATCACTATTTTATATGTCCGAGGGGATAAGAGACATCCGTCGCGCCAGAGAGTTTGGTCAATTTTTGTTTATCAATGAGGTGCACATTCATGCTCCATCCTCGCACCGCTCGTAGAAATGCGCAAATACCAGTTTATCAATGCGGTGCCATTCTTATTCCGCTGCACTTCAAGCTCATGAAGCGCTGTCGGCTTCACCTCCAAAATCCAGTCACTTCATGCCTGCCGTGCTTCGCCTTTGGGATTATGCGTGATTACTTCCAGGGTCTTTCCTTACCCATCCAACCGTTTTGCTCCCAATATGCTTTCTCTGCTTCACCTGAACCCCAGCCCTTTTTCTGCATCATTCGCATCATCGTAAATAAAAATTTCGTTTTAATACCGGGTTTCACGCGTTTTGTATTTAATACTTTATTAGCTATCTTTGTAGTATCTTTTTCGATCTTTTGCTTCTTCTTATCTGCAACTCCATTCCAATTCATTGCCTGAACACCAATGCCATAAGTTATTACAGAGGGAACACCCCAATAGAGCAATGTATTTGTTATATCCTTGATAGCTGTTTTTGTTCCGCTTCCTGCTGCCGTCGATACCACAATAGCCTGCTTACTGAACATACATTTTCTCGGTCGGTGCACCATCCAATAATTAAATGTCAAATCGATAAAACTCTTCATCGGCGCTGATGCTCGCATGCAATAGGTAGGTGTAGTAAATATTAATACATCCGCAGCTTCTACCTCCGACATAATTTTATTCTTTTCCTCATAAAACGGACATTTTGCATCATCTTCTATACATGCATAACATCCTAAACAAAAATGATTTAAATCTCTGGGAAGAAAAAATTCTACAATATCTTCTTCCCCACTAATTTTATTTGCAATCATTCTGCCGATATTATAAGAACTTCCTTTATGGTTTTGTCCATGTATCATTACAATTTTCATTTTTTCTCACTCCTTGTACATTCTGTTAAATTGTCTGATGTATTAGAGGTTCATTGACAAGTCAAAAAGAACCACAATCGCTGTGGTTCTAAATTGTTGAAATATATCTTTTTCTAACCTTCCTGTGCTTTGCTCAATTCCAGAATTTCTTCATTTAACAGTAGCATACGGTTATCCAGATCCGCTACCATGCGGGCACATTCCACCAGTTCATCCTTAATGTGCTGCGGCGCATCCCCTTCAAATTTATAATGCATCTTGTGCTCCAAGCTTGCCCAGAAATCCATGGCGACGGTTCGAATCTGTACTTCCACCTTGGCATCCACAATGCGGTCCGAAAGATAAACGGGAACACTGATAATCATATGGTAACTCTTATAGCCGCTGGCCTTTGGATATGTAATATAATCCTTAACAGAAAGTACCTTAATATCCTTCTGGTTTTCAATCATTTCCGCAATCCGGAAAATATCCGAAGTAAAGGAACAGATAATACGGATTCCCGCCATATCATTTACATAGGTAATCATATTCTCAATGGTGGATTCATAGCCGTATCTTCTCAATTTTTTCACAATACTTCCGGAACTCTTAATACGGGCCTTAATGTGTTCAATGGGATTATATTTATGTACCCGCTGGAACTCATCATTCAGAATTTCCATCTTGGTCTGCACCTGCTTCAGGGCGGCATTGTAAATCAAATTGACTTCTTCCCAGCTGTCTACCTCATTATCCCGATATTCTCTTACATCCATCTATAAAAATTCTCCTTCATTGCCGGCAATTTCTTTTCCCATGTGGTTCGCCGGCCAAACACTGCATATCTATTCTATGCTCTTCCTATTCAAAAAATGTGAAAATCCAACTTTTTTCTCAGGTATGTTACGTTTTCATTATAACATACTTTTCCTCTTTTTGTATATTTTGTATAATAATTTTAGTAATTTTTAAGAATTTCTGTTTATTTTTCCATTTGTTTCACTTTTACTTTTTTTTGCCGGAGTTTTACTGTTTTTTAAAGAATTTTCTGCTATGATAGGCTGTATGGAGGATGGAATATGTTTCGTTTGTGGGCCAAACTTTTCAAGGATAACAGAATGTTAAGGGACACCGTGATAGAGAATACCCTTGCGGACACCCGCACGCACAAGGTATTCTCAGCACTGGATGAGATTTGTATACAATTTGACCTGGGTAAACCCATGTGGTTAGATTCCACCATTGCAGAATTTAAGAAACACAGTAAGGCACGTTTTACCCAGGACAATTTCATTGAGCAGATTGACTTCGATTATCTGGAAATCCAGATAATCGAAGAAGATTAGAACTTTACGCTACATATACATACATGAAAATAAAGTGACAGATACTGCCTGCCATAACAAAAAGGTGGAAAATCTCGTGGGAACCGAAATTCTCATGTTTTGCATTAAAAATCGGCAGTTTCAGTGCGTAAATCACTCCGCCTATGGTGTAAATAATGCCGCCTGCAAGCAGCCACAAAAAGGCAGCAAACGGCAGTGTGGACAGCAACTTACCAAATACAAAAACACATACCCAGCCCATGGCGATATAGATGATGGATGAAAACCATTTAGGACAGGTAATCCATAGCGCTTTCACAAGCATTCCAATACAGGCAATTGTCCAGACTGCCACTAACAGCGTCAGTCCTTCTTTTCCACCCAGTACCAGAAGGCACACCGGTGTATAGGAGCCCGCTATCAGCACAAAAATCATCATGTGATCCACTTTTCTGAAAATACTCAGTGCTTTTCCAGCAAGATTGACCGAGTGGTAGGTGGCACTTGCACCATATAATAAAATCATGCTTGCCATAAAAATAAGCATCGCCCAGAAGCTGGTCTTTCCGGATGTAATTCCCGCTTTTATCAACAAAGGCACGGAAGCAAAAATGGCCAGAACACAGCCTGCAAGATGTGTCAGAGCACTGCCCGGCTCTCGAATTGTAATATGCATAAACTTTACCTCCTTGTTTGCAAAACTCTTATACATAGTTTTGATTACTACTTCTAATCAATTCAGATACTACTATTATTTCCCGACTTTGTCAAGGATATAAACAATAAAAAACGAACAAAACTTCAAAATCAAAGTTTTGTCCGTCTCTATTGTAAAATCTGTCATCTGTTTCCGCGGTTAAATCCAACGCAGAAATTATTCTTCATAACCGTTTGGATTGTTGCTCTGCCATCTCCAGGAATCTTCACACATCTCCCGAATACCATAGCGTGCTTTCCAGCCCAGTTCTTTGTATGCCTTCTCCGCATTTGCGTAGTTTACTGCAATATCACCCTCTCTGCGGGGCTTAAAATCATAGGGAACCTTCTTACCGGTAGCTGCTTCAAAATTCTCGATAACGTCCAGCACGGAGTAGCCGTTACCGGTTCCCAGATTGTAAATGCAAAGACCGGCATTTTCTTCTAATTTTTTAACTGCCTTTACATGACCGTCTGCCAGATCCAGGACATGAATGTAATCCCGGATGCAGGTGCCGTCCTTTGTGGGATAGTCATTGCCAAACACACCCAGTCTTTCCAGTTTTCCTACCGCCACCTGCGTAATATACGGCATCAGATTGTTGGGAATTCCATTGGGGTTCTCACCGATTTTACCACTCTTATGGGCACCGATGGGATTGAAATAGCGAAGCAGAATCACATTCCAGGACGGGTCCGCAAACTGGATATCCGTAAGCACCTGTTCCAGCATGGATTTAGTCCAGCCATAGGGATTGGTACACTCACCCTTCGGGGTTTCCTCGGTAACAGGTACTTCCTTCGGAGTACCGTAAACAGTTGCGGAAGAGGAAAAAATAATATTCTTGACATTGTGTTTTCTCATCACATCCACAAGCACCAGAGTACCGGTAATATTATTGTTATAATACTCCCAAGGTTTTTTAACGGATTCACCAACTGCTTTCAAGCCTGCAAAATGAATTACGGAATCAATCTTTTCCTTCGTAAAAATTTCCTCTAAAGCGTCCCTGTCCAGAATATCCGCCTTATAAAAGGTAATTTCCTTTCCGGTAATTTCCTTTACTCTTTCCAGAGACTTTTCGGAAGAGTTGCTTAAATTATCCACAACCACCACTTCATACCCTGCGTTAATAAGTTCTACCACGGTATGGCTTCCGATATAGCCTGCACCGCCTGTAACCAATATTGCCATTTTACTGCCTCCTGCCTTTCGTATTTCTATAATTCATAGCCGTTTCTTTTCAGAAGTTCTCTTGCACTTTCCACGGAATCCACACCGGTCTTATTTTTGATGGGTGCAAATTCTTTTTCCCGCACTACCTCAAAGGGCAGACAACTGTCCATTTCGTGTATCATGTCCAGGACGAGCTGTTCAAATTTGTAGCCGTTTGGTGCCTCGGGATTTACCGGGTTCGCATTTTCATCCATATAGGGAATCTTTTTCTCCACGATATGAAGCGGAAGCTCCCTGTCCATCAGTTCGTTCAATGCACTTTCTTTGAAAAGATAATTCAGGATCACACCGAAATTATAGGCCGGATCGCCTTTTTCATCCTGTGCATCCATCATTTCTTCCGTCAGTTCATAGTATTCCACAATGGAAGGTCTGCCGTCTTCCAGACACATAACCCCGACCTTTTCGTCACGGGCATTTTTGCGTACTACCTTGGCACCCACGGTACAATTCCTGTCAATTACGGCACCCGTAAACACCGGGTCTGCAATTTTTTGCAGTACATTGTCAACGGCAAATACATTAAGCCACTCAATACCGGCCTTTAATACCACATCCCGAATTCCGGCACGTACCATGGATATGTACCATCCGCCGTTTCCGTTAGGTGAGGTAGACATTTTGCCCTTGCTTTCCATATAAATCTTTCCGTTATAATCTGCCGCCGGCGCCATATCCTGCTTGAAGAAATGAATATACTCTTCGTTGTATCCGAAATAAGCATGCTCTCTGAAAAAACCGGTGGTCGCCTCATGATTCTTATCGCTGGTCATCACAAACAGATGAATCCATGCATCTGCCGCTTTCACCACATCCATAAGATTTTCAATCAGTCTCTGGAAAATAAAGACATCTTTAGTCAGACCGATATTATACATTCCTTTTGGATCATCAGAACCCAGTCTGGTTCCCATTCCGCCTGCAAGTAATACAGCACCTACCTTACCTGCCCTTATGGCATTAAGCCCGATTGCGGCAAACCGCTCCTTTTCTCTTTCAATCTCCGTAAGTTCCATGGCAGAAAGCGGTGTAATAACGCCTCTTTCCGCAGGTTTCCCTGCCTTACTGCACATTTTTGTAACCGAGAAATCAGTTTCCTCTATCTGCTTTAACAATTCCCTCTTGGACGTTTCATCTAATTCTTCATAGTACCTGAGCACATGTTCCTGCCCGTATTCTTTCAGTTTGGCCCTTGCCTCCGATAAATTCATAATACTCCTCCGATTATCCTTTAATCCCGACATTTACTTCTTCTCATAGTATACATGGAAATGTTACTTTATGCAAGCAAGTGTACCCTTCCTGTTTTGTCACTTTTTGTCCCGGTTTTGTCAGTTCCTGCTCCTGTTTTGTCACATTTTCTTTTCTGTGTATATTTTGTCCTCCTGTTTCATAGTTTTTTGTAGACCATTATTTCAGACGGAAAGGCAAAATCATGCAGGAAAAACGAGGTCATAACAAATTAAAGGAAACACCGCCTAAAAGTGTCGCAGCACGCTTTGTGGAACAATTAAACGATCCTCTGATCTTTGTCCTTTTTGTGGCGGCTGCCATTTCCATGCTTATGCGGGAATTCGGGGATACCACCATAATCCTTACTGTCATCCTCATGAATGCAACGATCGGTGTGATTCAGGAGGGAAAGGCTGACCGTGCCCTTGCCGCACTAAAGGACCTTTCCGCACCCAAGGCATTTATCCGCCCTGCCGATACCCTGCCGGATCACGAAGTCTGGAATGAAATTCCGGCTGCGGATCTGATTCCCGGGGATATTGTTCTGCTGGAAGCCGGAATGCAGGTTCCCGCTGATTTGATTATACAAGAAGCAAACAGCCTGAAAATCGAAGAATCCGCTCTGACCGGGGAATCCCTCCCGGTGGAGAAAAATCATCATGACCGGGCTTATATGTCCACTATGGTTACCTCCGGGCGGGGTATCGGTGAAGTAAGTCTGATTGGTATGGACACCGAAATCGGGAAGATTGCGGCACTGATCAATGAAACCAAGCCGGAGAATACCCCCTTACAGAAAAGACTGGGAGATCTGGGAAAACTGTTAAGTATTCTTTCCCTGGTACTCTGTGCCCTCTTGTTTCTCATAGCCCTGCTGCAAAAGCGGGATATTCTGGAGATGCTGTTAACCGCTATTTCTTTAGCCGTAGCCGCCGTTCCGGAGGGTCTTCCCGCCATTGTGACCATGGTACTTGCCTTAAGTGTTTCCCGCATGGTAAAGGCCGGCACCATTATCAAAAGGCTTCCGGGAGTAGAAACCTTAGGCTGCGTCAGTGTGGTATGCTCTGACAAAACCGGGACCCTGACCCAGAATAAAATGACCGTTACCAACTGCTACACCGGAACCGTGCCCGGCAAGGTTCGTCCCGTCCTTTCCCTGAATGCCCTAAAGGACCATCTGTTTTTAACCGGTTTTGCCCTGTGCAACGACGCCGTATTATCCTCGGAAAAGGATTTTGGTGACCCCACGGAGCTGGCACTTTTACATATGGCAGAGCAGTATCATTTGTCCCGGGCGGAATTAGAAAAGAAATATCCCCGCATTGACGAAATCCCTTTTGATTCGGAGCGGAAAATGATGACCACCGTCCATGAACACGGAGGACAGAAAATTTGCTTTACAAAGGGTTCCCCGGACGAAATTTTAAAACGCTGTCATGCCATCCGCATTGCAGACCGGGATGTTGTGTTAAACGACCGTTACCGGAAAAGCATACAGTCTGCCATCGCCGAAATGTCCTCCATGGCACTCAGAGTCCTTGCACTGGCAGTGCACACCCTGCCGGATACTTCTCCGGCCACTTCCGGAAGCCGGAATCACTACGAAAAGGACCTGGTTCTCTTAGGTCTTGCCGGCATGAAGGACCCCTTAAAGCCCGGGGTAAAGGAAGCCGTCTTGGCCTGTGCCGATGCCGGAGTAAGCACCGTCATGATTACCGGGGACCGAATCGATACCGCTTTTGCAATTGCAAAAGAATTAAACATTGTTTCCGATATTTCCGAATGCATGAAGGGTGCCGACTTGGAAAGGGTGCTGAAGGAGAAGAATTCTTCCTCCGAATCCCGAAATATTCTAAAGAAAGTGCGGGTTTTTGCACAGGTTACGCCAAGCCATAAGACCCAGATTGTAAATTTTCTTAAGGAAAACGGAGAAATCGTAGCCATGACCGGAGACGGGGTAAATGATGCGCCCTCTCTTCGGGCTGCGGATGTGGGCATTGCCATGGGAATTGCCGGTACCGATGTAGCCAAAAATGCCTCGGATATGATCTTGACCGACGATAATTTTGCCACCATTATTGCAGCCATCGAACAGGGACGGAGCATCTATGCCAACATCAAGAAATCCGTATTATTTTTGCTTTCTTCCAATTTCGGAGAAATCATTACCATGCTCATTGCCATGCTCCTCGGATTTGGTGCCCCTCTAAAGCCAAGCCATATTCTCTGGATTAATTTAATTACCGATTCCCTGCCCGCGCTGGCTCTCGGGACGGATATTGATAACAAACAGCACATGAAAAAACCACCCCGAAAAAAAGAGGAAAGTCTCTTTTCCGAAGGTGGTCTTGCCATTACCTTGTTTTATGGAGTTTTAATTGCCGCAATCAGTCTGGCCGCTTTTCTGCGTCTGCCGATCCGTAGCCTTACCCAAAACAATCTGCCCGTTACCGTGGAGAATATCCGGCTGTTATTACAAAACCCTGCTACCCTGACCTCCTGTCAGACCTATGCCTTTATGGTACTGGGCATTTCCCAGTTATTCCATGCCATCGGCATGCGGGATGTGGAATGCTCCGTTTTGCGGATGAAGCATTTTGCAAACCGGCTTATGATTGTGGCCTTTTCCCTGGGACTTTTTCTCCAGTTTACGGTCACAAAATTCGACAGCCTGATCCGCGCTTTTGGGACCTGTGCCTTAAGCCGGTCCGACTGGGCATATCTGCTGCCGCTGTCAGCACTCCCGCTTCTTGCCCACGAGGCCATAGTCCTCTTGCTTCGCTTATCCTTGGGCGAAAGAAAAAAGAAATCTATGCATTAAGTGCCAGTTTGATGCATCCCAGTATTGCCTGGTTATCCGAAAGACTTGCGGGTACGATGTAATTTGTAATATCCGCAAGTTCTTTGGTTTGGATATAGCCCGCCATCAGTTCTTCAAATTTGCTTCGAATCATGGGGAGAAGCATATCTTGTTTGAGCACCCCTCCACCAAGCACGATTTTTTGCGGGGAATAGGTCATGCAGAAATTCACACAGGCCTGCGCAATATAAAAGGCCTCCATTTCCCACACCTTTTCCTCACAGGAAAGTTCCGCTCCCTTCCTGCCCCATCTCTTTTCAATGGCGGGACCTGCTGCCAATCCTTCAAAACAGTCCCCATGGAAGGGGCAGTTTCCGGCAAATGTATCCTCTCTGTGGCGTTTTATCATAATATGCCCTGCTTCGGTATGCATCATGCCGTGAAGCAGACTGCCATTAAGGTAAACTCCCACACCGATTCCGGTTCCCACCGTTATATAAATGCTGCAGTCGAGCCCCTGCGTGATTCCAAAGGTTGCCTCTCCAAGTGCCGCCGCATTGACATCCGTATCAAATCCGACGGGACAGGAAAGTGCCTCCCCAAATGCCTTTACTATATTAAAATTCTGCCACGCAATTTTGGGTGTGGAGGTGATGCACCCATAGTTTTCCGCAGTTTTATCCGGCGCAATGGGTCCAAAGCATCCGATTCCCAGCCGTTCTACCTTTTCATTCTTAAAGAAAGCAATCATCTCCGGCATCGTGGTTTCCGGAGTTTTAGTTGGAATACTGATTCGCTTTAAGATTTCTCCCTTTTCATTTCCGATGGCGCATACCATCTTGGTACCGCCTGCCTCCAATGCACCGATAATCATGATTTTTTCCTCCCCAGACAAAACCATGCCACAATGGCAAGGAACAAAAATGCAATCCCCATCCAGGGTAATAGATAATGCAGTCCTTTGGGTGCAAAAGTGTCATAATAGCCCTTCAGATAGATGACTACAATAATAGCAGGAAGAATATAAGTCATATAGAACTTCATCTTCCCGGGAAATCCCATGCCCTTTCCGGTATTGGCTTCCGCCAGAAAATTGGAAAATCCCCAACCGTTTTCCGATACGCAGAACAGAACATATACCAGGGACCCAAGCGGCAGCAGATTATTGGATACCAGAAAATCTTCCAGATCCATGAGATTGCTTCCCGGTCCTAAAGGTTCCAGACCCTTCAGGATATTAAAGCCCATAATGCAGGGAAGGGATAATAAAATAATCAGGACAATATTGACCAAAACCGCCTTCTTTCTGGAAAATCCCCAGAGATCCATGGCAAAGGAGATAATATTTTCAAATACTGCAATCACTGTGGAAAGCGCCGCGAAGGAAAGGAACAAGAAGAACAGACTCCCCCAGACTCTCCCTCCTGCCATCCGGTTGAAAATATTGGGCAGGGTGATAAAAATAAGGGACGGCCCCCTGTCCTGTGCAATATGGAAGGAAAAGCATGCCGGTATAATAATCAGGCCCGCACAGAGCGCTACAAAGGTATCCAAAATCGTAATACTTATGGTCTCTCCCGCAAGGGAGCACTTCTTGTCCAGGTAACTTCCGAATATTGCCATGGAACCGATACCTATGCTTAACGTAAAAAATGCCTGTGACAATGCACCAAATACCACATTGCCGATTCCCTGTTCCTTCATAAGTTCAAAATTGGGAATCAGGTAGAATTTTACGCCCTCTCCGGCTCCCGGCAGGCTTAAGGAATGTACCACAAGCACAATAATCAGGCCAAGAAGGAGGATCATCATCACTTTGGTGATTTTCTCCACTCCTTTTTGTACTCCCAGGGAGCAAACTCCAAAGGCAAGCAGCACTGCCACTACCATCCAGAAAGTCATGGTACCAAAGGAACCTGTCATTTCCGTAAACTTTTCCGTAATCTGTTCTGCCGTCAGAGCCGTCTTGGTAAATTCTCCTGCGATGGAACGATAACAGTAATACAGCATCCATCCCGCCACCATGGTGTAAAACATCATAAGCAGATAATTACCAATCATGCCAAATTTGCCGAAATGGTGCCATCTGGTTCCCTCCGGTTCCAACACCTGAAAGGATGTTGCACAGCTTTTCTGGCTGCCCCGTCCTACCGCAAACTCGCAAACCATAATCGGGAATCCCAGAATCACCAGGAAAACGAGATAGATTAAAATAAAAGCTGCTCCACCGTATTGTCCGCACATATAAGGAAATTTCCAAACATTTCCAAGTCCAACCGCACAACCGGCGGATACCAGAATAAATCCTAATCTGGAGCCGAATTTTTCTCTGCTTTTTGCGTTATTTTCCATCGTTTATTTCCTCATTTTCCTTTTCATCTTCCTCTTTATTCTCTTCCTCATCTGCCATTCTTTCTTCCCGGATAACCAGCCCGGAGTTTGCTTCGGCTGCCTCTAAGAAAGTCCGATATACCTTGGCGAAGTAATTCTCCTTTTCCAGTTCTTCCCCTGCATGATAAAATTCCACCTGCGCATCCTTTAATTCTGTCAGGCAATCATAAAGAGCATCCAGATTTCTTCCGTAATAATCCGGAAATGCAAACATTTCTTTCAGGTATTGATGTGCTTCTTTCCGGGTTGTCATCTTTTCCGCTTCCAATATCAGATTCACGCCTATTCCTCCCCATATAACAGTTCAAAGGATTCATAATGATCCTCGGTATAATAAATCAGCCCATCATCGGAATAGACTATCCGTTTTCCGTTTCGAAAGCCGCCCTCAAAGTCAATGTCACACTCATAATATTGCCTTCCTGTCTTTTCCGGTAAAAGACCTTCCCGGTTTCCAAATTTATCGCCCCCGATACTCTTTCCGGGAGCCACTTCCCACAGATTTCCTTCCTTGTTATCCCAGCCAAGTTCCTGGGCTACTTTTTTGGTAATAAAGTTAGGCGGCAGATGCCCGAATTCATAAATATAGGCGGCCACCTCTTCCTTAGATGAATACGCTCCATCCTCCTTGGGCAAAGTGCTGTCTTCCTCCGTCATTTCTGCATCGGTTGCTCCTGTGTCAGTCACTTCCGACGCATACATACTTTCGACAGGGGCAGTTTCCGGGACAGTGTCCATCTTTTCGACAGCATTCGATTTGTCACTGCATCCACTGCAAAGCAATGTAATCCAAAGTAATATGCTTAAGAATATTCGGATTCCCTTTTTCATTTTCGGCTCCTTTCAAAAAAAGTGCTGCTATAACACAGCACTTTTCTTTCGTTTCCTATACTACTGCTTCAATTTCATTAATGTTATCAAGGAATACCTGAACAATCACAGGGTCAAAGTGAATACCGGCTCCCTCCTCAATTATCTGACGGGATTTTTCTTTGGAAAAGCTTTCCTTATAAGTCCTCTTGGAACGTAATGCGTCATACACATCCGCCACTGCCATGATGCGGGCACAGAGCGGAATCTTGCTTCCGCGAAGCCCTACCGGATAGCCGGTACCATTCCACTTTTCGTGGTGATACAATGCGACTTCCTTGGCAATCTTGATGTATTCTTCACTTTCCATTCCCCGAAGGATTTCTTCGATAATCTGACTTCCCACCTTGGGATGGGTCTTGATTGCGTCAAATTCTTCCTCCGTCAGCTTGTCATTCTTTTTGAGTACCTGGTCCATGATGGCAATCTTGCCTACATCATGAAGAGGTGCCACGTCAATTACGGTGGCAATATATTCATCCGTCAAAATTTCCTTGTATGTACCGGTCTCCTTCAATCCATTAATCAGAATCCGGACATAGGCACTGGTGTGTTTGATATGCTGACCGGTAATACCGTCACGTGCTTCAATCATATTGGCAAAGCTTTCGATAACGGAGCTTTGCATATTCTTAATCTGTCTGGTCTTCTGCTCCACATCACTTTGGAGACGGGTTGCATAATTGTAACTGTCCGTCACATCTATGATCTTGTAAGTACGTCCGTAAGCAATTCCTTCCTGCATGATGGGCTGCTTTTGAATGGTAAATACCTTCTTCTTGTAGAAGAGGTTCCCCTGTGTGCTTGCGTGATCGCTGATTTCTTCCAGCACTTCCTTATAGTCCTCCGTAGTAAGCGCCGGATAGATTTCTTTTGCCAGGGAATTGGAATAAATAACCATATCACGATTGTCTACAACGATAAGACCATCCTGATAATCGTTCAACGCCTTTTCTTTTGCAAGAGTCAGTACCTCAAACAGACGATACCGGAACACAGACACTGCAAGAAGCACCACGTTGATCAGATAAGCAATCTGAGTGGTATCGTATCCGCCCGTAATGCCGCTCATGTAAACGCCCATACCGGCTGCAATGGTAATCACCATTAACAGAATATACACAGCCTGCCGCTTTTCCACCCTTGTCTTGGACTTGATCCACTCTCCAACGGAACACCAGACACAAACCGTGGTACCGCATCCTATAAGCAGAAGATAGCACAGGTATAACGGTCCGGGTTCGCACACCAGATGGGAAAATCCACCTTCCTTAATGTACGATATGGATTTAAAGAATAACTGATGCTCGTCACAGGTGAATACGGCAAGTGACATCACGATGTGCATAATGATGAGCAATGCCGATGTCTCCTTGCGGATACTGACGCGGCAATAGGCCATGACAAAGAAAAACATGCCCAGCGCAATAAACGGTTTCCCCAAATAGGCAAATTTCATACCCATAATTGCCGTTTCCATGGAGGATGCTGTGATCTCCATCAGATAACCGATATAATTAATCAGTGTAGCGGTTGCCGTGCAAAGCAGGATTACCTGTAGTCTTGAGGCCTGTTTATTCAGGACAAAAAGAATTTCCGCAATCAAAACGGCAATGCCCACATATTGAATTGCCAAATATACTTCATACATGGAAGCTATCATAAGAACCCCTTCCGGATCTATTATATTTTTACAACACTCAAACAGATTGTACACTATTTTGAGTAATAATTCCATCCTTTTATGGAACTATTTTATCTGTATATTGTCGAAGCCAGATTCTCTCCTCCTCGGACATACGGGGAGAAAGAGTCCGGTAAACCATTTCATGATAATCATTCAACCACTCAATTTCTTCTGTATTAAGCATGGATACATCCAATCCGTCCCGGTCAAAGGGAACCAGTGTCAGCGGTTCAAAGGCCAGCAATCCGTTTTTTTCGGTTCTGGTCACCAGAATCAGATTCTCATGACGGATACCGAATTTTCCGGCAAAATACAATCCCGGCTCATCGGAGCTTACCATGCCCGGCTCCAGTGTTGCCTGCTTCACCCCGGGCAGAACCCTCCAGTGAAACCTCTGGGGTCCCTCATGTACATTTAACAGATATCCTACCCCGTGACCGGTCCCGTGATTATAATCCAAGCCTTCTCTCCAAAGCGGCTCTCTCGCCAGAACATCCAGATTTGCACCGCAGGTTCCCTCCGGAAAAACGGCCCTTGCCAGCTGAATATGTCCTTTCAGTACCAGAGTGTAGGCATGTCTTTCTTCTTCCGTAAGTTCCCCCATTACAAATGTACGGGTAACGTCCGTGGTTCCATCCACATACTGGCCGCCGGTATCACACAGGCACAGGCCATGATTTTCTATCACGGCATCGCTTTCCTTCGTAGGTTCGTAATGCACAATGGCCCCATGTGCCCCATATGCAATAATGGAAGTAAAACTGGGTTCCAGAAAGCCATCCATTTCCTTCCGGAATTCTAAGATGCTCTCCGATGCCACAAGTTCCGTCAGTTTTTCCTTTGGCGCTGTTTCCTTCAGCCAGTGCATGAAACGGCAGACTGCAATTCCGTCCTTTATATGGGCTTCTCTGATATGGCTGATTTCAGCAGGATTTTTGATGGCTTTCTTTAAGATAACCGGACTGTCCATATCCATACCGTTCTGAATGGACATTGCTATCCGGTAATTAGCCGTCCCGCTGTCATACCATACCTTCTGCTCTTTCGATAGTTTTGACAATGCTTCGTAGATCGTATCATAAGGTTTGATTGCAATACCGTCCCTGCTAAGGTGACTGCGAACTTCCTCGGGCAGAACCTCTTCCTGTACAAAAAGAGTTGCCTCCTTCTCTTCTATTAACATAAAAGCCAGGAAAACCGGCGTATATTCCACATCATGTCCACGCAGATTTAAGATCCATGCAATTTCATCTAATGCCGTTAAAAGCAGGAAGTCAGCACCGCTTTCCCTTAATTCCTGCCGGATTTCCTCCATTTTTTCCGTTCTGGTCTTTCCTGCAAATTCCGGTGTCATTTCCCTAATCGGTTCTTTGGAAAGGGCGGGACGCTCCTTCCAGATTGCATCCACCAGATCCTCATTCCCGGAAAACGTAATGTTCTTGTCCCATACCGCTTCACGGATTCTCTCTGCCATCCGGTAACTTAAGGTTCGGCCGTCAAAACCGATTACCGCATTTTCGCACAGCTTGTCTGCCAGATACCGTGGAAGTGTGGGCACCCCGGGCTCTCCCGCCTTCATCAGAAGAATCCCGCTGCCCTTTAACTGCTCTTCTGCCTGCAAAAAATAGCGGCCATCCGTAAAAATCGCCGCTTCTTCCTTCAAAACAACCAGGGAGCCTGCCGAACCTGTAAATCCGGACATAAACTCCCTTTCCTTAAAATAATCCCCCACATATTCGGAGCCATGAAAATCATCTGTCACAATCAGGTATGCATCCATATTGTGACTCGCCATGGCCTGCCTAAGCAATTCCAGCTTTTCCATAATCTGTATAATCCGCTTTCTTATCAGAATTTTTTATAGGCTTTCCCAAAATATATGAATTTATCCTTTGTAATTTGTCTTATAGCCACTGTTATATTCCGGTCTGTAGGCATTCGGATATTCGATATCGGACTGGATATCACGAACCGCTTTCTGCAGCATATTAAATACCTCCTGGTAATCCGGGATATCCAAAATACTGTTGTTGCTTCCGGTATTAATGGTGCGTCCGTTTCCATAGGGCATTGTGCTATTGCAGATCATAATATCTCCAACACCAAGTATACGATCAATGACTCCCACATGCAGATGTATATCCCCAATTTCCTTGTAATAAATATTTTGATATTCATATCCCACAAAACCGCTGCGGATCAAAATTCTTTTATCCGTAATGGCATACTCGGTATTTTTCCATCTTGCCGCTGCTGTTAACATATTATAAAGCCAGATCCAGACTGGCATCAGATGAAATGCAAAAAAGATAATAAAAAACAATCCCATATTCCCTGTTCCGAAGCCACCCGGTACGGATAACATGGTTCCGATGAAAACGCCGTCAAACAAAAGCCATATCAATGCAATCGGTGCCATAACGATACATTTATTCAGAATAAATGCACTCTTCTTCGGTTTCCCGGTCCACAATAAATTCTCGTCATCCGTAAGCATTCCTCTGATCTTGCTTTCACCGTCCGTATAGTTGTAATATCCGCTGCTGTATTTGTCCATACATCCTCCCCCTTATAAAAAGCAACATACTGATGTTTCATTATAACACATATACCGGATTTTGACTATAACTTGTTCCGATTTCGTCAGAAATCGAAAACTTCCGATTATATCTGTTCCGCATAGGCAATACGGATGATATCCTCTATTTTGGTCTCTTTAATGGTGGCATCCTTAAATTTCTTTTTTTCAGAGAGGTCACAGATTAATCTTGCTCCGGTCATTTCCTTTTTTTCGAAGCGATAGGTGACTATATTTCCCTCTCTCGATACAATTTCTGCCTTCTCGTGTTCTGCAAATTCCTCATCAAAATATACCACTACCAGTTCCTTGTAAGGTGCAATCCGGTCTATCAGAGCTTCCAAGGGTCCATCTTCCATTATTTTACCGCGGTTAATGATAATCAGACGCTTACAAAGTTCTTCAATGTCCTGCAAATCGTGTGTGGTCAGGATAATGGTGGTCCCCTTTACCCGGTTTATCTCTTTGATAAATTTCCGGATAGCGTATTTTCCCTCCACATCCAGACCGATGGTAGGCTCATCCAGAAAAATAATATCCGGAGAATGAAGCATAGCTGAAACCAGATCCCCCCTCATCCTCTGCCCCAGGGACAGTTGTCGGACCGGAGTATTGATAAACTCGGAAATCCCCAGAATCTGATCCATCATTTTCATATTTTCCTCATACAGGGAAGGTTCGATCTGATAGATATGACGCATCAGTTCAAAGCTTTCTCCCAGTCGCAGATCCCAGTTTAACTGGGTACGCTGTCCAAATACAACCCCCAGATTCTGTACCACTTCCTTTCTCTGGGTAGCCGGATTTTTCCCTTTTATCAGTACACTTCCGCTTGTAGGGGTAAGAATTCCGGACATCATCTTCACCGTAGTACTCTTCCCCGCTCCGTTTGGTCCGATAAAGGCGGTAATCTCTCCCTTGGGGATTACAAAACTGATGTCATCCACGGCACGCACCACCTCTTTTTTAGGTGCAAACAGCCCCTTGACTGCACCGCCCAGCCCTTTTTCCTTTTTCACAATCGTATATTCTTTTACTAAATGTTCCACTTTAATTGCTTCCATAAAATGCTCCATTCCCTCTGCTGACTTAGCTAAATCTGCACCCTCGGTTCTATTTTACGCTCAATGCCCCGCACTTTCATATCTTGTAAGTCCGTACTGAAAGAAAATGCCGGCAAAAGCAAGAACCACAACTCCGATAAAAAATGTAAAGATAACCCCTGTGTTAATGCCTTTTAACAGCCCTTCCGCAGGATAAAAACTGATCCACCCGATAGGGATGAGGTAGGTCAGAACAAACTGCATGGCTTTCGGATACATGGTCAGGGGGTACATGGTGGTTTTGTCAAAGAATTCCTGGGTAAAGCCTGCAAAATCATTGACACTTTTGGTCCAGAAGGAGAAAGTTCCCATGAAAATGTAAATTCCTCCCCGTATCATGGTAGCTCCCGCAATCAGCAAAAGGACTGCTGCCACCCGGCTGATATTCCAGGCAAAATGTACCTGCATGCACCCATATGCAAAAACACAGATTCCCGGAATCAGATCCGTAATCCCAAATACATTAAAATTGGTGAAGAAAAACTGATAAAGCACGCTTAAAGGCCGCAGCATATAACGGTCAAATTCTCCCTCTACCACGTAATATCCCATAAACCATCCCTGCACAAATAACATCATGGAAAAAGCATGACTGATTACGGAAATTCCATAAAGAAAAGCAAGCTGTCCCTGGTCCCATCCGTTAATGGTTCCAAACTCCTGCACTACAAAACGGATGGTGGCAAAACCTACCACAAACTGAATCGGATTGGAAAGCAACCACCCCAGAAAATCCCCGGGATACTCTAAAATCGTCATAAGCGCCAGCCGTATATTGTAAAAAGTTACGTCCAGATAATGTCTTACACTTTTCATACTCACCCTCCCTGTACCATAACTTTTTTGCGGACTGCCCCCTGAAAATATAAAAAGGCGGCAAACAGAATTCCTATCCACAAAATCTGGATTCCCATCCGTGGCAGTGCCTCCATGGGTGTGATTTTGCCGATATACAAATCCAATGGTAACTGATAGATGTAGACAAAAGGCAGGCACTGCAAAAATCCCCTAAGCCAACCCGGAAAAAACCAGATCGGAATAATGCTTCCGGAAAGCAGTCTCAGTACATGCTTTTTCACCTGAATCAAAGGAGACATGTCCATGGCTATAAATGCAATCAGGGAAAACAGCGCCGCAAACAGCCAGTTCACAAAGAAGGACAGCAGAAAGCTTACCAAAAACAGCAGAAAATGAACCCCGCTTGCCGGAACCGGTATGGTAATGAACAGACATCCCACCAGTAAAATGGGGAGGCCGTTTAAGATTGCAGAGGTAGTAATCGTTCCCAGGTCTTCAAAAAAATAGATGAAAAATAAAGGAATCGGCTTTAACATATCCGTTGCCACACTCCCCTGTCTTACGCTCTCCGCCACACGATTCTCCACACCGGTTAATAACAAAACCGACATCATGGCAGAAACAATTGTATAACTTAACATATCCTGCACTGCCACACCGTTCACCACATCATAGCCCCGGTAAATCGCCTTCCAGAAAAATGCATTGGCAAACATGGCAATACACTGAAAAATAATATTGGAGAAAACATCAAAGCGGTATGCCAGTGTTTTCTCGATACGCATTTTATAAATAAAGAAGCAGGCACCTGCCGTTTTACCTTTTTTTGTCTTCTCCCTCATGTTTTTTCCCATGTCTTTCTTTTTGGTTTTTTTCATGACTTTCTTCTAGTCCCTTTACATATGCCCGATATTTTGTGGGGCTTACACCCTTCATCCTCCGAAATGTTTCGGTAAAGTAGCTGCTCTCGGAAAATCCGGACTCGTATGCTATTTCCGTAATATTAAGGTCCGTCCTCTCCAGCAGTTCCATACTTTTCTCAATCCGGTAATACTGCACATATTCAATGGGTGTCATATTGATATATTCCGCAAACAGGGTAGAACATTTTGTCTTTCCCACATTCCCAACGGCACACAAATCCTCCAGATTAATCTTTTCCCTGTAATTTTGCTGAATATAGGTGATAATTCTTTTCAAGATGGCAAGATTTTTTCCGGTCCGTTCCTGTCCCGAACTGTCTGAAGGCACATTCTGCACCAGTTTTGCCCATATATGATACAAATGCATCATGGTAATCAGTTCCGCTCCGTTCTTATGCCTGCAATCATAAACATCCTTAAGCCCAAGCAGAATCTCCTTCTGCCAGTCCACTGTTTCGCTTAACATGATATAAGGCTTGTTTGTAATAATATCTGATAGGTAGCGGCCAATTTTATTGCTCATGGCCTCCAGAATCATTGGGTGAAAAATGAGGCAGTAAAGTTCACAATCTACATGGTCCGTCACAATCAGATGCAGTTGTCTGGAGTTTACGAAAATCCCTTCCCCTGCACGCATACGCACAATTCTGCCGTTTAACTGATATCGGATGCTTCCACTCTCCACATACAGAAATTCCACTTCATCATGCCAGTGAATAGTCATACCTTCATCAAATATATAATCTCCGGGAATAAAATTCTTTCTGATAAAGACGCGAAAATCCGGATCATCATAATGAAATACTTCGGAATTGTCGGAACGAATATCTGCCATAAAACCCTCCTGTCAATAGGTAAGCCCCTCTGCCCGGCACGTATACTACATTACCGAAATCCATGATACACAATAATTTCCGCTGTCACCATGTCAATTGTTCGCTCTTTTATAACAATCGTTCATTTTTTGTATCAAAAAAGAGGGGGTATTATGGTTATATTTTATATTAAGCAGAATGAGTTGTATATAAAAATCAAATGTGATAAAATAAATTCGTTGTGAGCCTTACTTTTTAGTGAGACAGAAAGGAAGGATATATGGGATTTTTTGAGAATTTATTTAATACCTCTTCGAAAGATGAGAAGCCCTGCAACGGTTCCGTTTCCGAAATCAGGAAACGAATTGAAAAGGCAATTGCTGTGCGCCCCGGCTACAGTATAAAGAAAAATGTACCCCTGACCAATTATATAGTACCTGCCAAATCCTGCAGAAAAGGAACCATCGATTACATAATCTGCAATGAACTGGGCATCGAAGTTGGCGCTATTCTGCTCATCACCCATCCCATGCAGAATACAACATGGTTCCATGATTTAAAAGATGCGTTGGATGCACAGGGTATAAAATCCTTCCATATGTACACCAGTATGCACAATAAACTCAGCTATATTAATTACAAACTGGACCAGATTTTATGATGTCTGTTTTGTGATGTCCGTTTTCGGTCCGGCAATTTTTGTCAGTCCGTTTTACAATCTTAGTAAATCCTGGGGAGAGAAACGCAGCGTGCTGCGCCCGTGAAGGATGAAGCATATCTCAGAAAGAACCATACGGTTTTCACCATTTTGCGGGCAATGGAGATATGTTCAGTCCGGTAGATAATCAGCATATGCTGATTATTCAAATCCTTTTCTCTCCCCTTTTTTAATGATAATACTGCGAATGGAGAATCAGGTAATGAAACGAATCAATATGGCAATATTGGGAGCGGGAAATATAGCCGGCCACATGGCGACAGCCATTCAGGGCCTGAAGAAGCAGGTATGTGCTTATGCAGTAGCTTCCCGAAGTCTGGAAAAAGCGGAAGATTTTGCCCGGAAGCATCATTTTAAGAAGGCTTACGGCTCCTATGAGGAATTGGTTTCCGACCCGGAAGTGGATCTGATTTACGTAGCTACTCCCCATGCCATGCATTATGAAAATGCAAAACTGTGCGTAGAACACGGCAAAGCGGTGTTAGTGGAGAAGGCTTTTACAGCCAATGCGAACCAAGCCGGTCAGTTGATACAGCTTGCGGAGGACAGGAATGTCTTTCTGACAGAGGCTATCTGGACCCGATATATGCCCTCAAGACAACTGGTAGCCGATTTACTGGCAGAGGGTACAATCGGGGAGCCTCTCTTACTGGAAGCGGAATTTTCCTTACCCATAAGTCAAAAGCCGCGGATGTATGATCCTGCTCTGGCCGGAGGTGCTTTGTTGGATCTGGGTATGTACTGTCTGACCTTTGCATCTATGTTCTTTGGAAATGCTATAGCGGAGGTTCATTCCCATTGTGAAAAGCTTAATACCGGTGTAGATGCTACTGATGATATTTATTATACCTATCAGGATGGTAGAAAGGCCCATTTGCGTACGTCCATGGTAAGCGGCCCTGTCAACCGCGGAGAAATCAGAGGAACCTGCGGCCATATCGAGGTAGATACGCTGAATAATTTTTCCGCAATCCGTGTATACGATAAGACAGGGAATTTGCTTCGGGAGGTGGAAATACCACCTCAGATTAATGGCTACGAATATGAAGTACTTGCCTGTATCCGGGCAATGGAAGCAGGCGTATGTGAATGTCATGAAATGCCTCATGGCGAAACCTTGGAACTTATGCGACAGATGGACCGTCTGCGCCGGGATTGGGGCGTAACCTATCCGTTTGAGTTTCCATCCGATACTATATGAAAAATATAGGCAGATTTAACATATTCTGTTTCCGTAGGCACACTGCAACTTGGGAGTTATCAAATGCGAGAGCGTTTATATATATTTTATCATTTTTCGCTGATGCTTATTTTGAGGAAATAGGTACGAAATTTATTTTTCTCTGAATACACTGACATTTTTTACTTTTCTTTCAGCGTTTTTTCTAATTTAAAAATTCCTACCTACATTTATTGCTAAAAGGTCAGCGTATTTTCTCTTTTTTCTAATAAGCGCTGATTTGGACCTCAAAAAACTCAGCGTTATTAATCAATTTAGAAAATAACGCTTATTACGGTGCAAACGGTTGCATGCCTATGACCACCTTCGGCTTGTAATATCTTGATTTCCGGTATACAGCCGTGATCCTTTTTAAACAGGAGGGCAGATATGGACATTATTTTTCAGAAGACTTCATTAGATGATGAAATATCAAGCATGGTCAATCTTCTTTTATTAGGTAATGAGCATATCAGAGTAAAAAAATATATTTGTGAATACTTTGATCTGCCAATAGAAATAGTTTCCCAAAGGGATAAAGATGCTTTAGTAGAAATAATAACTCCAGTTATTATGACAGAGCAGGTAAACAATGCAAATGTGATAGACGAGAAAATTAAGATTATCGCTGCTTTGTGGGATACGAATAGTGAAAAAATAAATAAGATATTTTGTAATGTATTTGAGAGTCCGCAGAATACGTCTGTAATAGAAGCGTTTATAAGTGTAAATTGTGTATGCCCATACGATTTTGAGAAAAAACGAATTTATATAAATTATAGAAAGTCCGGCGAGGAGATGCTGGAGGCTTGTGTTCATGAACTGATTCATTACTACTGGTTTGATAAATGGTATAAATTATTTTCGAAAAAATATGAGCAATCTATTGTCTGGTCTTTCTCTGAAATAGCGGTTGACGCATTATTTTTCGAAACGGAACTAAAACAATATTGTGTCAGAGAATATCCGGCGCATAAGCATTTTTATGAAATAAATTATAATGGTCAAAATATGATGGAGTATTTCAGAAATTTGTACAGAGATAATTCTATCGTCGAATTCATGCGATTGGGAATAGAAATTATACAGAATCTCAATATAGAAATCTAATGATTGCATATCGATACAAAACCCTTTAGTAGCCTTTAGCAATCTGTAGAAAAAGAAAGGTGGTGCGACTTTGGAAAAGATGATGGACCTGGCAATGAAGCCGGAATGCTGGAATAACTTCTTTACCTTTAAGAAGGAGCACCGCCTTCTTAGCACAAAAGAATTAAATGAGATGCAGGCTTTTGTAGATGAAAAACGCTATCTGTCCTGCGTAGAATCCTGGGAAAATCATACTTTTCCTTCCACCCTCCCGTTAAGACGGTCCATCAACAAAATGGGAAGCGGCAAAAAACGGGTGGTCTACTCCTATCAGGGGGATGAAGGTCTGTTCCTTAAATTTATTGCCTTTAACCTCTTTCGCTATGATTATCTTTTTTCTTCCAATTGCTATGCCTTCCGCAGAAGCATCGGCGTAAAAGATGCCATCATGCGTTTACGTCTGACACCTGATTTATCGAAAAAGCATTGTCTGAAAATTGATATCAGTAATTATTTTAATTCCATTGATGTGAATCTGCTCCTAGGTAAACTTTCTTTTTTGCAAGAAGACGACCTCGCTTTGTATGAACTTTTTGAAAGAATATTAAAGAATGACAAGGTGGTGGATTCACATTCTAAAGACGATGGTAAGTCCGGTAACCTAAAAATCATACCTGACAAATGCCATGGTGTCATGGCAGGCACCCCTACCTCTGCTTTCTTTGCAAATCTTTATCTTGCCAGGGTGGACCAATTTTTTGAAAATGCAGGCATTCTATATTTCCGCTATTCCGATGACATACTGTTTTTCGCGGATACCCGTGAGGAGTTATTCACATACCGGGAAGTCCTGTATGACATGATCTCGAAACTGGGACTATCCGTAAATCCCGATAAGGTAAAAGTCTCTACCCCCGGAGAGGAGTTTGAATTTTTAGGCTTCTCTTACCGGGATGGCCGTATTGATCTTTCCCCTGCAACCATCCGCAAGATGAAGAGCAAAATAAAGAGAAAGGCGGATGCACTGCGCCGCTGGCAGAGAAAAAAAGGGCTTACTCCGGACAAAGCCGCCATCGGTCTCATTAAGGCCATGAATCACAAATTCTACGGAAACCCGGAAAACGATACCGACTCAAACGACTTCACCTGGTCCCGCTGGTTTTTTCCGAACCTGAATACCGACAAGGGATTAAAAGAAATCGACACCTATTTTCAGGAGTATATCCGTTATACGGTCACCGGACGCCATTACAAAGGAAATTACCGCATAAGTTATGAACAATTAAAAGAATGGGGTTACAAAAGTCTGGTGCACGAATACTACGAAGCACAGAAAAACGGCAACGTTTAATACGCTGCCGTTTTATTGTTCAATCTCTTATTTTAACAGGTTCTCCACCACGTAGTTGAGTGCATAGTCCTCTCCGTCATCAAAGAGACTATAAACAGCTGCACTGTCAAGCGGAATCTGCACATCAAATGCTACATTGGATTTATGATCCTTTCCGGTATCAATGTAGATTTCTCCGTTTTCATCCAGCGAAGGAACCGAAGAAAAGGTAAGAACTCCTCCTGCTGCCACAGTGGAGCAGATTGCCTGACCGCTTGCATTACTTTTCGTAAACCCGGTTACTGTCACATTATCCATGTCACCCATTACCTGCACAAAATGGTCTCCCGCACTGATACATTGCCCATTTACCAGAAGAATAATCTTCCTGTCTCCCCAAAGGTTTTCACCCGTAAAACTAATGGGGTCACAAACAAGATATTTCCCGGTTGTTTCCTCTTTCATAAACTTGCAGGTCTTCTCATCTAATACTGCACTCTGGCAATAGAAATGAGATTCTTCACTTCCCAAAAGCTCTGCCATAGCCATAATCATCTGAGGAGAACCGCCACCATTACATCTAAGGTCAATAATCAGATTTTTCATTCCCGCTTCACGATATTTCAAAATCTGCTGTCGAAATTCTTCCTTAAATTGTGAATGATCCCCATTCATATAGGATTTCTGGTCGTAACTCATCCCCTTAATCCGATAAAGTACCGTATCCTCATTTACCACATGGAAAGTTAAAGTTCCGATGTTCATCCCCTGATCGATGGTCTCAAGGGTTGCTTTGAAACGTTCGTAATAATATCCCTGTGCCTGTAACCTTACCTGCTTCGCATTTCCATCCTTATCGACAAAATCCACCATCACCTGCTCGTCACCCATTCCGGCAACAGCGAGCATATTATAAAATTCCTCATTCCCTGCATCCGGCATATTCATAAACGGATACGGAAAGTCTTTTGCCAGTTCTTTAGGGTCTTTTCCATCCCACAAAGTAACAATCGCACCATTATAAAGTCCTGCTTTTTGGGCTTCGCTTCCGCTCTCCACGTTGGCTGCTGCCACACGCCCGTCAGAAAGAAGGACCAGGGAAAGTCCGAAGTCATTCCCGTATGCCCGGTTTCCTGCTTCCTTTGTTATCTCCTCATCTTCTGTACTGTAATACACATGTCCGTCATAAAATTCTCCGGTAAATTCCACCCATGCAAGAAGATTTTCCACTTTGTCATGATTCTTATTTGCACTTTCAAACTTGGCACGATATTTCTCATGCAGTAAATCCCAATCGATTCCCTTATGCTCCGTCAGACAATAATGTTCCCTCATAGTTGCAAATGCGTTTTCAAATTCTGCCACAAAGTCCGGCATCCGATATCCCGGATACACATTGCAAAGCAGGATGGCGAAGGCCGTTAATCCCGCACCAATCAGACAGGTAATCCTTCTTATTGATACCTTTTCATATAAAAATCCGGCTGCGACCAATACCGCAGCAATATAGGCAGGTATCAGTGCCACCTCAAAACCTGCAAGCCATACAAAGAAAAATACAATAAGTGCGGGAATCAGGTATAAAAGCTTCCACATACTGCTTTTTACTTTCTCCGCATACCCGGCGAGGAAAAATAATCCGACGGCAGACATTATCAAAATTACAACCATTTGCAAATCATTCGTTATCATTTTCCCTGCCTCCTATTTTAAGTCATCTTTTTCAAAGAATTTATAGCCAATCCACAAGAACACAGCACCTGCCAGTACCGAAATGATAATGGTCAATACAGCAACCTTACTATCCACCATGGACTCATAGACAGAAAACTGTTTTAAGTCCTTCATCCTGTAGGTACTCCAGCCATCAAAACGGAATAGCTGCAGGAGATTGCTGCCGGAAATCAGATAGGGACATCCAAGCGCTTTCATTCCTCCTATCATTCCCACAATAACCGTCACGACGAATCCTATAACCGATGCCAGCAGTCCGTTCTTTACGATGCAGGTAAGTAGAATCATCTCACAGGATACTTTCATAAGTGGAAACATACATAAAACAACTCTTAATACCATCCCCGTAAATGTAATCGCATCCCCCCAATATCCCATTGCCGCAAAGGCGACAAGCGGGATAATCATCAAAATCAATGCGCTAATCAGAGAAACACCGATTGCCGCAACAGCCCTCCCCAAAAAGACATCTTTTCTGGAGTGACCACTTAAAAGTTCGTGATTGATTGTTCTGTCCGCAAAATCATTTCCACATATTTCTGCAGTTGCAATCACGATAAAAATCACTACAAAACTAAGAAGATTTCCGTATTCTCCACCGACAATAAACTCGCTTAAGCCTTCGAACCCGTCATCCAGGATAACATTCACATAAATAATCAGAAAATTAAAAGCTAACAATATAGGAAGTAGTTTCTTCCAGATATAGGGTAATTTCATTTGGTAAAATTGTGATTTCAGAATGCTTTTCATGTTTCTCTCCTTTGCCTGTTCCTCCCTGGAGGGAAAAGAACCTGTGCCTATATGGGCCTTCCCTTTATTTCATATCTGATTTCTTAAAAGACAGGTATGCCAAAACCAGAAAAAGGGTTCCTAATGCAGCGGAACTAATAAGCAGATTCCGGACAACAACCGGGGATAACTCAGAAATCAAAAAATTAACTTCCTTTCCGCCCACGAATACGTTTTTTGAATTTGAATAGGATAAAAGCTCCAACATTTCATTGAAAGAAGACGTCCACAATATGTTTTCATTATTCTCAATAAGTGAGGATGGCATAGCCAGGATTCCTATCCCAAAATAGCCGAAAACCATTGTAATATAACTGTTTCGAATAAGAAAAGACAAAAGAATAAACTCGGCTACCATTCGCAATAGCACTGCATATTCCAATAAAATGCGAAACAAAGTGTCCGACATATTCAGATTGGGGCCCCAGCCGCCCATCATCACGCCGTACAAAACCGGTACGCCCCACAAAAATGTGAATACTACCGGGCACAAAGCATAACTCAACAGGCTTCTTGCTCCAAAAACCTCACCACGCTTATGTCCGAAAGCCACTTCGTAATTAATCGTTTTATCCTGAAAATCCCATGCACAGATTCTGGCTGTGAGAATCAATGTAATCAGTAATGCAAATACACCTAACATTTCTGAGGAAGCATAAAACATCATTCCACCATTTATGTCTTCCATGCCCATTGCAGTATTTATGACAAACGCGGTATAAATTCCCGCACAGAATAGCAGTGCACATATGGTAAACCGGTCCTTTTTCAACTGGTAGCACTGTGCCTTCATTATATTCCACATAACCCGTCCTCACTTTTTCTGACAATTCCATTCTTCTTTGCTTTTATTCCTTGGGGTCGGCAACCATTTGCATGTAATATGCTTCCAGGTTTGCCTCATTCATACCAAGCTCTAAAGGAATTACACCACTCTCAAAGAGTGTCTTAGAAACCGTCTTAATATCATTCAATTTCTCATAGAGCCGGATACTGCCATCCTCTGCTACGTCCACATTTTTGATGTCCAGTTTTTCCTGCAGGCAGGTAAGTGCTAACGGATCATTGTCGGTATGAATCCGATAGTACTGCTTACATTCTTCAGAAAGTTCCTCAGACGTAATCTTTTTAATGATTTCTCCGTGATGGATAAACACATAATCTGTACAAAGAAGACTGAGTTCACTTAAGATATGAGAGGAAATAATGATGGTCATATGTTTTTCCCGATTCAGTTTCAAAAGCAGTTCCCGGATTTCCACAATTCCTTCCGGGTCCAGTCCGTTAATAGGCTCATCCAAAACCATAATTTCAGGTTTGGACATAAGCGCCGTACCGATTCCCAGTCTCTGTTTCATACCAAGGGAAAAATTCTTAACCATCTTTTTTCCTGTATGGTCAAGCCCTACGGTTTTTAGAATTTCGTCCACAATCTCTTTATTCGGAATCCCTTTCTGCAGCCGGTTCTTCTCCAGATTCTCCCTGGCGGAGAGATTTTCTTTTGCATAGGGTGTCTCAATCATGAAACTCATACGTCCTCTGGCTTCCACCAGATCCTTCTCATCGGATTTCCCATAGATACTGATACTACCTCCTGTGGGAATCACCAGTCCTCCCATCATTTTCATAATCGTGGTTTTACCGGCTCCGTTAGGACCGATGAGCCCCACAATGGAGCCTTCCTTTATCTCAAAGCTCACATCCTTAATGACCTTGTTTTTCATGTACTGTTTTACTAAGTTCTTAATTTCTATTACATTGCCTGCCATAGTTTCTCCCCTCTCCGTCCTCTTTGTTCTTATCATAAAAGCAAATCTTAAAGAATTTCTTAAATCCTTAAATTTTTTTCAAAAAAATACCAACCTCCAATTGTTAGATATCAGGTCCAACTCTTGGGGTCGGTACATTCTACGTGACAGCCCGGTCTTCTCTATTCTGCAACGGGATAGAAAATCTCGATGTCGAGAATCTCCTTTACTCCATTGGGGGCTGCTTCCGTTCCTATGGTTACTTCTGATTTGATGGCTGCTTCCGGTTTGATGGTGGCTTTCACCCGGGCTCTCTGTTTTTCAGCAAGCAGTTTGACAATATAAAGCCCCAATCCCCCGACACCGCCACCGGTTCTGGCTTTGTCCCCCCTGTAGGTTCTTTCAAAAATATGCTCCGTATCAGGAACATTTCCGGGGTCAACCGGATTTGCAAAACTTATTTTTACTGCTCGTTTATTCGTTTCTTCCTCCCATGTTTCTTCTATGGAAAAGGAGAAGCCTTCCTTCGTGTGCCTCATGATATTATTCAATAAATTACCAAACATTCGGGATAGAAGCTGCTCATCCGCCATAATAAACAAACTTTTGGGAGGCAGAATGATATTCGGTTCTATTCCTTTTTCCCGAATTACCGCTTCCTGATCCACAAAAAACTGGGCGGCAAAATTTGTCAAATCCATGCGCTTTAGAGGTACATCATTCAACTCACTTTCATAAAAAGAAAGTTCAAAGAACTCGTCAATCATGGTCCTTAGAGTATCCGTCTTTTCACTGCATATCCTGACATATTCCAGGTCCTTAGCGGATAACTGTCCATCCAACATAAGTCGCTGCAAATTCCCCTTCATCACGGTAACCGGAGTCCGAAGATCATGCGCAATATCCGAAACAGACTGCTGAAGCTGCTTCCTGGAGCGCTCGACCTCCAGCTTCAACTCCTTCTGGTAATCCAGACTTTTATTATATTCGCTTGCAAGTTTCGTCAGGTCCTCATCCATAAGAGTGACCGACATCTGTTTATTATAGGACCCGTCGCGATTTTTGATTAACTCCTTCGTCATCCTGCGCATCTGGACTTTTATTGTCACCAGTCTCACCGCCAGAATACAAATTCCCACAAGAAGAAGTCCAATCACTACGATCGTCCATATAAGATTATTTTTAATAAAGGCATCCAAAATGCAATCTCCTTTAAGAGTTACTGTCCGCTAATACTCTTTTAACCTGTACCCGATTCCCCAGACCGTTTCAATATATTCCTGTCCGGTTTCCTTCTTCAGCTTACTTCTGAGGTTACTCATATGCACATTAATCGTATTATCTTCATAATAATACACGTCCTGCCAGACCGTTTCATAAAGGTTCGCTTTGGAAAAAGTCTTTTTCGGATTTTCCATCAGAAGTTTCAAGAGGAGCCATTCTTTTTGCGTGAGAGATATATTTTTGTCCCGGAACACCACGCGATTCTCATCCGGGTATAAAACCAGATCTTTGCATTGATAAATTTTGGACTTTTCTTCCTCTTCCGGCATAGTACGCCGCAGTACCACTTCCATTCGGACCAGTACCTCATTTAAGTCAAAAGGCTTTAATATGTAATCATCCGCCCCCATCCGAAGCACTTCCAGTCTGGTTTCCATCATGGACTTTGCCGACAGCACGATTACCGGAACTTTGGAAAACTCCCGAAGCTCCCTTACCAGAATTTCCCCCGGCTTAAAAGGTAACATCAAATCCATTAAGATTAAGTCATATTCCTCTTTCAGTTTCCGGGATGCCTCCCGTCCGTCGAATACAGAGATAACTTCATATCCCTGCTCCTCCAGAAAAGAGGACAGCATCTTATTAATTTCCTTATCATCTTCTACGACTAAGATTCGTTTCATTGAAAAACTTCCCTTTTGTACTATATAAATCTAATCATACCATAAAACTTTGCGCATGAGTAGCCTACTTAAACTCCATATGCCCCGTATTATAACCACAATCAACAACATAACTTCTGGTCAGGGATTTTCCGTTTTCATCCTGCCCATAAACATAAGTAAATACCAATTGTTCATCTTCATATGATAATGTAGGCTCATCGGCAGGTGATCCGGTGTACAGCCAGGATTCATATACGTAATTCCAGTTAGCCTCCCCGTTAATCCTATCATTTAAAAGCATACCACAGGTACCCAATTCCGGACTCATGACACCGTATATTTCATATCTTTTTGTCGGATCAACTGCCATTTGAATCAGAACGGAGGCACCGGGTTTAAAATCAACCGTATTACTCCATTTGTATGAGACATCAGCAACATCTCTATTTCCGGCGATTCTTGAAACAATCTTCCCAAGGTCGGGCATTTTGTTTATATCAGAAAAATCCGTTTTGGGATCATACGGAAACATTTCTATTTTAGATAAATCAATCGTATATTTTTTTTCATCATATGCCTCATCTAGCAGGTTGTCTGCATATCCATATAATATACCACCATCTTCTGTACGTTTATATATTTTAGTGTGTTGTCCACCATCCGCCGCCCAAATTGCATTATTAATAAGTTCCGGAATTCCGTCCCCGTCTACATCTACCGAATAAATATCTCCGGTAGCTAAAAGAGCCGGATTTCCGTTCTTATAAAAAAGAAAATGAAACGGCAATCCACATTCAACAACCGTATAGTCTAAAGCAGTCTTACCGAACAAATCGGTCACTTCTGATAAGCTCCCCCTGTTTTCCCAATCATGATATACTTCAGAACCAGGGATGTTCTTATCTGAAATAAAGCTATCCGGAATCTTTGCAAATAGGTATTCCCCATCCTCAAGCGTATTCTTAATAGCATAATAGGGAAGGGACATTCCTAACGCATCATTTGGAAGTTCTGTCGATTTTGGATTTGTCAGAAAGCAAACAACTCCAACTATCAGTGCAACAACAGAAATAATCACTATCCAGAACGCCGGTTTCTTATAATTCATCACATCCTTAATTCTTGTTTTTACACTGTTCTCACCAAAAGCAATAGGACATGCTGTAATCATCATCCTGTGGTGAGCACTGCAATGAAGGAGTGCCATAGAATAGGCTTTTCTTTCATCCAATTCCATATCTTTTATTACTTTTTCATCACAGGCAGCTTCAATATCCCTGCAAAGGAAAATATATGCAATCCACAAAACAGGATTAAACCAATAAACGGACAGTAACAAAAAGCCTAACGGTTTCCACAAATGATCTTTTCTTCTAATATGAGCTCTTTCATGGGCCAGAACATATGTAAAATCGTTCTCTGAAATTTTATATGGCAGATAAATTATTGGTCTGATTATTCCGAAGACAAAGGGCGAGTCAATTCTCTCACTCTGCTTTACCCCCTTTTGTAATAAGGTAGCAGTGGACAATCTGTGCATAAGCAATAAGGCACTGACCAATGCATATACTATCATGACAATCACACCTATAATCCAAATCCTTGATGCGATATGGGCAAAAATCTGTGTAGGGTTAGCACTCGCCGAAGGTGCTGGTTCGAGAGTTTCAGAAACAACCGGATTAATAGAATAATCTACCACAGGTATTCCAACATTCATGGTAAGGTTTTCTGAATATATCATATTCTGAGGCAATGGCTCTGCACTTGGAATCAGACTCAGCGTGCTTTCAACAGAGAATGGAAATATCAGGCGAATAGCTACCAATGACCACATAAGACAAATCAACCACTTAGGTGCTTTTTTAATAAACAGACGAACAACAAGGATTGCTAATACCACATAACTTGCCACAAGACTATAATTAGCCAAACGCAAAAACACTTCTTCCATACATTTGTCCCCCTATTTTTCGATAATCCGTTTAATCTCTTCAATCTCTGCATCTGACAACTTTTGTCGCTTTGCGAATGCTGCAATAAATGCAGGAAGAGATCCCTCGAATTTCTTTTCAACCATTTCATCAATTTCGGATACTTGTACTTCTTGCTTGCTGACTAAAGATGTCACCATTGAGTTTTCATTTTTTAGAACTTTTCGCTCTCCTAATCTTTTAATTACCGTATATGTGGTTGTTCTGCTCCAACCTAATTCTTCCTTGCATATTGAAGCAAGCATAGAGCAACTGATTGGTTCATTTTTCCAGAGTATAAGACAAAAACGATATTCGCTTTCAAAAATCTTTGGTGTTTGCATTCTTGTCCTCCTTTTGTCTAATGCATTCGACGCATTTAGTCTAATGTATTAGACAACATTTGTCAAGCTATATAGGTATCACACAACGCAAAAGTTCCAAGAACCGCTTAAAATAAGCATTCCTGGAACTTTTTCTCTTTCATGGATATCTTTCGGTTAACTAAATATCCTGCCGATGGTCTTTCCCTTCTCCAATTCTGTTTTTACTACAATATTTCTCTTGCCCTGACGGCCCCCTGCCTCCATGTCGGCAAGCAGTTCTTCCGCAGCAATTCTGCCGATTTCCGTTGTGTTCTGCTTCACTGTGGAGAGTCTGGGTTCATACAGCCCCAGAATATCCAGTCCGTCGTACCCCGCCACAGAAATATCGGTGGGAATATCATAGCCTCTTGCATGGAGCACATTGATTCCACCGATTGCCGCATAGTCATCCGAATACAGGATACAGGTGGGAGGAGAAGGCATACGCAGGAGTTCCTCCGTGTAATAAGAAGCACGGTTCATATCCCGGTAATAGGAATTTTTGACATAATCTGCCGGAATACTGATTCCCCTCTCTTTACAGACATCAATAAAGCCCTTCAGACGCGCTTTGGTGACTGTATTATCATCCCCTATAATATAAGCAATTTTGGAATGTCCCATATCACAGATATATTTTACCAGATCCTTAAGGCCCTCCACATTGTCAGACTGGACATTGATGACTCCGTCAATATCCTCATCAATGACAGCAAGAGGGATATCACTCTTTACAAGTTCCTGTACTTCTTCATCCTCAAATTCTATACAGGCAATGACAACCCCTGCATAAGCATTTTCTCTGGTCTGTTCCAGATAGGACTTTCTATTTTCTCCCTGCTTATTGCTGTTCAAAAATGCTATATCGTATCCTTTGGCCTCTGCCGCTCTCTTAAAACTGTCCAATACACCGGAAAAGTACGCGTGTGTCAGACCACTGTTTGATTTATCTGCAAACAAAACTCCTATCATCTTGCTTTTTTCCATTGTCTCTTCTCCTCCTTTGACAGGCCATTATAATAAATTCTTCCATTTTTCAAGCAATTCGGTACAACTGTCCACATCGATGTTTCCAACGGCATCCTGCAGTTCCTTAAAGAGCGGCATTTGTTCCTCGGGGTAACGATACTGCTCCATCTCCACCATCAGTTCCTCCATCCGGTCCAAATCCAGTTCATCCACTGCTGCAAGCATCTGGTCGAATAAAATCAGGAGTTCTGCGGTATCGATTCCGGTTTTCTCTTCGGTAGCCATCTCAAATTCCCTCTCGCCCTTTTCAAAATACGGCTTCAATACATCGATATAGTCCGTATATTTTTGGAGCATGGCATCTGTTTCCAGTGCAATGGTCTTTATATCCTGTGCATTCCCGGCCTGCTCCAGTCTGGCCGCCATTTCGGAGAGTTTAACCGCCCCGATCTGCTTGGAGGAACTCTTAAGCGCATGTACTTCAATCGTATAATTCTTTACATCGCCCCGAAGCTGAAATTCCTTGATTTTGACAGATTTCTCTTCAATTTTATTGTAATACTCTTCCAATATGTACCAGAACAGTTTTTCATTTCCCAGAAGCTGGATGGCCATTGCCGTATCCAGATCACCCACTATAATTTCGCTGCTTCCCGCACCGGGCTCCTCTATTACGGTGGCATTGCCTTTTACAATTTTATCCTTGGGGAGCCATTTTTTAATGGTCTTAACAATGGTTCTGATTTCTATGGGCTTTGCCACAAAATCATTCATGCCTTCCTGAATGAACATGTTTTTCACGTCACCTACCGCATTCGCCGTAAGGGCAATAATTGGCGTGTCGTTATAGGAAGGATGAAGACGGCGGATAATTCTGGTGGTATCCACCCCATCCATTTCCGGCATCATATGATCCATAAAGATAATGTCATATTTATTTTTGGTAATACAATCCAACGCCATTTTGCCGCTTGTGGCCTTCGTAATTTTCATCTTGAGAGGCTCTAAAAGTCCCTCCGCCACAGTCAGATTAATCTCGTTATCATCCACGATCAGAATTTCCGCAGTGGGTGCCTGGAAATCAAATTCGAAAGATTCTTTTACTTCTCCGACATGCACATTTTTGTCATTAAGTGCCATGGCAATGTGCATGGTGGAAAGCGGCTTGCAAACCACTCTTAAGTTAGGCTTGTTTGACTTTCTGGTGAAATAAAATCCGGTCAGCAGTATAAAGGTGATTTCCGGGTAAGAATCCACCACCTTTTCCATTTCCTCATCATAATAAAACTCGTCCACAAAGAAAAACAGCTTCTTACTCAGGAATTTGTCATGATAAACATCCAGTATATTTTCCAGTCGGTCCAAAGCCGGAAGAGCTGCGGATAAGACCTTAAGACGGTCGGTATCGGAATAAAATTCCCTTGCCAGATGGGCATTGCTGAGATACCCGATTGCCGCCTTTTTCTCTGCGTCCTTTACCTGCAGACAGGGAGACGGATCGATGACCTCCTGGGGCAGATGAAAGTAGAAATTACTTCCCTTCTCGTAAACACTTGATACACTGATTTCCCCTCCCATAAGAGATAGAAGCTGTTTGGTAATGGCAAGTCCCAGCCCGGTGCCTTCCACATTCCGGTTCCGTTTGCTGTCCACCTGCTGGAAGGACTGAAACAGACTCGCTAAATCCTCTTCTTTAATTCCGATACCGGTATCCTGTACGGAAATCTGCAGGTCAATGTGCTTTTCATCCAGTGGCGCAAAGTCTACCACAATGGCGACCTTCCCCCTCTTGGTAAATTTTTCTGCATTGTTTGCGATGTTAATGAGCACCTGACGCACGCGGAGATTATCTCCATAAAGTCCCGCCGGAAGATTGGGATTGACGGATAAAAGAAGCTCCACATTCTTATCCTTTAACCGGGTCATCACAATATTTATCGTATCATGGAATAAAGAAAGCGGTTCATACTCCACGGGTACAATATTCATTTTGCCGGACTCAATCTTGGAAAAATCCAGAATATCATTAATAATATTTAAGAGTGCGTTGCCGGAGGATTTAATCTGGGCAAGACAGTCCCTCGCCACCGGAGAAAGTTCCTCACGCATGGCCACTTCCGCCAGACCGATAACCGCATTCATGGGGGTACGGATTTCATGACTCATATTGGCCAGGAAGTCTGTTTTCATCTGGGCCGCGCGTTCCACCTCTTTACTGGCAACCTTTGCCAGATATTTTTCCCTTGCAATGGAGGAAATCAGATCCGCCGTATCGCGTAAGACATCGGACAGAATTTCCATTCTTTCCGGGGTAATAACCGGAAGTTTCTTTGCCGCTTCCCAATATGCCTCCGGGTTAATGCCAAGGTCCCTTGCCACAGAAATAACCAGATCTTTATTAGGTTCTTCCTTAAGCACCTGTCCGGCAAAAATGCAGCCGATAACGTCCCCGTATAAAAGAATGGGAAATGCGATTTCATAAACTCCTGCGTGACACTGAAACACTGCCGGTTTTCCATTCAAAAGGGAGGATTGCAGTCCGATACGATTACATTGCTCGCAGCGTTCTCTTCCCATTTCATTCTTTCTGGTATATTTTTCGCAGAAATCAGAAAACAGAGTGCCCTTTGTTACGGCCACTCCGTTTATATCTGTGATAAGGGAAGCTACTCCCGTGATTTTAGAAAATGAATTTTGTACTTTCTGAAGAAGATGTTCCTCTACCAGGTCTGTGATGTATATTTCTTCCATAGGATTTTTCCTTATTAACCGATGAATTTCTCAATAGTTCCTAAAAGTTTATCCTTGTCAATGGGTTTGAGCAGATAGCCCTGCGGTTTACAAAGAAGTGCATTTTTAATCTTCTCCTTATCCGTTACACCGGTCAAAAATACTACCGGCAGGTCTTCATAATTGCCGCTCTCCCTTAATTTTTCAAGAAATGCTGGGCCATCCTCCTCGGGCATGTTATAATCAAGCAAAATAAAGTTGGTCTTCTTATTTTCCAGGAATTTACGGGCAATCTTTCCGCTGATTGCAGTTGCCACATCATAACTTTCATGCAGGTATTCCTTAATCAGTTTTAACTGCATCGGGTCATCATCCACCACAAGAACATGTTTCCTGTCTTTCTGTTCCTGTACCTGCGCCAGTTTTTCCTGCAGCCTGCGCTGTTCTTCCTTTTCCTTCTCCATGCTGTGTACATATTCCATAATTTTATCCCGGATAGCACTGATAGTAATCGGTTTTAGCAGGGTCATATCCGCCATGTACAGAGCTACTTTATTAAACAGTTCGCAATCTTCTTCCGATCCGATAATGATTGTGGAAATATTCTTTTTTGTAAGAAAACGCTTCAGTTCCTTAACAACCAGCAGTTCTTCCCTTGTTTCGGAATTTAAACAGCACACAAACACATCCGGCTCAAACAGTTCGATATGCCCCTTCATATCTTCCATTCTGGTGGAGGTTGTAAGAAGCTCAAAAATATCGGTCAGATGATGAAAGAAATCATCGATGATCATTTTATTTTTCCCGGTTACAAGAACGCGTATTTTTTCAGATGCCATAATTACTGATCCTCCTTAGTCTCTATGGGTTTATGATTAAACACTTCCCGATTCAATTCTTTGTTCTGATGTGCCACGATAGTGGTACATACCGCATCACCCGTGATATTAACAGCAGTTCTGAGCATATCTAAGATACGGTCAATCCCCATAATGAGTGCAATTGCTTCCACGGGGAGTCCGACTGCATTAAATACCATGGAAAGCGTTACCAGACCTACGGAAGGAATCCCGGCTGTGCCAACGGAAGCTAAAGTTGCCGTAGCAATAACGGTCAGATACCCTGATAATCCCAGATGAATTCCATATGCCTGTGCGGCAAAGACAACCGCAACTCCCTGCATAATGGAGGTTCCATCCATGTTGATGGTGGCGCCGAGCGGAATGGTAAATGAAGAAATCTTTCTGGAAACTCCTACCTTTTCTTCCAAAGTGTCAATATTCATGGGAATGGTTGCATTGCTGGTTGAGGTAGAAAATGCAAATGCCATAACCGGGAAAAACTTCTTTATAAACCGAAACGGATTCAGCCTCGTAAACACGAACAACAATATCATGTAAATCACAAAGCACTGGACAAACAAGGCAAAGGTGACGCTTCCCATGTATTTTAAAAGTGGCACGAAAGCATTGAAACCAAGATTGGCAAATGTCCTTGCAATCATACAAAAAACGCCGATGGGTGCCAGATTCATAACCAGATTGGTCATTTCCATCATCAGTTCATTCAGCTGGTTCATCAGATTGGATACCATTTCGGCACGTTCACCCATTTTCGCCAGTAAGATACCCACGACCAGGGCAAAAAAGATAATCTGAAGCATGTTGCCGTTTGCCAAAGAACCGATGGGATTGTCCGGGATAATGTTAAGAAGCGTATCCGCAACTGTGGTACTCTCCGTCACCTTTACTTCGCTTACTTCAATGGCATCCATGTTAAGGCCGATACCGGGACGAATAACCGAAGCTACCGTAATTGCCACGGTAACCGCCAGTGCTGTGGTCGCCAGATAAAAGATGATGGTCTTACCACCCACTTTACCGAGAGACATGGTATCACCGATGGCAGAACTGCCGCATACCAGAGAACAAAAGACCAAAGGTACCACCAGCATTTTCATCAGCCGTATAAAACCATTACCAATTACATTGAAGATACCATCTACAAAAATCGTGTCCCTCACGTAACTTCTCGGTACAAATAAATTGAATACTATACCAAGAATCAGACCACCGATTAATCCAATAAAAATTTTGGTAGTCAGACTCCATTTTTTCTTTTTCTGCATTCTATATCTCCCTTATGCGAATTTACATTTTTATCCGGGCAGCATAAGCCTTGATGGCATCCACCCAGTCCGGCATCTCATAAATCCCGGTCATCTTCATCATAAGATTTTCCAACACTGTGCTGGAGGTTATTCCGTTTTCGGAAGAAATACCCTGAACCAGATTGGAATCATAGTCCATCAACTCTAAGATCATTTTGGCAAATTCGTATCGGGTACATTCACCCTCACAGGATGCATGAAAAAGTCCGTATTCATTTTTGTCAATCAGACACTCCACAAATTTTGCCAGTTCCTGCGCACTGGTAGGTGTACTGAACTTGTCTGTCGCGGCGCCGAAATTTTTTCCGGCCTTTGCCTGTTCCACAACGTAAGTGAAATAATCCCCCTTTGCGGCACCATATACCCAGGAACTTCTGATAATCACATGTTTGGGGTTTAATTCCCTCACAAAATTCTCACCCGCAAGTTTGGATTTGCCATAAACATTCTGCGGGTCCGGTGTATCAAATTCCGTCATCCGTCCGCCGGTCTTTCCGTCAAAAATATCATCCGTGGATAACTGTATAATTTTGGCATTGATTCTTCTTGTGGCGATTGCCAAGTTTCGTGCCCCCAAAGCATTTACACGGTAGGCTTCTACCATATTTTTCTCGCAATAATCCACATCCGAAATGCTTGCACAGTTGATGACCACCGTAGGTCTGTAAACATCAATGGCATGATCCACTGCATGCATGTCCGTGATATCCACATCCATGTCAGTGTCAATTACCTTATACTCTTCATTTGCACGAAGACGCTTCAAAAGTTCCGCCCCCAAACGGCCCTCTGCGCCCGTAATCCAAATTGTGTGTTTTGTCATTTTATACCCCTCCAACATTATTACATCTATTTTATAACAAAATGTCATATTACGCAACAAAAAGGGGAGTCCTTTCAGGCGCCCCATACCGTGTTTGCACGAAGTTTGCTTCTCCTTTTGATTTATGATATAATGTGCGCAGGAGAAAACCAAGCGTAGCTTGTTCATAGCGTGATTGCTATGTAACAAAATATTTATTCTAAAATTTGTAAATGGAGGAATCCCATGAAAAGTGTACAGGTTACTATTAATCCCACAGAAATCAGAAGTGTAAAATACTTAAACAACTTTAGCGTAAAGTCCGGCGAAAAAATCAGTCTGAAAATTCAGAATGAAGTTGGCATTAAATTAAACCCGGCCAGTCCCCTGACTGCTGCCGTGCTCATTAAATGCATGGTAACCGATGAAGAAAGCAAATGCATCGAAATGGAAATCGAAACCATTACCACGGTGGTTACCAGCACCTTTGTGGATGATCTGGAACTCTATATCAAACAGAATTACATGCCCGTAATCATGCTCGCTTCGAACGAAAAGGTCCGTACCTTAAGTGCACTTATGGGCACACCCATCCGTCTCCCCAATCCCGGTTTCGGACTGAATTTAAATTAAATCATTTTGGAATCTGCTTAAATGCTCGTAGGGCATAATCAACCGGCCACGGAATAATCCGCATCCGTCATTGATGAGGGAATTGTTTACTGCAGCAAACATATTAACATCCAGTTCATTAAGCTTAAGACTTTGGAGTTTTGCGACCCTTTCATAGGCATCATCAAAATATTGGCATTCCCCAACCGGGATTTCATCGCGGCGGGCACGCTCCTCTTTCTGCCTGTCTTCATAGCCCAAATGATTGGCCGGTCCGATTTCCGCAAATACATCCATTTCATAGGTACGTAACTGCACCTCAATATAACTGCGCGAGATGTTGTCGTAAAACGTTACATGCAGGGACTGATAGCCGCTGGGACCGGCATTTGCAATGTAATCTTTGTAATAAGGACGCACTTCTTCATCCAGAAGAGTACTTTGTTTTTCCGGTGCTTCCTGCGGCTCTTTACCATCTCTGCCGGCCCACTGAACCGGCTGTACATCAAAACCGCGGTCCTCCAGAAAAGCCGGCAGTTTATTGGCAATGTCATAAAGATACGCAAGCTCCTTTTTGCGACGTTCCCCTTCATCCTTTTCGTGGCATTTGGGCATGGCAATGATAATCCGGTAGGCTATCAGATCCTTCATCCCGCTAAGGCGTTCCTTAATCTGGGCTACACTCGGATATTCTCTGTTTTTCCTGTGATAATCATATATGTAGGAAACAATCTGTCCGTTAAATTTAGCCTCTGCACGAATCAGGGATTTAATACGTCCCTTGAATGTAAATGCCAGATCCGGATAGGTTTCCGTCATATACTTATAAAATTCCCTCATACGCTGTGCCTGCGAAGTAAGGAAATCATTGTGTTCCAGGATTTCTGTCATCTGTAGCAAAAGATTGCTGTGCATGCTGTCTATCAGATTACCGTTTTTCTTTGCCTCCGTACGCAGGTCAGTCGTGTAATTATGCAAAATCTTAATAACAGTGTCCCCATTATATAAATAATCATTCAGTGATATCATTTTATCCCCCCGCACTTCGTAAATTCCCCTAATTTATTACATGGTAACATATTTTTAATACATCTGCATTCTTATTTGAAAAATGTAATTCATTTTATTATGCGAGTTATTCATTTTATATTGGAAGTTATTCATTTTATTCATTAAGTTATTCATTTTATGCTGAAAGTTATTCACTTTATTAGCCCTACTTATTCACTTTATAATCTTATAAAATGAATAACTCACTAAATATAAAGTCTCATTTTGGAATTTTAGGTAGTCATAGGCATATAAACCATCTGCTTAACTCCGTAATGAGCGTTATTATTTATGTTTGCAAAAAACACTGAGTTTTTAAAGATTCAAATCAGCGCATATAAGAGAAAATAGAAAATAAGCTGACATTTTAACAATAAATGTAGGTAGGAATTTTAAAATTAAAAAAAGCGCTGAAAGTAGAGTGTAAAATATCAGCGTATTCGGAGAAAAATAAACTTTGTACCTATTTCCTCAAAATAAGCATCAGCGCAAAATGATAAAATCTCTATAAACGCTCATTCGGTTGACAACCACCAAGTTGCAGAGTGCCAATAAAAAACCCACGGGTGCATCCTTTGCTACTATAGGATACTCCCATGGGTTTACATTTATCTGCTTCGGATATTCAGTTCCGGCATCAATGCAGATACTCTTGTATTTTCCGGTACTGACTCTGTAATAAAGGTATTACCTGCTATTACGGAATTCTTACCGATTACGGTATCTCCGCCAAGCACGGTTGCATTTGCGTATATCACTACATTGTCCTCAATGGTGGGATGACGCTTGATTCCGGATAGCTGCTGCCCTTTCATGGTGGATAACGCTCCTAATGTTACACCTTGATAAATCTTTACATGATTGCCTATGGTGGTAGTTTCTCCTATTACAATACCGGTACCATGGTCAATAAAGAAATACTCTCCGATATCCGCTCCGGGATTGATATCAATTCCGGTCAGGCCATGTGCATACTCCGTCATAATACGGGGAATGTAGGGCACTTTCAGTTTGTATAATTCATGTGCAACCCGGTATACAAAAATGGCAAATATTCCGGGATATGAAAAGATAATCTCTTCCCTGCTGGATGCAGCCGGATCACCGTCCAGTTCTGCCTCCACATCCTTAAGTAACAGTTCCTGTATGACAGGCAGTCTGTCAATAAATGCCAGGGCTAATGACTCCACTTCTTTGTCAAATGCTTCTCCACGTACTCTTTTTCCCCTAAATAAAAGCGAGGTTCTGATTTCCTCAAACAGTCTTTCGTAAATGATGGCAAGTGCACTTCCCGCAAAATTTTCAAGCCTTACATATGCAGAATTTTCTTCTCCGAAAAATCCCGGAAATACTACTTTTCTGATCTCTAAGAGGGTATCGATGATTTCAGACTTTTTCGGTAACCTTTCACCGATTCCGACTTCAAAGATTTCCTGTTTTTTATAATTGTCATTCAGTCTTTCCGATGCTTTATCAATTCGATTTTTTACTTCGTTATTCTTACTCATAGTGAAAACCATCCTTTTAACAGGTATCACAAAAATTATATACGGAGTAAACAAATTTGGCAACGAAAACTTAATTTAATCTCCCAGGCTCTGCACGTACTAAAATGTAACCTGTATGGTGGTACCCACACCGGGAGCACTGTCCAAAGAAATTCTGGCATCATGCAGTTCCACGATATGTTTGACAATGGCAAGTCCGAGCCCCGTACCTCCGGTAGCCTTTGACCGGCTCTTATCAACCCGGTAAAACCGTTCAAATATACGCTCCTGTTCGGATGCGGGAATTCCGATTCCATCATCTTTTACCACAAGTGTGGGTCTGTCCTTCTTGATAATCATGACTGAAACATTTCCTCCCGGATTATTATACCGGATAGCGTTCTGAACCAGATTTTCGGTAAGTTCCTTGATCATTTCTTTATTTCCGCGAATCATGGCGGATTCCCCGGAAATCAAAAGTTTAATGCCGCGGTTATCCGCACTTATCATCAGACTTTCCATACAATCTTTTACAACCGCATACAAATCAAGTTCTACAAAATCCGGGTCTTTCTCGCTCCGGTCCAGTTCGGAGAGCTTAATAATATCATTAATCAGTGAAAGCAGTCTGTCGGAATTCTTACGGATTTCCTGATAAAAATGATTTTTCTTCTCTTCTGTAACCATTCCCCCCGCCAGAAGTTCCGCATATCCGGAAATTGCCGTAAGGGGCGTTTTTAACTCATGGGATACATTTGCCGTAAAATCCTGTCTTGCCTTGGCAGCCGATAAGATATCCGTGTGCTGCTTGCGAATCATCTCCGCAAAGGGCTCCAGTTCTTTATAAGGCGTGTCAATTCCGGCATCCTCGATATTTTCCGCCATCGTCTCAATAGGCTCAATCAACTGCCTGGTTAACATATGGGAAATGGCAACACACATTCCGATAATAAACAAAATGATTAATGCAATCATAGGAGTAGCCGAGAACAAAACCGACCAGATACTTTTTGCATCCGTGGCAACACGAAGTACCGTATTGTTGTCTAAAAGCACTGCAAAATAGAAAGTATTCTTATTCATGGTATCGGAGTTTCTTACTGATTCCCCAATGCCGGTTTCAAAGGCATCCCTTATCTCCGGTCTGTCCAGATGATTCCCCAGTTCTACCGTACTGGCGTCATTATCGTATAATACCGTACCATCGCAGTCAATCCAGCTTACCCTCAGTTCCTCAATATCTGTCGACAAATCGATGTCATCCGAATCCGTATTTACCGATTCAAAGTAATGGGTATCCTTAAGAAGTTTGGCACTGACAGACAAATCCTTTCTGATCTGCTCTTCAAACAGCCTGTAATATATCGTTGTAATTCCTACCATGGTTGCAAGAATGGCAAGAATGGCGATTCCTATCAACCGTAAATTAATTTTTTTCTTCATTCAATCACATATCCTACATTTCTCACAGTCCTGATGCGGCTGCCATAGCCGCCCAGCTTTTGTCTTAAGGTCTTAATATGCATATCAAGGGTTCTCGACTCTCCTTCATAAGCAAGTCCCCAGATATGATCCATAATGTTGTCCCGTCCCAAAACCAGTCCCTTGTTGATGAGAAGGTATTGAAGAAGTTCGTACTCTTTAAATGTCAGTTCCACCACATTGCCTTCGACCGTAACTTCCCGTTTCTCATTATTCAAAACCAGTTCATCCAGAGAGATTGTCTTAATCTCTTCCGGCTCCGTCCGGCGAAGCAGTGCCTTGACTCTTGATATCAGTTCCATTACGGAAAACGGCTTTTTAATATAGTCATCCGCTCCGTCTTCTATCCCTTTTACAAGGTCCAGTTCCGTAGTCTTCGCAGTCACCATAATCACCGGAAGTTTCTTGGTATCCGCGTTTTTCCGCAGTTTTCGCACAATTTCATTGCCGTTTTCATCCGGAAGCATGATGTCAATCAATACAAGCTCCGGTAAAATTTCATCTAACTTTTTATAAAAGCTCTTGGCATCCGGAAAGCCTACTACTTTATGACCCGCATTCATCAATGCAAATTCTTCAATTTCCCGGATACTGTCATCATCTTCCACGATATATATTAGTGCCATATCCTCACTCCTGTTACTCTACTGTCTTCATTTTAGCATCATCTTTCTTAAATTGATACCTCTTTATTAGGGATTCGTATTCTTCTCTAAAGGCTTTTCTTTCCTTTTCCGTAAAACTCTTGAAATATTCATGGGTATTATATTCATTTTCATAGAGCGTAATCATTTCTACCGCAATATTGGAACAATGGTCCGATACTCTCTCTAAGCTGGAAAGAACATCCTCCAAAATAAATCCCATCTCAATGGTGCACTTTCCTTTCTGGAGCCTCTTTATATGATGTTCCTTAATCTGCTTGGAAAGACTGTCGATAACCTCCTCCAAGGGTTCCACATGCATGGCCTTTCCGGTATCTTCACTGCAAAAGCTCTCTGTCGTCAGTCCGCATATGTCACTTACAGCCCTGCTTAATACCCGGATTTCGTCTGCCGCATTTTTGGAAAAGGACAGTCCCTTCGTATGAATTTCTTTCGCCGATTCCACAATGCTCATGGCATGATCCGAAATTCGTTCCCAATCGCTGATGCTGTGCAGAATCAAAGACAGACTCTGGCTGTCCTTTGCAGAAATGTTTTTACCGGAAAGTTTTACCAGATAAGAACCTAATACGTCCTCGTACTGGTCTACAATCCCCTCAATCCGTATGACTTCCTTAGCCTTATCCGGATCATAGTGTCCAAGCATCTCCAACGCCAGAATAATGGCCTTTTTGGTAACCTCAGCCATTTCATGAACCTTCTGTCGGCAAATCTCCATGGCGAAGGCCGGTCTTTCCAGAAAACGTTCATCGATGGTAATCTTGTTTTCCGTATCCTCTTTTACAGGCTGTGCTTTTTCCGGTATGGTAATTTCAGCCAGTTTCACCAGGTAAGAAGAAAACGGAAACAGAATAATGGTAGCTCCGATATTAAAGAGACTGTGAATCATTGCTATTCCTGCAGCACCCGCCGAACTTTCCAGGAATACAAAATCGATAAACCCGTTCAATGTATAGAACACGGACATAAACAGAATCGTTCCGATCAGGTTAAAGTATAAATGCACCATAGCTGCACGTCTTGCATTTTTGCTTGCCCCTACGGAAGAAATAATGGAGGTCACACAGGTTCCGATATTCTGTCCCATAATAATCGGCAGTGCCACACTGTAATGGACTGCCCCGGTAGAACAAAGTGCCTGCAAAATACCTACCGATGCCGAGGAACTCTGGATTACCGCAGTCAGTATCGCTCCCACTGCCATTCCCAATAACGGATTAGAAAATGCTGTCATCATACCCGTGAAGGCGGTATTGTCCGCAAGACCTGATACGGCACCACTCATGGTTTCCATTCCAAACATTAAAACCGCAAAGCCAAGCAAAATGCTTCCTACGTCCTTCTTTTTGGATTCGTCTTTTCCCGACATGGTGAGAATAATGCCCACCGCTGCCAGAATCGGGGAAAAGGAAGATGGCTTCAACAGATTAATCCAAACATTGCTCCCCTGAATTCCGGTTAAGGACAACAGCCACGAGGTAATGGTTGTCCCCACATTTGCCCCCATGATAATTCCTACAGCCTGCGAAAGATGCATGATTCCAGAATTGACAAAGCCCACAACCATAACCGTGGTTGCTGATGAGGACTGTATGATTGCCGTCACCGCAGCGCCTAAAAGCACTGCAAATATTCTTTTAGAAGTCAGCTTCTCCAATATGATTTCCAGTTTGCCGCCTGCCATTTTGGAGAGTGCATCCCCCATTGTGCTCATCCCGTATAAGAAGAGCGATAGCCCTCCTATCATACTCAACACATTAAAAATATCCATATTTTTTCCTCATTTCGTAATTACAATTACACCTTGACAATGGTAGTGTACCTATAAAAAGTAAAAAATATGGATTGTTTATGTAAATTCTATGTAAATTCTATAGAACCTTGTTACCATTTACGACCAGTTTGAAAGTGGCTCCCAACAGTTCCGAGGCTTTTCTGCACATCATCATTCTGCCAAGAAAAATATCAAAATATTCATACATGGTACAGATGGTTTCATCAACTTCCAAATGCAGGGAAAGAACCATCTTTTCTATGTTGATTTTTAATTCTGACTTCGTAACAGCAAAGTTTACCCGGTCATGTACATCAAAACTGGCTTTCGGCTTCTCCCTCACCCGATTTCTTCTGACATCGGTCTTATCCGCTATAATAAGAGCCGCAGATACAATATCAATGGCACCTCCCGTGGATTCGTCATGATGACCGATGGCCGCAACAATGGTAAGTCTGTCCTCTGTCGACAAATCGTAGGATTTCAAAATATCATTTGCAAGCAGTGCTCCATATTCCGCATGATGGTTGCGATTTACCACGTTGCCGATATCGTGTAAGAGTCCGGCTATTTTGGCCAGTTCGATTTGTTTCTTCTTATATCCGAAAGCCTTTAGAATTGTTGCAGCCCTGTCGGCAACCAGACAGGCATGACCTTCCGAGTGATCCGTAAAACCCAGAATTTCCAGATTGGCATCGGCCTTCCTTATTAAAGCCTGCACTTCCGGATTTGTTTTGATGTCATTATATTTCACTGCTCTTCCTCCGTCTTCTTCAGGGAATAAATCACCCATTCCGCTATATTGGTCGCATGATCTCCGATTCTCTCAAAATATTTTGCCACCATCAGAAGATCGGTTGCCTCCTCACCGGCATTGGGTTTCTTTAAAATCAATTGAATGATATCTTTTTTGGCCTCGTCAAACAATGCATCCACAATATCATCATGTGCGATAACCTCTTTTGCCTTTTCCTTATCACGCTCCACATAGGCCTCTATGCTGTGATTGAGCATCAGCACGGTTTCTGCGGCCATTTTATTAATGTGTTCGAACCCTTCCACGGAATTATCTTTGCCCATAAAAATAGTCATCTCCGATATGTCTGCTGCATGGTCCCCGATTCGCTCCATATCTGTAACCATTTTCATGGCTGCCGTAATCGTTCTTAAGTCCTTCGCTACCGGCTGCTGCTGAATCAGCAGATTAAAGCAAATGCCCTCAATTCTTTTCTGGGCGCGGTCCACCAGAGCATCTTCTTCCATGATTTTTTCAGCCAGTTCCTCATCCTTCTTGGAGAGTGCTTCCACTGCTCTGGCAATGGAATTCTCAATCATGATTCCCATATCTATCATTTCCCTGTTCAGTTCAGCCAGTTGTTCATCAAATTTACTTCTCATACATTGCTCCTTTCAGAAACTTACCACATTTTCGAGAACGTCAGCCCATGCAAATTCGCCTTCGGCGAAGGGCTGACGCTACGTGGTACATTTTTACAAAAATGTACCACATTAACCAAAACGCCCTGTTATATAATCTTCCGTTCTCTTGTCCTGCGGATAGGAGAAAACGGACTTTGTTTTACCGAATTCCACCATTTCTCCAACCAGGAAAAATGCCGTATAGTCAGAAACTCTTACTGCCTGCTGCATATTATGGGTCACAACGACAACCGTGTATTTCTTTTTCAGTTCCTCCATCAGGTCTTCTATTTTGGTTGTGGATATGGGGTCCAGAGCGGATGTAGGTTCATCCATCAAAAGCACCTCCGGTTCCACGGCCAAAGCTCTGGCAATACAGATTCTCTGCTGCTGCCCTCCGGATAATCCCAGTGCGGATTTCTTCAGCCTGTCCTTTACTTCATCCCAGATGGCTGCTCCACGCAGGCTTTCTTCCACAATCTGATCCAGTTTTCTTCTGTCCTTGATACCATGTACTCTGGGACCGTATACAATATTATCATAGATACTCATAGGGAAAGGATTGGGCTGCTGAAATACCATTCCTACTTTTTTCCGAAGCAGCGTAGTATCAATTCCCTTTCCATAAATGTCTTCCCCGTCAAGTTCCACGGTTCCCGTAATTTTTACATTATCAATTAAATCATTCATTCTGTTTAAGGTCTTTAAGAAAGTTGATTTCCCACATCCGGACGGCCCGATAAATGCGGTAATTGCCTTCTCCTCTATATCCATGTTTACATTTTTAAGAGCATGGTTGTCACCGTAATACAGATTTAAATCCTTTACAATAATCTTTTTGTTATCCACTCTCATCAATCCTTTCTGCTTACATCAAAATGCTTGGTCAGTGCCTTTGTTCCCAGATTTATGAGCAAAACTATAATCAGAAGTACCACTGCAATTCCAAATGCCGTCTTAAAATCCCCTTCACTGGTTGCGGATAAATACATCTGAATGGTCAGGGTTCCTCCTGACTGGAGCGGTTTTGCCAATAACTGTCCCATGGTTTTAGGTAAAAGTTTTGCACTTCCCGCCGTAAACAGAAGTGCTGCTGATTCTCCTACGATTCTGCCGATTGCAAGAATTACTCCGGTAATAATACCGGGCATTGCACTGGGAATCAGGATGGTACGAATCATATGCCATTTTCCGCTGCCCAGACCGATGGCTCCGCTCCGATAAGTCATGGGTACCGTTTTTAATGCTTCCTGTGTATTTCTGGTAATGAGCGGTAATACCATCAGGATAAGTGTAAGGGAACCCGTAAGTAAGGAAAATCCAAGTCCTAAAACTTCTCCAAAAAAGATACTGCCAAACAATCCGAAAATAATGGAAGGAATACCGGAGAGTGTTTCCGTTGCATATTCAATCAGGGTTACCAGACGTCCCGGTTTTGCGTACTCATTAAGATAGATGGCAGACCCTACGCCAATCGGCGTTGCAATGAGCATGGTAAGGAAAATGATAATCAGGGTATTTACGATATTTCCCGCAATTCCGACTGTTCCGCGCAGGACACTTGTAACCGAGGTTAAAAATGACCAGTTCACTGTCCCAAGTCCTTTGACGAACACATAAAGGATAATGCCGGCAAGGAGTACCACGGATAATGCGGAGCACAAATATATGGCCCCATAAGCAAGAATACTGTTTCGTTTTCTCTTTTTACTCATCCTGCTGTCTCCCCTTTCTTACGTGCCTTTAACAGTATAAAGTTTACAATCATAATGAATATGTAGAGTACCAGTCCCACGGTGAAAAGAACCTGTCTGTGTAACCCCTGTGCATATCCCATCTCACTGACAATCTGTGTGGTCAATGTTCTGACGGAATTAAATGGCAGCGGAATATTGACTGCTCCGCCGGCCACCATATTGATAGCCATAGCCTCTCCCAGGGCTCTTCCGATTCCTAAAACAATTCCGGTAAGAATACCGGATTTTGCCGCAGGTATTACAACCTTAAATATGGTCTGTATTTTTGTTGCTCCCAACGCAAGAGATGCAGAGCGTAAATGATCGGGCACTGCTTTCAGTGAGGAAGTACTGACACTGATTACGGTAGGAAGTATCATAATGGCCAGAACGATTATGGCTGCCAACAGGTTGGCCCCGCCGGTAAACCGGTGATCCGAATCGCCGGAAAAGATCGCCTTCTCCAGTTTATACATCCACGGATTTAAAACCATCATTCCAATCAGTCCATAAATAACGGAAGGAATGGCTGCCAGAAGTTCCACTGCCCCCCTTACAATGCTTCCCATTCTTTTTTCCGCTATTTCCGACAAAAACACCGCGGTAAGCAGACCGATAGGTACCCCTATGACAACGCTGGAAAGGGTTCCTACTACAGAAGCAAGAATAATATAAAAAATACCATAAGACGGGTTTTGTGCAGTAGGCATCCATTTGCCATCCAATAAAAGGTTAAAAACCCCGACTTCCTTTAAAGCCGGGGTTCCTTTTATGAACATGTAAACTGTAATGGCACACACTGCAAATATTGCCAAAGCTGCACTGATAAAGAAGATAAGCTTTGCGGTGTTTTCTACAATTTTCTTTTTGTTCATATTGTGCTCCTATTCCGGAATGATAAGTCCAACCTTTTTAATGATATCTTTTCCTTTATCCGATTTGATATAATCAAACCAGGCCTTAACCAAATCATTCTGTGAATCAATATCTCCTTTGGTTGCCATAACAAAGGGTCTGGAAAGGAGATAATTTCCTGCAAGGATTTTTTCTTCTGTAGGCTCCACTCCGTCAATGGAAACTGCAATGACGGAAGAATCCACTACGTCCAGGGATACGTATCCGATTGCGCCTTCTGTAGAAGATACTTTTGCCAGAACCGCACCCGTAGAATCCAGTTCCTGTGCATATGCACATGCGTCTTTTACGCCCAGCAGTTCTTCAAATGCATCTCTCGTACCGGATCCGGCTTCTCTTCCGATTACAACGATTGCCTCATCCTTGCCACCCAGTTCACTCCAGTTTTTGATTTCACCGCTGTAAACTTTTGCAAGATTTTCTGCGGAGATATCGGAAACCGTATTGTTCTTGTCGGTAATGACTGCAATACCATCAATTGCTACAACATTTTCTACAGAACCGGCAGCAATTTCACCATCCTTTAAATGTCTGGATGAATTCCCGATATCCACGCTTCCTGCTGCCAGGGACTCAAGTCCTGCTCCGGAGCCTGTATATTCAACTGTTACGGTGATTCCCGGATTATCTTCCATAAATCTTTCCGACATTGCTTCACATAATTTCTCCATGGAAGTGGAACCTGCCAAGGTCACTGTTCCGTTTAACTCTTTGCCGCAGCCTGTAAGTGCAAAAGCCATTGTACTTACCGCACAAATTACTGCCAATATTTTCTTTTTCATAATAAATAATCCTCTTTTCTTTTATTACTTAACATCAAGCGCTTTTGTATGTTACAGACTCATCATAAACAGCCAATGTAAAATCGGTAACCATGCTTTTGTAATTTTTTTGTAAAAAGGAGATAAAATCACATCAGGGACGTTCCTTTCGTCCCAAAAACAAGACAAAAGGAACGTCCCTAACGTCCAAACTCGTGATTATATAAATACAATATGGAACCGATAAGACCTGCAAACACCCCGGAATATCCCATAAAGCACAACAACCATTCTGTTCCCGGCAGTAATAACCTTCCTATCAGAAGCCACAATGCTGCCCCCAACAGATTTGCCACAATAACGGATATCACAATAAATACGGTATTCTTGTTTTTCTCGTTAAGCGCAGATTTTTCCAGAAATAACCATAATTTCTTCATCAATCCCACCTCCATAATCAGATTACAATACTTATGTAAATTTTATTGGCAGGTATTGGTAAAGATTATGTAAAATACATTTCCACAAGACATTAGGGACGTTCCTCTTGTCTAAAAAACAAGACAAAAGGAACGTCCCTAACGTCATTTTTTCCGATTCAGCAGCATACCTGCCAGGGCGGCTACACCTCCCGCCGCAGCCACAATTAACAAATCGATGGGGGCAAGGACAATTCCGGGTATGCTGTCAAAAAGAAATCCGATCCCAAAGCTATACAAATGTCCGTGCAAAAGAATCATTTCACCGACATACATAAGGCCGGTCATTGTCAGAGCAACCATCACTGGAATTCCTATGGAAATAAATCTACGTCTGCCGAGAAGGAAAGAAGCTGCATAAATCCCCGCAGTCAGACCAAAAAGAAGAAAGAACACTGCCATCAGTACAGCGGACAGGGGTGACACACGCTGGCTTCCGTCTCTCCAAAAAGCGGTAAAACAGGCAAGAATACAAAGTCCGAGGAAAACGAACGAACAAGCCGACTGCAGAACCAATGATTTCAGGCGTTTTTTCTCCCCTGTCTCTATCAATCGGGCAAAACCGTACAGGCTGTTCAGTATCGAGAGAATCAAAACTACGGAAATAAGATAAAAATGTAGTTTAAAAGCGGGATTGTAATTCCCCATCAAAATGTCGACGGCTGTCTGTTTTTTATAAGTGGTGGTAACCGTTTCACTCCATCCTCCCGGCGGCACAGCACACATAAACATCTGCCAATCTTCCAGCCTTACTACCGTTTCCGGTGTTGTAACCACCACTCTTTTTTCAAACAGCATTTCCATAGCGAAAAATGTGCCGACAGATACAGCCGAACCACCGACAAGGGCAAAACGTCTGAATATTTTCATACACAAAGGCAGTATTAACACACCAAGCAGGATTGCAACAGAAATAGGTGTATACGGAATAATATACTTCGGATAATTCTCTTTTAAAACCGTTCCGTCCGAAAGCATGTCTCCAATCACCCGTATCCCCATATAAAGCGGATAAAAGGAAGCAACCAAACCCCCAAGACAGGCTAACAGGTAAAATTTTCGTAACCGTTTCGTTTTCATTCTCATACTCCTTTCAGCCTGCATTTGTCAAAAGCACATAAAAGATTGCAGCAAGTAATGCAAGAAAGCCCGTAACCGAAAGCCATGTCATCCTTCGAAAAGACAAAATATTCTCTATCCTTGTTCTGATTTTGGCACCGCCGAAGGCCGAAACCAGGACCTTTGTACTTTCCTTGCTTTTTAACAGGGAAAGCGCATAATCCTTTCTGTGAATATCGTTATGCTTAGCAAGGACACTTTCATCACAGGATAATTCCAAATCCGCAAGAAACTGTTTCAGAAAAACCCAGGAAAGCGGATTAAACCAGTGTACGGCTACTATAAGAATTGCTATCATCCGCCACAAATTATCGCCACGGCGGATATGCATTTCCTCATGCAGCAATACATAGGCAATATCTTGTTCCGCATAGGATTCGGGCAGAATTATTTTCGGTCTGAGAATCCCATAAACCGCAGGATATACCATCTTTTCCGAAAGATAAATATTATCATGAAGAATATGGGCATCTTTCATTTCATGAAGTGTTGTAAAATAAATCACTGCAATGGCAAGAATAATTGTCAGCGATACTACAATCCAGATTATGGATGCTATTTGAAATATCCTATCCAGAAGGTCTGCCTTATACGTAATCGGGAAGTAACTGTCAGCCGCCATGACACTGTTCATCATGGAAAAGGAAATAGCATCGGCAGGTTGATATACGATGACCGTTTTTGTAGTAATACGGGATAACAGTGACATCAGACTATAGGGGCTGTTTAATCCTATCGGTACTATCATTCTGAAAAAAGGTATCAGCCAGAGAAATACTGTAATCCTTTTTGGAATCCTTCTTATCCTCCTGATAAGCAACACAACTCCACCGGTTATTCCGGCGGTAATACTCATATTGAAAACCCAATAGAAAACTTCCTGCAGCATGGTGATCACCTTTTTTCAATCATCTTACGCAACGCATCTATTTCGTCTTCTGTTAACGGCTCCTCTTCAAGCAATGCCGAAAATAAAGCCTGTCGGGATCCTCCAAACACTTTCTTAACAAGAGAAACCGCTGCCACCTTCTGCATCTGGGTTTGTGAAACAAGGGGCGTGCAGATAAATCCCGGATCCTCCCGTCTTATAAAACCTTTCGCCTCAAGCTTTTTGATTACGGTATAAGTGGTATTTTTGTTCCAGCCAATAGTATCCGCCGCTATTAAGCTGATATCTTTTGCTGAAATCGGGCTGTTGGCCCAAATAATATCCATTACTTTGGCTTCGCTGTCAAACAGTCTTTCTCTCATAACAAACCTCCGCAGACTATCTCTATAGTCTATACTATTACGATAGTCTGTGTTTGTCAATAGAAAATCCTATTAAGCCCGTTGTTTATGTGATAAAAGCAAACCGCTGGTAATGGCGGTCAGAGGTGCTACCGTCACCAGTCCGAAAGAACCAACGATCGTATGCACAATTTCCGCCGCCACATACTTATAGTTAAGCATCAGCGCAATCGGCGTACCTTGAGCCATAAAGACCATAAGAAGTGCGATGTAACTGCCTGAATAGGCCAGAAGAAGTGTAGTGGTTGTGGACCCACACGCAGCACGCCCCACTGCAAAGCCTGAGGCAATAGCTTCCTTCACACCAATATCGGGTTTCTTCTCCACCACCTCACACACGGCAGAACAAATATCCACAGACAAATCCATAACTGCGCCGGAAGAGCCAAGGAATATGGATGCCACGAAAATTTTTGTCAGATTCAGATGTTGATATCCGGCATACAGCAGGCTTTCACTGGATTCCATCACAGCACCGTGAATCTGAAACAAATCCGTAAAAAAATATCCTAACACAGCTGTGACCAATATCCCCAGTGCTGCACCCAAAGTTGCAGCAAGGCACCGACGATCCCAGCCATAAATCAGACTCAGTACCAAAAAAGTAAGTAACAGCACCAATGCCATAGATACCCAGATCGGATTCCAGCCCTTTAACAGACTTGGAATCAGTACTTTCCATAGCAACAGAACCGTATCTGCAAACGACAAAATAGCTCTAAGCCCTGTCCCTCTTGCAAACAGCAAAAGCAAAAGAAGAAACAGTCCTGCGAGCAAAACTTCCTTACCAATCCGGTAATGATCTGTCATGTACACTGTAGTAATCAAATCACCGGAATGACTGACTACCACAAAGGCACGATCCCCCGGTGAAAATAATTTATCCTCCGCCAGTGATCCATTGAGCCGGTTTACAGCAGTGCATTCCGTATTCTTAAATTTGCCTGATAATATACGTACCTGGCATCGCTGCTCTCCACTTCGAACCAGCCCCGTATCCACAATATCACTTTCGTTCGTGGAAAGTACCCGCGCATCCACGCGTTCCGCATTCTTGTAGGACATGGCACTTTCATATCCGGTAGGCATCCATAATAACACAAGAAGCAGGATCAGCCAAAGAACCACCGGTCCCAATGTTTTACTTGTTCTTATCCTTTGAATCATTCTCATTTACGCTCCATACATACAATACAGGGAGCGTTTAACACGCTCCCTGTTCTGCAGAAATTTCTTACTTTACTTCCAGTAAAACTGCAAGTTTATTATAGATATCCGTGTTGTCATAGTAGCCGCCAAAATTTTCTGCTCCGTTTCCATCTGCAAAAACTGCTACCGGAAGTCCTGTATGGGAGTAACTGCTGAAGTCCACACCCGCCTTGTTATTCAGAATGTGTGTAACCGTTACAGAGAATGGATTATAAGTTCCATAGAGTACATACTGCTCCTGTGTAAATTCGTTTACATCGTAGTCGGACATGGAAAGGTCATAGGCTGTACGCAGGCGTTTGTTTTCGTATTCTGTCAGCACTAAACGGTCACCTTCCTCACCGCTTATTTTCAAGCCAAAGAGACTTTCTACATCCTTCATGGCATCCTCAAAGGAAGTCCCATTTTCCTTATATTTTTTCACATACTGCTCGTCAAACTGTGCATAGGAAATAGTCTGATTTGCAAGTGTATCCAGATAAGTGTCGTAATCTGTACCGGCAAACCCTATTGTTAAACCGCCGGTTTCATGGTCGCCGGTAACCAGAATCAAGGTTTCATCCGGATGTTTCGCCGCAAAGTCCATTGCAACCTGTACTGCGTCTGCCATAGCCAAAGTATCGGTAACGGTAGCGCCTGCGTCGTTGGCATGGCATGCCCAGTCAATCTTGCCGCCTTCACACATCATAAAAAATCCGGTGTCATTGTCCAGGACCTCAATTCCCTTAGCAACATAATCTGCTAATGCCCATTCACCATCTTCACGATCCATATCATAATCCATTGCATCGGAATCAGCCAGATGTTCATCAATCAGGATCACCTTTCCATCATTAGCAGTAACCGCCTCGGCATCAGCCTGTGTGTATGTCACTTTGTAACCCGCATTCTCAGCCAGTTCATACAGACTCGTCTTATCCTTGTCTGCTCCGGTTACCTTTTTCAAACCGCCTCCTGCAAAATACTCAAAGTCTGAGTCAATTAATTCCAAGCCAATTTCATAGTAATTATTCCGACTGGCCTGATGGGCATAAAATGCAGCAGGTGTTGCATGGTTAAGATTTACGGAACTGATAACACCAACCTTCCAACCTTTCTGGTCATGGAGTTTTTCTGCAATTGTTTCGTATGGTGTAGAACCGCTTTCATCCACATTGATCATACCGGAATATGTCTTTTTACCGGTAGCAATGGAAGTTGCAGTAGACGCGGAATCCGGTGCAAAACTGCAGGAATCATAAGTCACTGCAGAACCGGCAACCTCAAAATTCATAAAGCTTAATTTTACAGGTCCGTCCAGTACTGCGCCTTCACGTGTATCATATTTCGTGCTGGGCAAAGCTTTTTCATAGTCGTTGTCAGCAATGGCGCCAAGATAATCTGATGCGGCCTGAAACTGCGGATAACTCATTCCGTCTCCAATAAATAAAAATACATATTTAGGTGCTTTCGTGGTCTCTTTCTCGACGGATGTCGGAGCCTCTTTCTCAACCGGTTCCACATTTGCTATGGTATTTGTTACAGATTGTACACTCTTTTCTGCTTCCTGCTTCTGCGTACCGCAGCCGGTAAACATGCCCGCTGTCAAACACATAGTAAGAAAACCTACAATTATTTTTTTCTTCATAAAAATCTCCTCCTGATGTTTTGATCTTACGAATCAGAGCATAGCACCCTCATGTAAAATGTAATATCAGCAAACTGTAAAACCTTTCTAAAACTTGTTTCAAGTTTCACCGGACAATTTTTCGTTTCTGCAAGATCAATTGACAAACTAATATCAGGGTATTACTCAACACTATCCGGGTATACGAGCGCACAAGTAAGGGCCTTAACAAAGCTGGGGTTAATACCGTGATAAGCTTTGCCAAGGCCCTTAAATGCAATGTAAACGAGCTGCTTGATTAAATGATGTTGTCGTTTTTTATTCCCACTCAATCGTGCCGGTGGGCTTGGGTGTCAAATCGTAGAGGACACGGTTGATTCCGGGTACTTCGGATGTGATTCTGCTTACAATCTTATCAAAGAGTGCGTAAGGAACCTCTTCAATGGTAGCCGTCATGGCATCTACCGTATTGACTGCGCGAATAATGCAGGGCCACTCAAAGCTGCGAAGATTATTCTTTACACCTACGGACTTATAATCGGGAACGATGGTGAAATACTGCCATACCTTTCCTTCCAGACCCGCATTCTTAAATTCCTCACGAAGGATTGCATCGGACTCTCTTAAAGCTTCCAATCTGTCCCTGGTAATGGCACCGGTACAACGAACCCCAAGTCCGGGACCCGGGAAAGGCTGACGGTCTACCATTTCAGAAGGCAGACCAAGAGCACGTCCGATTACACGCACCTCATCCTTAAATAACAGTTTAATGGGCTCTACCAGGCCCTCAAAGTGAATATCCTCAGGAAGTCCGCCAACATTGTGATGGGCCTTTACGGGACCGGATTCCAGAATGTCGGGGTAAATGGTTCCCTGTGCAAGGAAATTCACATCTTCCAGTTTTCTTGCTTCTTCTTCAAATACACGGATGAATTCTTCGCCGATAATTTTACGTTTCTTTTCCGGTTCTGCCACACCTGCAAGCTTGTCTAAAAATCGATCTGTGGCATCAATATAAACCAGATTTGCGTCCATCTGATTCTTAAATACCTCAATGACCTGTTCCGGCTCACCCTTTCTTAAAAGTCCATGATTTACATGAACACATACCAGCTGCTTACCGATTGCTTTGATTAACAGTGCGGCAACTACGGATGAGTCCACACCACCGGAGAGTGCAAGAAGCACCTTCTTGTCCCCTACCTGCTCCTTCACTGCTGCCACCTGCTCAGCGATAAACGCCTGTGCCTGCGCAGCGGTCGTAATACGTTCCATTGATTCCGGTCTTACGTCTGCCATATTATCCTCCTTAGTTTTATTTATAAATATTATACCCATTAATTGCCATTTTCACAATCCATGATATTCCGATTTCAGTCATTTACCTTCCTTATGATATCGGATACATCCTGTAAGGAAATAAAAGCGGAATCATCAATTTCATGTACAATGGATTTCAGTTTGTTAATCTGAAAGCGATTAATAATAAAGTAAATAATTTCCTTTTCCTCCTTGGAATACCCGCCAACGGCCTTAACGATTGTGCCGCTTGTCTGAAAATTCTCCGCCAGGGCATACGAAATCTTGGATGCCTTGGTTGTCACAATCATTGCACATTTGGAACGGTCAATTCCCTCTACCACAAAATCAACCGTTTTGGAACCCACAAAGTATGTAACTATGGAATACAAGGGTAATATCCAACTCTTTATAACCACTCCACAGATAACGTATAGAATCGTATTAAAGATCATCACAAACGTCCCCAGTGAAATCCCCAGCCTTTTGGCAAAAACCACGGACAAAACATCCACACCGTCAATGGCACCGCCAAAGCGAATGGTCAGGCCGCTTCCGATACCGGAAATGACACCGCCAAAAATGGCGCATAATAACAGGTCCGAACCTGCCAGGGGAGATACAAAGGATACATCAATCGGCAAAACGTCCATGATTAAAAAGGACATGAAGGAATATACCATTACCGTAAATACGGAATAAACCGTAAATGCCATTCCCTGTTTTTTTAATCCAAAGATAAAGATAGGAACGTTTATAATAATCAGAAACAGGGACAATGTTAAGTACTCAGGCGTAATCTGGTCCAACAGCATGGAAACACCTGACACCCCACTGTCATATAATTTTACCGGAAAGAGAAAGAGCGTAACACCAAATGCATTAATCGTACCGGCCACGATAAGCGCTATAAAATTAGATGGATTCAGCTCTCTGAGCGCATCTTTGAGTTTCGTTCTGAAGTATATACTTAACTTTTTTTCTTTACCATCTTTTTCCATTCATACCTCCGTAATCTATTATTCTCCTGAAGCAATTTCCTTATCCTGTTCATAATATACAAGAACTTTATCCTTCGCATTCATAAATAATTCCACTAAATCCGGGTCAAAATCTTTACCTGAGCCATTCTGGATAATCTGAAAGCAGGTCTCCACCGGCATGGGGTCACGATAACATCTTTTGGAGGAAACTGCATCAAACACATCCGCAATGGCCATAATTCTGGCATGAAGAGGTATTTCCCTGCCTTTTAATCCATCCGGATATCCTTTGCCGTTCCACTTTTCGTGATGGAATCGTGCCACCTCATAAGCAATCTGAAGATACTCCGGGTGATCCAGACTTGCAAAAGTTTCTTTTATAATGTCTCCTCCAACCGCAGCATGCTGCTTCATAATCGCATATTCCTCATCCGTAAGCTTGCCGGGTTTCTGGAGAATATAGTCCGGTGTTGAAATTTTACCGATATCATGCATCGGAGCGGCATCCACTACATTTCGTATATAATCCTTTGTCACGGACCGGTAGTAAATCGGCTGACGCTGAACTTCATCCAGAAGAATCTGTACATATCCCTGTGTTCTCCGAATATGCCCGCCGGTACTGTTGTCCCTGTTTTCTACCAGGGTTGCAAACCCCGTTACCATGTTGGCATTGTAACGGTGCAGACGCCTTAAGGACGGATCTTCAAAATTTACATAGATTCCAATTATGGTAATCATAGGTACTACTGCAGAAATAAGGATTTCCGGCAGAAGAACCTGCGCAATTAACAGACACAGACTTAAAAGCAGGAAGGATACGATACTGGACCTTTTTTTCTTTTCCAACGTCCTTCTTTTTGTATAAATCAGAACGAGAATCATTACAAAATGGACAAATAAGGAAAGATAGCATGCAATTACAGCCGCCCCATAGGAATAATTTGTGGTCTCTCCGTGTATGTAATACAATTTATCCAGGGAACACAGCATAAAAAGTGTCACCAGTGCTCCGGGTAAGATGTACAGTGCGAGCTGCTTTTTATTTCGGATGCCCACTGTCTGATTTATCATATACACAAAAATCAGAGACAGCAGAACATTCATCGATATCAAAAACAGCCCGTGGAACAACAGATTCAGCCAGTCCGGTACGATATCCATGTGATTCACCGTCCAAGCGGTGACACCGTCAAATATGATGGCCCATGGTGAAATTACAAGAAGTGCATCAAAATACCGGTTACAGGGGAATTGCCTATCCAGTGTATTTTTGACATAAATGACTGTGATGTACAAAACTACGATGAGACACCCCAACTGCAGTTTAAATTCAAACATACTATGCTCCTATTCTTTGCCATTCAGCCAGATTTCTTTTGCAAAATCAAGCAGATTCCGGATTTCCTCTTCAAAAATTATATCGCTTTTTGTAATTCCTGTAAAGCATGGGATCCCGGCAGAATCACTGTGGCAATTTTTCCTAAAACCGTTCCGAAGGGCAATAGTAAAAGCATGGTTACAACATTAAACGTGGTATGAAGATTTGCTATCTGGGCTGATGCATCTCCGGGTGTCCAGCTTTCCACCATGGTAATTAGCGGAGTAGTAAGACACAGGAAAGTAAATAATACCGTTCCGAAAATATTAAACATGAAATGAATCAGTGTGGTTCTCTTTGCGTTTCTGTTTGTTCCTGCCGAAGCCAGAAATGCGGTAATGCATGTACCAATGTTCTGCCCGAATAATACGAATGCCGCGCTCTTTAGTTCTATCACTCCGCTATCAGCCAGGGTCTGCAGAATCCCGACAGAAGCGGATGAAGACTGGATTAATGACGTAAAACCTGCCCCTGCCATAATTCCCAATAACGGATTTTTAAATTTTGTCAGAAGATTGATAAAGCTTTGTGTATCTGCCAGGGGCGACATGGCAGCCCCCATCATGTCCATACCGATGAACAGGACTCCTAACCCTGCCATAATCTCCCCTACATACTTCAGCTTTTCGTTTTTGATAAATACAATGATCACAACACCCAGAAAAGCTATCATTTTCGCTATCTCTCCAACATCCAAAGCAATCAGCTGTCCGGTTACCGTTGTCCCGATGTTGGCACCCATAATAATCCAGATAGCCTGATTCAGTGTCATCAGACCGGAGTTGACAAATCCTACCACCATAACCGTTGTTGCTGACGATGATTGGATAATTGCAGTAATCACAGTCCCTACCAGTACACCCGCAAATCGGTTTGTTGTCAGTTTTTCCAAAATAATTTTCAGTTTATCTCCGGCTGCGGCCTCAAGACCGGTACTCATCATATGCATTCCGTACAGAAACAGCGCCAGCCCGCCAAGTAAACCCATGACGTATGTAAAATTCATATATTAAATCCTTTCCACCTTAATCATGTTTGTATTTCCTGTGTTTCCGTCCATTAATCCTCCTGTCAGGACCACATTGTCTCCCTCCTTAAGGCCAAATACTGCTCTTGCCCTTTTGAGGTCATTTTTAAACATATCCTCCATGGATGTAAACTTTTCACATAAAACCGGTGTTACTCCCCAACTCATATTTAGTTTTCTCCACCCTCTTTCGGAGGTTGTCATACCAATAATATCCACCGGACATCGGAATCTGCTGACCATTCTTGCGGTATGTCCCGTTAACGAATTGACCACAATGCATTTTGCGTTGACATCAATTGCCATCGCACAGGCAGAATGGGATACTGCATCCAGATTATCTTTGATGGTAAATTCCGTGGTTTTGAAGTGTTTGTCGTAATGGATGCTTTTTTCCGTAAATGCTACGGTTTCCACCATGTTTTTTACTGCTGCGACAGGATATTTACCGGATGCCGTTTCTCCGGAAAGCATAACCGCAGACGTGCCATCGTAAACCGCATTTGCAACATCCGATAATTCTGCTCTTGTAGGCCTTGGATTATGAATCATGGATTCTAGCATCTCTGTTGCCGTAATAACCCGTTTTCCAAGCAGTCTGCACTTACTGATCAGATACTTTTGGACGGCAGGGACCTCCATGGCAGGAATCTCCACACCCAGGTCCCCCCTTGCAATCATAATTCCGTCTGCAATCTCACAGATTTCCTCAATATTTTCCACTCCGGCCCTGTTTTCTATCTTGGCGATGATATCAATATCCTTCCCACCGTTCTTATCCAAAAAGGCCCGCATATCCGCTATGTCCTGGTTTTTTGACACAAAGGAAGCTGCTATAAAATCCACCTTGTTCTTAATGCCGAACAACAGATCTTCTTTATCCTGTTCGCTAAGAAATTCATGCTTCATGACCTTGCCGGGGAAATTCATACTTTTACGATTGGATAATTCTCCCCCTGTCACCACTTTACATTTTGCCTCTGTATCATTTATTTCCACGACCTTAAAAACAACCAATCCGTTATTTACCAGTATGGTATCTCCCACTCTGAGATTTTCCATAAGCTGTTTATAATTCACGGACACCCTCTTTTCATTTCCCTCAATCTCTTTGGTGGTAAAAGTGAATTCGTCACCTTCGTGTAGCCAAATCTTTCCATTCTCAAAGGTTTTTATACGATACTCCGGTCCCTTTGTATCCAACATAATGGGAATCGGCAGGTTCAACCTTTCTCTGACCTTTTTGACCGCATCTATCTTTTTCTGGTGCTCCTCATGTGTACCATGAGAAAAATTCAATCTTGCAACATTCATTCCTGCAAGACACATTTCACAAAGAACCGTAATTTCTTCGCAAGCCGGTCCAATCGTACATATTATCTTAGTTTTTCTCATCTCTGCATTCCTCACATTCATCTGTCTTATTTTTCTCCTCTTTTGCAAATGTACCGCCATTATCCACCCGCCAGCTCCAGATGCCGGCAACCAAAGCAATGACGCACAATAATACCGCAATCATGTCCTGCATTCCATTCCTCCATTCCGGGCATAACAAATAAGCATACCCGCCCCGTATGCCCCACCATTTTCATTTTTGCGTACATGAATAAGCCTGCGTTTTCCCAGGCCGAAAAATGGAGACTGTCAGATGTGCTTCTTTCCGTCAGATTTGTGAATATAGTTTATGACAAGTTCCTGCTGATTTTCCGATACGGATTGTATCGTCTCGAAATGTGTATAGAATTTTCCTTCGTTTAAGGAAACGATATTAAGACACAGCAGAGACAGGGCTGCCTTGGTATCCCTTCTCTGTTGCGCCAGTCGACCCATGAATTGTCCCTGACCTAAGTTTCCCCGGCTTCCTATTGTTTCTGCAGTGCATGACTTAGCATCTGCAATAACAGAATCCACAGGTACCATACTGGAAGCCGAAGCTTGTTCAGGTGCGCACACAAACCCGGAATCTACTCTGAAACTATCAAAGTACATCCCTGAAACAAGTATAAATAGCATAAGCATTACACTTATAAGTCTGCTTTGTTTTTTACGCACGATGCCCAACCTTTCCGGTCATTTCTGTTATTTATTTTACTGTAATAATTCTGCAACGACCTGCTGCACTACTTTTCCATTATTCTGTAATGACGATGTTACGTCCGCTTTCTTTTGCTTTATAAAGCTTTTCGTCCGCATCCTTAATATTATCTTCAATGGATTTGCCCGGATCAAGACGGGTAACACCAAAACTCATAGTTACTTTAATCTTAAGTTCCTCAAATTCGCATACGGAATCCATAATCAGACATCTCATGCGCTCCGCAATCTCTGCCGCTCCCATCATGTCCGTATCCTGTAAAACCACGATAAATTCCTCCCCGCCCCAGCGGTATACACTATCGCAGATTCTGAGATTCCTGGTAAAAATATCTGCCACATGACGAAGCACCGCATCTCCTGCATTATGTCCGTATGTATCATTTACTTTCTTAAAGAAATCAATATCACAGATAAAAAGGGAAACGGCTCTGTTGCTTGCCGTATCTGCCAGAATCTTAGCAACACTCTTGTTATAGTCATTATAAAATCCCATACGATTCTTAATGCAGGTAAGCTTATCGTGCATGGAATCATCCAGGAATGCCTCTGACTCCAAAGTAATTCCACAAATAAATGCTGCCAGGGAAAGCCTTCTGGTATCCTCTTCCAAATCAAATTTGCCGTCGTTATCCAGCTTATTAATGGCCTGATAAGCTCCGATAAACTCCCCCTTACAATTGGAAATCGGCATTACCAGGATGGACTTTGTGACATAACCGGTACTCTTATCCACATCTGCGTTAAAATCCGGATTATGATAAGGGTCATGGGTAATAATCGTGCGTTTTTCCTTGAGTGCCTTTCCCACAAGTCCGGTACCCTCCGGAATGATAATCCGATCGGTTCCCACAGCCGCCGTGGTCCATAATTCATGCCTTCTTTTGTCCCATTTCCAGAAACTCGCCCTGTCCGCATTGACAAGTGTTCTTCCGAGATCGGTTAAAAGTCTGAAAATCTGTGCATGGTCATTATTGGCCTGGTCATCCGCCTTGGACATTTCCTTATACAGGTTTTCCGTTATCTCAAAAATTTGATTTAACAGTTCTTCTGACGTTCTATTACCGATTTTATCACACATGAACGATTTCTCCTTTCTATTTGCTCCAATATTTGGTATACTACATATAATAATATCAGTTTGTTCTCTATAAGTAAATTGTGTTTTTTAAAAAACCTTGTTTCGTTTTGTTATTTTTTGGAGGTGTTTATGAAATCCCGGCAAAAAAACCTGTTCGCTATTGCGGAATTGGTGTTGGTTCTGCTCTTTACCTTTTCCATCACGTTTTCGGATGCATTATTTTCCGTAGACTGCCTTTTGCGGGACAAGATTTATCAATCTCCCCGGGGTATCAATAACAAAATTAAAATCATTGCCATTGATGATGAGACCTTGCGGCAACTTGGTCCCATGGGTACCTGGGACCGCAGCATCTATGCCGATGCTCTGAACATTCTGGGCGATTATCCCGCTGTCATCGGTATGGATATTATGTTCTTTGGGGAAATGACTCCGGAGGGTGACCGTAAATTTATGGAGGCCTGTGCTTTGCATGACAATATTGTTGCCGGCTCCTACATTAATTTTAACAGTGTTTATAAAACAGATGAAAACGGTAACGGCTATATTGACCATTATCATGTGGAAGAAATTGAATTCCCCATTATTTCCGATATGTGTGAAACCGGTTTTGTCAATGCCTCCCCGGATGAAGACGGAGTACTGCGCTCTGCTCTTCTTACAATAGAAGTTCCTGAGCTATATGGAAACCGGACTTTTAACAGTTTTGCTTCCACCATATATACCATGTATTGCGAGCGCAACCAGATTGTCCCCCATGTATCTGCCTTAGACCACAACCAAAACATGTGGATTTCCTATGCAGGCCGCCCCGGTGACTACGAAATCATTCCTCTCTGTGATCTTTTAAATGGAAACTACAATCCGGCTGTTTTTACGGACTGTATTGTCTTAATGGGTGCTTATGCCTCCGGTTTGTACGACCAGTATTCCGTACCGAACAGTTCACAGCAGATGTTTGGAGTGGAAATTCATGCCAATATTATACAGGCCCTTCTGGATGGAAAAAATCCCGTACCCGCAGGCCGTTTTATGGTGTCTCTTATTACTGCCCTATTGGCAGTCCTTGCTTATGCTGTTTCCCAAAAAGGAAATGTCAAATTTTCCACCCCCTTTGTACTACTCATTTTCATAGGGTGGATTTTGGGCTGTGTATTCCTTTATAATGCCGGTTACATATTACCGTTAGTTTACACGCCTTTGTTTGCCTTGGCGGGATATATAATCAATCTGGTGCGCCATTATGTGAAAGCAGCGGCGGAAAAAAGAAAAATTACCAACGCTTTCCGGAAATATGTGGCCCCCCAGGTAGTGGATGAAATTGCCAAATCCGGCAAATACCACATCACTCTGGGTGGTGAGAACCGTAACATTGCCGTTTTATTTGTGGATATCCGTGGTTTTACCCCTATGTCCGAAAGTTTGGAGCCGGAGCAGGTGGTGGATATTCTAAACAGTTACCTGAATCTTACCACCAATGCTATTTTTAATAACGGAGGTACCTTGGATAAATTCATCGGAGATGCCACCATGGCAGTCTTCAATGCACCCTTCGACCTGGATGATTATGTTTTCCGGGCAGTCAAGACTGCTTATGAAATTGTACAGGGTGGAAATGCCATTGAAGAGAAGTTTCTGGAGAAGTACGGAAAAAGCGTCAGCTTTGGTGTAGGTGTCAACTGCGGAAATGCGGTTGTAGGCAATATCGGCTGCGATTTTAGAATGGATTATACCGCCATCGGTGATACCGTAAACACTGCTGCGAGATTGGAATCCAATGCCAAACGGGGTCAGGTGCTTATCAGTGAAGCAGTTTACGAGAAGGTAAAAGATCGTATTACGGCAGACCCTATCGGAGAAATTCCTCTAAAGGGAAAATCCAAAGGTGTCTTTGTATATTCCCTAACTGAAATTACAGGTGATATGAAACCAGAGCGTTTATCGGAAAGTACTCCGGAAAACAATACTACAACAGGAGATAAAAAATGAGCCGTTTTCTAATCATTCCGGACAGGAATCATTTGGCAGAAAGCCTCTCTCTATCTGCCCGCTACAATCTGGGTTTTGAATTTAATGATTTTTTTCTACCGGACGTATTGGACGATTCTGCACTGTGCCTGTCCGTTATCCGTCAATATAAGGAGGCCGGACTCCCCTCCCTTTGCACCTGTCACGGAGATTTTTTTGATGTCCTCGTATTCAGTGAGGATGCCAGGATTCGCCATATTTCCGAGATGCGGATTTTACAGAGTTTAAAGATTGCAGAACAGATTGGGGCATCCTCCGTCATATTTCATACCAATCATAACCCCATGTTAAAAGCGGAGACCTACATCCAAGGCTGGCTTTCCAAAAACGAGGATTTCTGGAGCCATATTCTGGAAGAGCAGCCCCATTTGAATATCTATATAGAAAATATGTTTGATGATTCTCCCCAAATGCTGCGGATGCTATCGGAAAGATTATGCCGTTTTGCCAATTACGGGGTATGCTACGATTATGCACATGCTGCCCTGTCCGGTGTACCGAATGAAATATGGAGCAGTACTCTGGCTCCCTATATCAGACATATACATATTAATGATAATGATCTTACTTCCGACCTCCACCTCGCCGTGGGAGACGGAAAAATTAACTGGGATCATTTTATTCTTGAGAGAACCCGCTATTTTCCGAATGCAACTGTTCTTATTGAAACTACCTCTTTGGAAAATCAGCGTCGTTCCATTGATTTTTTGAGTTCCAAAGGTTTACTGTAACCCCACAACCCTATTCATCATGGAGGCTATTTATGAAACTATTATCCTTACTAAAAAACAAAATATTCGTCGTATGTGCATCCTGCACCGTTGTGGTAGCCACTGCAGCAGTTGTTGCCGGCGTGCTCAAAAAACCGGATTCCTACCGTCTTATAAAGGTTTTTGAAATGGAAGGAAAATCTACTGTAGACAGGAAATCAGCGGGTATTCTGGATGCCTATGTAAATATGAATTTAGAGAATGAAGATATCGTATCTGTGCTGGATAACAGTACTCTTAGACTGAATCTGGATAATGATAAATATATACAGCTGGATGCCGGCTCCGTTTTGGAACTGAATGCCACCGGAACTGCTTCCAATAGCAAGACTACCCTCAATCTGAAACAGGGAACCATTTTAAATGAAATTACATCTCCCCTGTCAGACTCTTCTTCCTATTCGATAAACACTCCGAAGTCCACTATGGCAGTACGAGGCACCAGTTTCATTGTATCGGTAGAAAAGCAGGCAGATAATAGTTACATTACCCGTCTTTATACCCTGCATGGTACGGTAGAGGTACAGCTTTTAGATAAAAACGGAAATCCAAAAGGAGCTCCTGTTTTAGTAACAGAAGATCAGTCCGTTATCATCAAGACAGACCCGACCACAACAGGTTCCGTTGACCCTTCTGTGAACGGCTATTCCTACTTTGTTTTTTATGATAAATCCACCGGAGAATATAACACCGTGCCGCAAGGTACCAGTCCGGTTACCGGCTTTACCTATACCGATATTCCGGTTTCCATGCTGAATCAACTTTTGGATACCAATAACAATAGGGAAATCGTCTTAAATGACGTGGTCCTTGCTAAAATCATGGATGCCCTGGACGGAGAAGAAGAACCGGTTGAAACCAGTTCTCCCGAACCCACAGAGCCTGCAACCGTTTCTCCTGAAGTTCAGACACCGGATCCCAGTGAGACGCCATCGATCATTCCGACAATTGCACCGACATCCACGCCCAAACCCACTGTAGCACCTACTGAAACACCTACGGTTTCGCCTACAGAGACACCTACCGAAACACCTACTGCTACACCTACACCTTCAACGACACCTAACCCTACGAAGACACCTACGCCCTCGACTCCTCCTAAAGAGTCTCCGGCTCCTACAGAGACTCCTACTACGGGAACTCCGGCTACTACAGTGACTCCTGCTACTACAGAGACCCCTGCTACTACGGAAACTCCTGCTACCACGGAAACTCCGGCTACTACAGTGACCCCTGCTACTACGGAGACTCCGGCTACTACAGTGACTCCTGCTACTACGGAGACTCCGGCTACTACAGTGACTCCTGCTACTACGGAGACTC
>CAMEIX010000012.1 GCA_945919075.1 uncultured Lachnospiraceae bacterium
GACTTAGCTTTACAACCCTTGACAGGGAAAAACACCACTCGGCGTCGCTCCTAAGGGGCAGTTGTGGGTTCGATTCCCGCAGGAAACGTTCATTTTAAGCAGTAATGATGATGAAATCATTGCTGCTTTTTGTATGTCATGATTAAAGAATCAATAATTGCAAAAATATTTTTTAGCAATTATTATAAATAAAATAAGAAGGTATGCTATCGGTAATGATATTTTGAATAAATACCCTCTTTAGTATTAAAGGATTTTATGGTAATATTAATTTGAAATGTTTTATTTTAGGCTAAGAGTTTTACATCATATGCAGGGAGGCTTGAAAATGAAATTATTATATTCAAACATTTTACCATTTGCAGTTAATGAAGGAGAAGAAACTATTGCAGATGCAATCAATAATCAAATGCAGTTAGCAGATAGAATTGAAATTGCGGTGGGCTATGTTTCTCGTGCTTCTTTAGAAGAATTGGATTCGTTAGTTGAAAAAAATAATATAAAAAATATATGCCTTAATATTGGAATGTACTTTATTGAAGGAATGCCGGAGGGGTCATATCATACAGCAATCAGGATAAATAAAAAGTGGCAGGATATGGGAATTGGTGAAATCCGCATGATTAAATCATTCAAGTATCATGGAAAACTCTATGCGTTTTACAAGAATAATAAACCATTTTCTGCAATAATTGGTTCAGCAAATTTAGGAGTAATCAAACTTGAAGCAAACAATAGAAGGCAGTATGAGATTTCTGCAATTACAGAAGATATATCAGAAGTTGAAGAAATAGTAAATCATATAGAAGAGTTGAAGAAACCCAATATTTCAGCAAATATTGCATCTATTGAGGGAATGCCTTTGATATATGAAATGAATACGGCTCTTTCAGGGATTGAACTTGTAACAGAGGTGCCTAAGTCTAACGTTGAATTTTACAAACGATGTACATCATATGCTTCGTTTCTTTTGCCATTAAAAGTTCCAGCACGAGATGAAAGACATATGGATGATGGAAAGCATTTTACAAAATCAAATGTTAATGTATGCTATGCGGCTCCGAGAAGCAAGCGAAAATCAAGAGATTGGTATGAAACTCAGCTTACGGTGGCAAAAGAAATAACAAAACTAGAAGGTTATCCGGAAAAGAATGTTCCTTTTTACATTGTTACTGATGATGGTTATTGGTTCAAAGCACATACCACAAGCGATGGAAATAAACAGTTTAGTGCTGTAGGTGATGAACTGATTATGGGGAGATGGCTCAAGGGAAGATTAGTGGCAGCAGGCTTAGTTAATCCAGTTAATGATACACAAGCGGATACAGATCGAGAGGGTATGATTACAAAAGAGATGCTGGAAGAATATGGATGCGAAAACCTATATCTCAAAAAAACAGGTCAGACAGCAATGGATGATGATGGAACACCTTTAGATGTGTGGATGCTCTCTTTTAAGCCAACAAATGAAGAAGGAGATGAAGAGTAGTGCAATATTTGAAGAATTATCTCAATAAGATAATAGCACGTGGAAATGAGAAACTTGCTGAATCTATTTCACATACAGCTGAAGAAGTTGGAGAAAAGTATATTAAAAATTTTTCGTTCACCAGCCATGAGATAGGTCTGCTCTTTGGAAATGTTCAGTCTGGAAAAACTGGTCAAATGTTTGGCATTATTTCAAAAGCGACTGATTTGGGATTTCCTGTATTCGTTTTGTTGACAACAGATAATGTTGTGTTACAACAGCAAACATTGGATCGTGTAAAAGCAGATCTTGATGGTTATTGTATTTGTGGAGAGAATGACTCTATGATTTTTACGGACAACAGTCTTCTTCAACCTACGATTATTGTCTTAAAGAAGAATGTGCGTATATTAAAATTATGGGCTAATATATTTAATTCAACAGGTTTCATGAGAGGCAATCCATTATTTCTTATTGATGATGAGGCAGATGCCGCTTCTTTAAATACTTTAGTAAATATAGATCGTCAATCATCTATCAATAAGTATCTTGATATTATTAAGAACGGAGCATCAAGCAGTATATATCTTCAAGTGACAGGAACTCCACAGGCTATTTTCTTGCAGACAGTAGAATCAGGATGGCATCCATATTTTACATATTATTTTCAGCCAGGAGCAAGTTATTTAGGTGGTGACTTTTTCTTCCCGTCAACAGGAAAACCAAAATGTGTCAACTATTTGGAACAGATAGAAGATCCTACAAAAAGTGTAGTAATCAGACATATTGCAGTTGCATCACAGGTGTTGGCATCTGGTGGTAAGGTGGCAAATTGTTTGATTCATCCAAGTGTAAGACAAGCAGTTCATAAAAAATATTCTGATGATGTAATCAAGGAGATTGCGTGGTGTGTAGAAAACAGAAATGATGCTTTCAAAGATGAAATAGAAAAAGAATATGATAATCTTACACCGGCAAAAAAGGAAAAGGTGCCGTTAGATCAGTTTCTTCAAAAAGCATATGAACTTATTGATGAAAAGGCAATTCAAGTTCTTATTATGAATGGCAAATCTGATATAGATAGCGAGCAGTATGAAACGGGATGTAATTTTGTAATTGGTGGAAATACACTAGGCAGAGGTGTTACGTTCCCAGGACTTCAAACTATCTACTATACAAGAACAAGCAAGAAGCCTCAAGCTGATACAATGTGGCAGCATAGTCGTATGTTCGGATATGACAGAGATCCTGGTTTGATGCGAGTGTTTATTGATGAAAACTTGTATAAATTATTCTCTGATATTAACGCAACAAACAATTCTATAATTGCTCAGATTGAAAGAGGAATTGAGGATATAAAGGTATATTATCCAAATGGATTGAATCCTACAAGGAAAAATGTACTCGATACAGATCATGTAGAAATGCTTTCTGGTGGAACGAATTACTATCCATATTATCCCGATAATGATTCGATAGATGAGCTCTCAAAGCTCCTTGAACCATTTGCTTCTGATGAACCATATTATCAAGTAAGTCTTAGAATTGTAAAAGAAATCCTAAGTCATATTATTCCAAGCCCGGATTTTAAGTTAAAGGCATTTATTTCGATTATCGATACCATATTATCAGAGCAGCCAGCGGGACAAGGTATTTTGATTGTACGTCGAAACAGAGATGTTGCACAAGGAACTGGCGCATTGCTTTCTCCTAATGATTGGAAATTAGGAAGTGAGTTTCCTTCAAAATTGGTATTAACTATGTATCAAGTAACTGGAAATAAAGGATGGGGTGGTAGACCTTTATGGGTTCCTAACATTAAATTGCCAGGAGACATTATCTATTATGACGTAATTGAAGATGATGAATAAAAAAGTAGCTGTACTATTCGCAATAGGAGTAGTACAGCTGTTTCTTATTCTGTAATTGAAGGCTCAATGCTTTCATATTCAATTCCGGCAAATGATTTTAAGATGGCTTCAAAAATTATTTTTGCTCCTTTACATGGCACAGCCATTCCGATTTGCTTACGAACACTTTCTTTGGATCCTATAAATTCATAAGTATCAGGAAATGTCTGCAAGCGAGCACGTTCGCGGTTTGTGAGAGCGCGAGGTTCTGACCAATGGTAGATATGTGTTCCACCACCGCCACTACCTGTTACAGTATATGATGGTTTTGTTGGATCAAGGCGCTTATAAATTTGGCTGATTTTAGCACCCTTAACGTTTAGCTTCAATTCTTCCGGCAAATCAGCAGTGAAAGCATTCTGCCCAGGTTTTATGTGTTTTAATCTTTCGACAACTTGCTTAGACTGCTTTGTAAGTTCGTTATTAAAAGCATTTTGAGGAATCGGTGGATTCTCAATAGCATTTTTGCAGGTATTATCAATATTAGCATAAGGAGCCGGAGACGGCACTTTGAATTCTACAGGGATATCATTCCGTATTCCAACGATTATTAAACGATGTCTTGCCTGAGGTATTCCATAGTCTTCAAATTTATATAAATGAGGAGTGATAGTATAGTCTGCTCCTCGGAGCTCTTCCAAGATTTTAGTGAGAGCTTTTCCTTCGTTGGCACTTCGTAATCCACCAACATTTTCTGCTAGGAACCACGTAGGTTTAAACATTTTTAATGCTTTGACTCCATAAGAGTAAAGCGGTCCAAATGTGCCGTCCATTCCTTTTTGCTCACCTACGACACTATAGTCATTGCAGGGAAAACCAAAGGCGAGGGCATCGATTGGAGCTAATTGTGACATATCAAAAGTTCTAATATCTCCATGATAAACTGTTTCCGGAGCGTTAGGACAGATATTATGACGGTATGTTTCACAAGTTGATTCATCATAGTCATTAGCCCATTGGTGGACAATGCGATAATCGTCGTTTCCGATATTGGCGTTGGTTGCACCCCACCCAATTCCCCCGGGACCACAGAATAATTCGCCTAATCTATATATCATTTTTGTGTCCTCTTTTCTGTCAATAGGTTTATTAGTTCTTGTATTGAAGCAATAGCTTCATCTGTTAAAAACTCTGAATTTTCAAAACATACAGTTTTTCTTTCAAGATCATCCTCATCCAGATATCCATATGCTTTATATAGTTCGATTACATCTATTCCATAAAAATTCGCTAAAGCTTTTAGTTGTGTTGCAGGAGGATTTTTGGTAATTCCTTCTTCTATACGACGGATAGTAGAATCCCCAACTCCAGTTTTGGAATACACGGCCTTTACACCAAGACCAAGCCTTTCGCGAAGGGATTTCAAATATTGACCTGGATTATTCATGGCATTCTCCTTCACAATGATTATACAATGTTTGCTGCAAAAATGCAAGAAATAATTATATATGCTGCGTAAAGCAGCAATAGGAAAAGACATAGTGCGTATTTGGTTCTATGACTTAATTGCTTCCAGAAGTAGCATCAGTCATCAATATTGTAGTCACAGGTAATCTTGCGGCTGTTGTTTCCGTAGAGTTCAATAATCTCTTTTGCTTGTTGATGGACTGGTTCTCTTATATTCAAACAACTGATCAACCGTAAGAGTGAGCTTAGTCTGATAATAGAATGGCAGTTGCTCAATGGTCGTATCTACCGTTTGCTAATATTAGTTTTAACAACACACATTTTGACTAATTTTTAAAAAGTGTGTTGTTAAAATGATATTTTTGAGGAAATTATCAATGCGTTCATAAATGATGGAGACTATTCTATTTCATTACCAGTTCAAATTCATATCTGTTAAGTGGTGAGTAAACAGATCGAAAATAGAGAATACAAACCATTGGAAATGATTAGAGATAATTACATGAAGTATGTTGTGACAACAGATTATTTGCTTCAAAAAAGAAATGGAATAAATCATATTAATATTCTGGAATTTATGAAAGAGGGTAAGAAGTTTTAAGCGAGATGCAATTACAGCAGACACCAATTGGCGTATCTGTAAATGTTGTCTCTAAGATTATTAACCAGTTAGTAGATTTAAAGGTAATTGTGCCTGATTCAACAATGGTAAAAAAGGGATATAGATATCAAAAAATCTATGAAGTATTTGTAGGAACAAATGGATGACATTTTTGCCAAAAAGTATAATAATCACATCTTTTTTATAAAAACCTCGCTATATATTGTTTTGCAAATAAATGATAAAATCTATATAATTACTTTTAAAAAGAAAAGGAGATGCAAAAAGTGAAATTCAAAAAGAAATGGTTAGCTATACTAATGGTAATGACGATGGTTTTGTCACTTGGTCTTACAGGCTGCGGAAAGTCAAATGACAACGAAGAAAGTCCTGTAGAGAGTGAGACTGTTGATACACCATCAACACCGGAAACACCGGAGAACTTTGTGGAACTTGCACTCAATGTTTATTACAACGATGCGGATCATTCCTATTATAAGAATGAATCAGGCGAGTCCATCATCGTATCTGAGAATGGTCAGTATACATTAAGTTTTGACTGCTCAAAGGATCTTTCTGATGAAGCGGCTTCTGCAGGTGTAAATTCGTTAACGAATCTTACTGCAATTTACATTCTGGATATGGGTTCTAAAAAGAGTGAGCCGTCCGGCATTACTGCTTGTAACATTAAGTATGATTCCGTAGTGGTTGACGGAACAGAGCTTACAATTACCAAGACAGAAGCAAAGTCCGCACTTAAGAGCACAGGCATTTTTGATACCAATGATCCCATTAACGCATGGGACGGTTCTGCAGTGGAAGAGGTTTCCAATACAGCGGAACATGTAGCGAATTTTACAACGGTAAAGAATCCCACTACAATTTCTGTGACCTTTACTCTTTCCGATATGTCCTGGGATGCTTTGCAGGAAGAAGAAAATAACGGTAACCAGGCTTCAAACAATGCATACGTTAACTCAGCAGTATTCAGTGAAATGGATTTTACAGATGTTAATGCTGTAGAGTTAACAAAGTACCTTGGAAATGGTATTAACCTTGGAAACACAATGGAAGCTGTTAATACCAACTTCGGCAAAGATTTGGATGTCAGCAAGTACGAAACTGCATGGGGACAGCCCGTGACCACTAAGGCAATGATTGCCGGTATGAAAAACTGTGGATTTGATACCATCAGAATTCCTGTCGCATGGACAAACATGATGGATTATGAAAACGGGGATTACACCATTAATGAAGCATATCTGGATCGTGTTCAGGAAATTGTGGACTGGGCAATTGAATCAGAAATGTTTGTAATTGTAAATGACCACTGGGATGGTGGCTGGTGGGAGCTTTTTGCAGGTACGAAAGAAGAGAACGCACAGGCGTGGAAAATTTATGAAGCAATCTGGACGCAGGTTAGTGAGAGATTCAAAGACTATTCCGATATGCTTATTTTAGAATCTGCCAATGAAGAATTAGGCAGCGGTTGGATGAATAAGGGATTAGAAGAAGACGAGACATATGAACTTATGAATTCCATTAACCAGAAGTTTGTGGATATTGTTCGTGCCAGCGGCGGTAACAATGACGATCGTTTCTTACTGATTGCCGGTAACAATACGAATATCGATAAGACAATTGATAAGCGTTTTAAAATGCCGAAAGATACCGCTACCGGCAAACTTATCGTATCCGTTCATTACTACGATCCATGGAACTACTGTGGGGACAAAAAAGCAGATTCTGTTGATGATTTAACCGGTTACAAGTGGGGGCTTGCTGAAGAATATACCTATATGAACGAGCAGGTTTCTAAGATGACCAAATTTACAGAAGCAGGATACGGAGTCATTATCGGTGAATATGGCGCATTACCGGTTTATATTGGTAATGAAAGCTATGAAATTCCAAATACCATTGAATACACAGATTACTTCTTGAATGTATGTGATGTAAATAACTTCTGTCCGGTTCTCTGGTCAACAGGTAATTCCTATAATAAGACAACTCTTACCATGATTTCTGATGAAACGACTAAGCTTTTCACATCACGCTGCTATGCAGAGGAAACCGCCTTAGGCGATTCTTATCTTGAAGCAGTTAAGAAGGAAATGGAAGAAGTGGCTGCTGCAGCTCCTGACCATTGGGCGGGACAGGAAGTATATGCACCGGGTACTCCTGTTGCATGGATTATGTGGAATGGTGGTGCCGGAACTTACAGTGTAGGCGATACCTTTAATGCTGCCGATAATACAACAGGAATTACGGCTACCAATGTCGTTGTAAACGGTGCAGGTGAGTATACTGTCAGTCTGGACTTTGCCGGTGGTAACGACGGACTTACCTTTGCTGCGCTTGCAATTGCAGAGGGAGAAATTCTGTTTAACAAGCCGATTATTAATATAAAAGAAGTTACCCTTGATGGTACGGCAGTACCCTTTGAAAACTATTATACCAGTTCGGATAATGGGAAATGTACCAGAGTAAATCTTTACAACGCCTGGTGTGGTGACCTGCAGAAACAGGTTGCAAAGGGTGACTGCAATTTTAGAACGGTAGATGGGGATTTATCAAATATTACAGCTACTCCGCTGGATCCTACATTGCTTAAAGGAACAAAGAACATCACGATTACATTTGAATTGCTTATTCCCCGTAATTAATGATATTATAGATTTAATCCTAAAAGGGCGATAGAGAGGAATACATATGAAACGTGAATATGTGATGGGAAATGGTGCGATTGCGCTGGGAGCAATGGCAGCAGGTGTGAATCTTGTATCCGGTTATCCGGGAACACCATCTTCGGAAATTATAGAAACAATCAGTAAATATCCTCACGAAGGGCTTCATTTGGAATGGTCCGTAAATGAGAAGGCAGCATTGGAAGTTGCTGCAAGTGCATCCTATGCCGGAGCGAGAACACTGGTTACCATGAAGCAGGTGGGCTTAAATGTGGCTTCCGATCCGCTTATGTCCCTTGCTTATGTGGGCGTCAAGGGTGGAATGGTCATTGTTTCTGCGGATGATCCGGGTCCCATTTCTTCCCAGACGGAACAGGATACCAGAAGATTTGCGGAATTTGCAAGGATTCCGGTCTTTGATCCGACTTCTCCGGAAGAAGCTTTTACCATGATTCAGGAAGCCTTTGACTATTCGGAAAAATATAAGACTCCGGTGCTGTTTCGACCTACCACCAGGATTTGTCATGCTTATGCGAATATTGATGTTCCTGAGGAATTTAAGCCTCATGCATTTGAGGGATTTGTAAAGGATTCCAAAAGATGGGTTATTTTTCCGCGCCTTTCTTTTGCCAATCATGCCATGATAGAAAAAAGAAATCCGGAAATCGGGGATGATTTTTCCGATAACAGGATGAATTTTGTAAATACGGATAAGCCTTGTGAAAAGGTTATCTTTGCAGGGGGCGTAAGTTATGCGTATGCACGGGAATTTTTAAAGGATTTCCCGGATATAAAGCTTTGTAAAATAGCTACCCCCTACCCATTTCCTGAAAAATTTGCTTTAAGTTGTCTTAAGGGTGCAAAATCGGTCATGGTTTTGGAGGAACTGAGTCCCTATATTGAGGAAAATCTCTTAAAACTTGCTGGTAAGGAGCATTTGGATTTGAGCATTTGCGGAAAACTGACCGGAGATGTTTCGGTGAGCGGCGAGAACTCCTATGAAAATATTTCCCTGATACTGAGTAAATTTTTGGGAATTGCTATCGGGGAAGAGCAAATCGATTTAAGTTCTGCCCCCTCTCTTCCGGTAAGGCCCCCGGTACTTTGTGCGGGTTGTCCCCACAGAGCATCCTTCTATGCCGTAAAGCAGGCCATGAGGGGAAAAAAGAGTTATTTCTGTGGAGATATCGGATGTTACACTTTGGGAAATGCCATGCCACTAGATATGTGTGATACCTGTCTTTGTATGGGTGCCGGCGTTACCATGGCACAGGGATTTCACTGGGTGGATCCGAAAATGGAAGGTGCTGCATTTGCCTTTATCGGGGATTCCACTTTCTTTGCTTCCGGTATGACCGGCGTAGTAAATGCGGTGTATAATGAAGCAAATGTAGTTATTTGTATTCTGGACAATTCCACCACCGCCATGACCGGACACCAGCCCCATCCCGGAACCGGAAGAAATATGATGGGTGACATTGTGGAAAAAGTCAGTATCGAAAATATTTTGCGCGGAATCGGACTTAAGTTTGTGGAAACGGTGGATCCGCTTGACCTTGACAAAGCAGTGGATACCGTGAAAAGAGCAGCCGCAGAAAAGGGTGTAAAGGCCATTATTTTCAAGTCTCCCTGTATCGCCATTGCAAAAAGCACCAAAAAGGCAGAGATTTCCGAAAAATGTATTCAGTGCAAAAAGTGCATCCGGGAAATCGGATGCCCCGCCATTGTCGTGGAGAACGGAAAAGTAATGATGGATACCAATCTCTGTACGGGATGTAACCTCTGTGCACAGGTTTGTCCGGTGAGTGCAATCAGCGTGAAGTAAAGGAAAAGGTGGTTTGAGAATGAATAAAGATATATTGATTTGCGGAGTTGGAGGACAGGGTACGGTTCTGGCTTCTAAAATTATTGCAGCCGCCGCCATGGAAGAGGGAAATACCGTGCATTCTGCAGAAACCATCGGCATGGCGCAGCGGGGCGGATCGGTTATCAGTCATGTGCGGATCGGGGATGCTTATTCTCCTCTGATTCCAAAGGGAAAAAGTGATATGATTCTTTCTTTTGAACCGGCGGAAGCAGTCCGAAACTTAGGATATCTGAAAAAAGACGGTATTGTAATCGTAAATTCCGTACCCGTAAAACCCACAACGGAGACCTTGCAGGAAACCGGGTATGACGGAAAGGACATGATTGCATACCTGAAGGAAAAATGTAATGTCATAGTGGTTAATTCGGAGGAACTTTGCCGGAAATTTGGTTCTACCAAATATTTTAATATTGTGCTTCTCGGAGTGGCAGCAGCCAGCGGGCATCTGGGCATTTCTGAAGAAGCCATTATGAAGGAGATTGAAAAGCGCGTACCGCCTAAATTTGTGGAAACCAACAAAGAAGCGTTTCGGGTCGGTGTCGGCGTAGTAAGAGGAGAAAACCTATGAAATTAAGCAGCACACAGTTATCCCAGGTGGATGCACAGATTAAAAGACTGATTCAGACGGACAGTTATTACGGAAATAAATATAAGGAACTGGGAATAACAGGAATTTCAAGTGAAGAAGAGTTTGAAAAATTGCCTTTTTCCAGTAAGGAAGATTTGAGAAATGCCTATCCTTTGGGAATTCAGGCAGTTCCCGATGAGGAGGTTGTCAGAATTCATTCTTCTTCCGGTACCACGGGAAAGCCTGTTATCATACCATACACCGCCAAAGACGTGGATGATTGGGCAGTGATGTTTGCAAGATGTTACGAAACGGCGGGCATTACCAATAAAGACCGTATTCAGATTACACCCGGTTATGGCTTGTGGACAGCGGGAATCGGTTTTCAGTTTGGATGTGAAAAATTAGGTGCCATGGCAATTCCCATGGGACCCGGAAATACGGATAAGCAGTTACAGATGATGGTAGACCTTAAATCTACGGTTATCACTGCAACCTCCTCCTATGCTCTTCTTCTTTCCGAAGAAATTAATAAAAGAGGACTGAAGGATCAGATTCATCTGAAAAAAGGTGTTATCGGGTCCGAGCGCTGGAGTGAAAAGATGCGCAAGAGCATCCGGGAAGGTCTGGGAATTGAATTATTCGATATTTACGGACTTACGGAAATCTATGGACCGGGTATCGGCATTAACTGCCCCGGTGAGACGGCAATGCATTATTGGGATGATTTTATTTACATTGAAATCATCGATCCTAAAACCGGAAAGCCGGTGGAAGACGGAGAAGAAGGGGAAATTGTGATTACCACTCTGGTGAAGGAAGGTGCACCTTTAATTCGTTTCCGCACTCATGACATTTCCCGCATTGTTCCCGGAACCTGTAACTGCGATAAATGCAAAAAATATCCCAGAATCGATATCATCAAGGGAAGAAGTGATGATATGTTTAAGGTTCACGGTGTCAATATGTTCCCCAGTCAGGTAGAAGAGCTTCTGTCCTTGGTGGATGGTGTTTCCAGTGAATACAACATCAATATTGCACATGATGAGGAGAAAAATAAGGATGTAATTCTCATAACCTGTGAGGCAGAGGGCCGCGTGAATTTCGATGCTGCAGCAGCAAAGATTAAGGAGCTTTTCAAATCCCGAATCGGGGTTACACCGAAGATTACGGTAGTTCCCATCGGAACCCTGCCCCGTTCTGAGAAGAAGACCAAAAGAGTCATCGACCATAGAGAATTATAGAAGTAAGAGCAGTTTGAAGGCTACTTGCAAAAAGAAATAAAGAATCCCGGATATTCTTAGGAGTATCCGGGATTTGTGATTCACTGATTATTATGTATTTTACCGCAAATGCATTAATTTGCTTTTGCCTTTTTTGCTTTCTTTGCTTCCAGCGCTTTATCCGTAGGACGAACCATAAAAATGCATACCAGTAAGGAAATGATATACAAAGCAATGGTTGCGTACAAAACATACTGATAACCGGTGGGATTTACCATAATGTCTTCGTGTCCGGCAAGAGGGACCGGAGTACCGAATTTATTTACAATCCAGTTTGCCATCTGGTTACCGGTAAGACCTGCAAATGCCCAGGCGGAAAGAGTAATACCATGGATTGCACTGATGCTTCCCATACCATAGTGATCGGAAAGTAAGGTAGGTACATTGGAGAAACCGCCGCCGTAACCTGCGTTTACCACAAAAATTAAAGCAAGTACAAGAATGGTCAGAAGGGTATTTCCGTTACCTTTTTCAATACCGCCGGTAAGAATGGTTGCACCGGTAAATACAATGGAAAGAATAAAGATCAGCTTATAAATAGTATTTCGGTCCTTCATGGTATCAGCCCATGCGGAGAAACCAAGACGTCCGCCTGCATTGAAAATTGCGGATACAGTGGAGATAATACCAACACTTCCTGCAAGACCGATACATTTTACAATCATTTTTTCCTGGGAGATGAGTGCAAGACCACAGGTGATGTTTAAGTAGAACATTAACCAGATACCGATGTAATTGGTAAGGGGTTTGGTCTTTAAGGTTGCCATAATTCCCTGGCTCTTATCCTTGGTAGCGGGTTCATGCCAGTCAGCAGGTTTTGCAAGAAGCAGGTGGCCTACAAACATCATAACAAAGTAAACACCGGCAAGGATATAGAACATTTTGAAAATACCGCCTTCGCCAAGTCCGTCAAGCATAGCCTGCATGATGGGGCTTGCGATTGCTTTTGCTGCACCAAAGCCTGCTACGGCAAGACCGGTAGCAAGACCTTTTCTGTCCTGGAACCAAAGCATAAGGGTCTTAACAGGAGATAAGTAACCGGTACCAAGACCGATACCCATGATAAAACCGTAACAAACATAAATACCAATAAGTGCAAGTGCACTTCCCTTATGAAGTCCTCCGTAATAAATAAAGAAGCCGGTACCTGCCATACCTGCGGCAAAACAGATACTTGCAATAAGGGAAGACTTGTGAATATCTTTTTCTACAATGTTACCTAAAAATGCTGCCGACATTCCAAGGAAGAAAATGGCAAAGCTGAAAGCCCATTCCGTGGCACCTTTGGAAAATCCGATGTAATCGGCAATTTCCTGGCTGAAGATAGACCAGCAGTAAACAGTTCCGATACTACAGTGGAGTAAAAGTGCGGGAATAGCAGCACGTACCCACTTGTTCTGACAATTTTTCATTTTTTTTCCCTTTCATTAATAAAAATTTAATAATCCTTAGCCATTCTACTCCAATTTTCGGCATATTTCAAGACTTTACAAAGATTCTTATATTAAAGAAAATTATTTATAAAATGTCGAATTTTGTAAAAATCAGGATGTATTTGCTTTGCATATTGGATTTGACTGTGATAGAGTACAATTAGGAGGATTGCTATGAAAAGGTTCAAAAAATTAAGTTTTTTTATCCTATGTTTCCTAATTTTATTTTATTACATAGATACGGATGTGAAGGCAGAGGAATCAAAAGATACGGTCAGCGAACTGATTAAGTATTCGTCAGACGGATTTGACTGGAGTGCTTATCTTTATGATATTAACAATGGTCTTCCTACGTCCGATGCCAATGCAATTGTGCAGTCACGGGATGGTTTCATCTGGATTGGCGGTTACAGTGGTCTGGTCCGTTATGACGGAACGGAATTTTTCTGTTTTGACTCTACTACGGGAATCAGTAATGTGGTAAGTCTTCATATCGACCGGAAGGAACGCCTATGGGTTGGTACCAATGATAAAGGTGCGGCTTTTTATGAAAACGATAGTTTTACCTTTTACGGAAGAGAACAGGGACTAAAATCCGGATCCGTCCGTGCCATTGCGGAAGACGAAAGCGGAGTTATTTATCTGGCAACCACCCAGGGTATAGCCTGTGTCAACGATACCGGGTCTTTATATTATGTGAATGACAGCCGCTTAAATGAAAAGTATATTTGTGATTTGATGGGAGATGGAAATACCATTTACGGTGTTACCTTAAATGGAGATGTTTTTACCATAAGGGACGGAGAAGTGCAGGAATTTGTGGAGAGCAGCCGTTTCCCGGATGCTGTGCCTACCTGTGTATATGCATGTAACGGAGAGATTTATATCGGTGTTGAATCGGACTATATTTATAAGACCAAAAGTCTTTCCAATATGGAGCATTACAATCTGATTCAGGTGAGACCCTTAAGTCAGGTCAATAAGATCCTGTCCACGTCCGGAGGTTGTGTCTTTGTCTGTACGGATAACGGAATCGGTTACGTTTTTGGGAACAATTGCAAGATTATTTCAGACCTCCCCATGAATAATTCCGTGGATGACTGTATGGAAGATATGGATGGAAACCTCTGGTTTGCTTCTTCCAGACAGGGTGTTATGAAGATTGTGGCAAACCGTTTCAAAAATATCAGTGAAGCCGTGAATTTTACCCCGAAGGTAATCAACAGTACCTGTTTATACAATGGGTATCTTTATGTGGGAACGGATAAGGGACTCTATACCCTGGATGAGCATTTCAAGCAGAAAGACACAGATGTTACGGAGCTGTTAGAGGGTGTCCGTGTCCGTTGTATCCGCAGGGACAGTAAGGGAAATATGTGGGTCTGTACTTATGGTGAATACGGACTGGTACAGGTGAGTGCGGATGGGTCCATGCAATTTTTTACGGAAGAGACCGGGCTTAATTCCTCCCGTGTACGTACGGTTCTGGAAAAAGCCAACGGGGATATGATTGTATCTACCAGCGGCGGGGTTAATATTATCCGCGACGGAAAGGTGATAGGAAAATACGGTTCTGGGGAAGGGGTCAATAATACAGAAATTCTCAGTACCTGTGAAGGCAAAAACGGGGAAATCTATGCCGGAAGTGATGGAGAAGGAATCTATGTGATTGAAGAGAACGGTGCCATTCATAACCTGTATTTGGATGATGGTCTGGAATCCGGGGTAATTCTTCGAATCAAAAAGGATTTAAGTGGCGAAGGATACTGGATTATTACCGGCAACTCTATTGCTTATATGGAGAATGAAGAAATTCGTACCATCCATAATTTTCCCTATATCAATAACTATGACATGTATTTTGCAGAGGATGGAAATATCTGGATTTTAAGTGGTAATGGTATTTATGTGGTTGCCCGGGAGGAACTTTATAACGACAAAGAGAATATGGCGTACAGATTTTACGGTATCAATAACGGAATTCCCTGCAATGCGACTGCTAATTCCCGAAGTGAATTAGCGGAAGACGGAACCTTGTACATTTCCGGAACGTCCTGCTTATTCAGTGTCAATATCAATGAGCAGGGTGAAAGGGAAGATTCCGTGTATCTGGTGGTTCCGTTTATGGAAGCGGATGGAGAGAAAATCTATGCCGATGAAGAAGGAGAGTACCGGATTCCCAGTGACTGTAAACATTTGTCCATAGATGCCCATGCCATTTCTTATTCCCTGCAAAATGTGCAGATCAGTTATTATCTGGAAGGTTTTGATGACAAGAAGTTTGTGGCAGATAAACAAAATTTGTCCGCCATTACTTATACCAACTTAAACGGTGGTTCTTATCGTTTTCATTTAGAGGTGACGGATGAAATTACCGGAGAAGTAAAAGACCAGATCATTATTCCTATCTATAAGGAAAAACAATTGCATGAAACATGGTTGTTCTGGATTATAATCGCAGGAATCAGCATACTTTTTATGAGTATCTGCGCATATCTGATTATATGGAAACGCACCAGAAAACTTCTTGCAAGAGAAAAGGAGAACCGCAAGTTTTCCCGCCAGATTATCCACGCTTTTGCCCGGGTTATTGACTCCTTTGACAAATATACAAACGGACATTCCCAGCGTGTGGCAATCTATTCCGCCATTCTGGCTTCCCATATCGGTTATAACAAAGAAAAGGTGGAAAATATTTATAACATTGCACTGCTTCATGATGTGGGAAAGATTGTGGTTCCAAGTGAGATCCTGAATAAGCCTGCAAAGCTTACTGAGGAAGAGTACGAAATTATCAAATCCCACACCGTTACCGGGTATGATATCCTGAAGGAAATTGAAACGCTTCCGGAGCTTGCTATCGGTGCCCATTATCACCATGAGCGTCTGGATGGAAAAGGATATCCCGAAAAACTGGAGGGAGCCGAGATTCCCTATATTGCAAAAATCATTGCGGTAGCGGATACCTTTGATGCCATGAATTCCACGAGACCTTACAGAGAAAGAATGAGTTACCCTGACATTGCGAAGGAACTTCGCAGGGTGGAGGGAACACAATTGGATCTGGAGATTGTGGAAATATTACTCAAGCTTTTGGAAAATGGTAAATTAGAGGGAGAAATTGAAGAAACACAGAAGTATTTTGACAGTTTATAGTGTTATTCCCGGATGAGGAAACCTTTCTCATCCAGTTCCTTCTTAATTAATCCCAGTACTTTGGCGGAGGGGGCGGAAATGGTGTGAAAATGCACATTTTCGGTCAGGGAACAGAGAGGTTTCGAAGTACCCTCCGCTACTTTTTTGACAAATTCTTTTGCATCTTCAAAATTATTAATTACCAAATCAGAACGGATATTGCCGTAAATATCATGATCGATGGAAACATCCAGCATTTTGCCGCCCAGTTCCACTATGGAAAGCATCTCTTCTAAAATCTGGTCACCGTCATGTTTTACGGCAATTACTTCTTTTACGAAATGATCATCTGCGGCGGGATTATAAAGCACATATCCCTTATTGGTGGAAAGGATATCCCGATTTTCAGCCCGAAGCAGCGCAATATCCTGCACAATAACCTGTCGGCTCACGTGCAGTGCGGCAGCCAAATCCGTGCCGGAAATGGGCGTGTTTTCCGTGCTTAAAATTTCGATGATTTTTTTGCGTCTTCTACTTCCCTCTGTCATGGCAACTCCTTTTCCTCACTGGTTTTCTTCTTCAATCATTAAGCTCACGAATCCGCGCTTCGCGTTTTTTATCCTGATTCGCTCATTATATCACGATTCTGTTTCTTTTACCATCTGTCATTATTTTTCTACCACATATCGCAATTTCATGAAAAATCCTTTTTTTCGTATTATAATGACTTCAGAAACAAAACGGAGGAAAAACATGGTCGTTAGATTAAAAATTGCCCCGCAGTACAAGGAGCCGGAAATTTATATCTGTTCCGACAAGGAAGATGCTAAGACGAAGGAAATTCTGACTAGTGTGGAGAACCTTTTTGGCAGCAGTATTTTTGCATACAGGGAAGAAGAAGTATTCAAAATTCCCACCATGGAAATCGTAAAGATTTACACGGAGAACAAAAATGTATACGTTGCCACAACCAAAGGAAATTACCGGATCAGGGAACGCCTTTATGAAATGGAGAGCCGGTTAAGCCAAAACGGTTTTGTCCGGATTTCCAACACGGATCTGGTAAATGTGGATAAAATTGAAAGACTGGATACCGGTATCACCGGAACCATCATTATGAAGCTTTCCGGTGGAATTGAAGCATACGTATCCCGAAGATATGTAAGCAAAATCAAGAAAGCTTTGGGAATTTAGGAGGGGAAATAAAATGATAAAAGTGATAAACAGAGCGTGGCAGGGATTTTCCTATGCAGTAGCCATTAATTTATGCATCTTTTTTGTTATTGTCTGTGCAACAAAGCACCTGCCTTTAGTGCCCACGTACCGGGCATATTTTACAAATGATACCTTTGCCATGATGTTACAGTTAGTATTAGTAGGACTTATGAGTGCGGTATTCGCTGCCGGAACGGTGATTTTTGAACAGTCCAGAATCGGGCTTTTGTGGCAGAGCCTTTTGTATTTTATTGTGACCAGTCTTGTATGGATTCCCATTTCCGGTTTTTGTTTCGGGCTATTCGTTTACAAACAGACCATGATTTCCTTTTTGCTCAGTTATATCGGAACTTATGTGGTTTGCTGGTTTGTGGCATACCGCACAAACAAAAAAGAAGTGGAAGCCATCAATTTGAAACTTTCCCAGCTCAGGAATGAAGTGAAATAAGGAGGATAAATAATGGAACAGGCTATTTTAGTAGAAAATCTTGTAAAGAAATACGGAACCAAGGAAGCCGTAAAAGGTATCAGTTTTGAGGTTAAGGATGGAGAAATTTATTCCCTTTTGGGAGTAAACGGTGCCGGAAAGACCACTACCATTAAAATGTTATGCGGGCTGGCAAAGCCAACAAAGGGTAAGGCTATCGTTTACGGACATGATGTGGAGAAGGAAACCAACGAAGTAAAAAAAATCGTAAACGTTTCTCCCCAGGAAACTTCCGTAGCACCCAAGCTTACCGTGAAAGAAAATCTGGAATTTATGGCAGGTATCTATGGTGCGGACAAAGCAACCCAGAAAAAAAAGGCTAAAGAAATGATAGAAATGTTTGGCATGGAGGAAGTAAAGAACCAGAAGGCAAAAACCCTTTCCGGAGGCTGGCAGAGAAAGTTAAGTATCGCCATGGCACTCATTACCGAACCGAAGCTTTTGTTTTTGGATGAGCCCACTTTGGGGCTGGATGTTCTTGCCAGAAGGGATATGTGGGAAGCCATTCGGAAAATGAAAGGCAAACTCACTATTATTCTGACGACTCACTACATGGAAGAGGCCGAGAGTCTTTCCGACGGTGTGGCGGTAATGGTAGACGGAACCATCCGTGCGAAAGGAACCGTAGACGAACTGATTCGTCAGAATAATGCCAAAAATCTGGAAGAAGCTTTTGTAAAAATTGCACAAGCAGCGACCCTTCAGGCGTAAATAAGGAAAGGAGAGAAACAGATATGAGAGGAATAGTATTTGCCAAAAGAACTGCAAAGGAGATTTTGAGAGATCCCCTTAGTTATATATTTTGTTTAGGCTTTCCGGTTGTCATGCTTTTCATCATGACCCTGTTAAATAACAGTCTGCCCAAACAGGCCGCTATGTCAATTTTTGAGCCGAAAAATCTGGTACCGGGTATTGCCTATTTCGGACTTTCCTTTGTCATGATTTTTATCAGTATCCAGCTTGCAAGTGACAGAACCACCTCCCTCCTCATGAGAATGCATGCATCACCCATGGAGGCAAAGGATTATATCCTGGGTTACACTCTGCCAGCACTGCTTATTTCGGTATTACAGGTCTGTGTGACTTTCGCAATCGGCTTCAGTTTAGCAGCAGCCAGCGGAAAAACACTTACTGTGGAAAGTGTTCTTATCGGTGCAGTAAAATTAATCCCCAGTATGTTGATATTCATTTCTCTGGGGCTGATTATCGGCAGTGTCTTTAATGAAAAGGCTGCTCCCGGGCTTTGTTCCATTATCGTTACGATTTGCGGAATGCTTGGCGGCGTATGGATGCCTGTTGATACCTTAGGCGGTCCTTTATTAAAGGTAAGCAGATGTCTTCCGTTTTATCATGGTGTTTACGCAGCAAGACATGCCGGATTTGATACCTCCCTTATGATAAGCATCGGGTTTGCGGTTGTATTTTATGTGCTGTCCGTTGTCATTATCGGGGTGAAGTGGAAAAAGGATGTGGCATAACAACAGAAGAGGGACGCACAGCAGATTTTCTGCTGTGCGTACAATATTATTCACCCATAAACATAATGGTACATAACCCCTTTGACTGTTCTTCAGTGGGAATTTTCAACACGCCCATATCAATCAGGACTTTCATCACTCTCGTATGGAGTGAGCTGGCAGCAGTTTTGCTCAAGCATTTTATCAATTCGTGCATATGCTCGGGCTGACCGATAAGTTCCGCTTTTTCTACCTCAGCGGAGTATTCGTTTGCTATTTTCTTAATTTCTTCCGAAGCATCAGGGATAAACTCCTGCCACTTCTGCTCGCTGTCGCAGAGTATAAGATTGCACTTGTAGGCATTGTCCTTTTTTATGAGATAGCCCTTCTCAAGCAGGCGTGCGTAGCTTTCTGCATTGGCAGCAGTTTCGGGCAGTTGATCATTCAGCCAAAAATATATCTTGTCATAATCCTCATTCAGATTATCTCTCCATAACCCTTCTCTGCCTGCCCAATGGCAGTCAAGTTGCCAGCTTTTCCACCATACACCGTTTGAAAAGTTGCTTCGCCCCATATCTCCGCAGAACCAGTAAATATTCGGCTCTGTTTTATTAATATCCCAGTCGGGTTTTACATCAAGCGTTGCGAAAGCAATATAATCGCCGCCGTCGGGACGCTTTATATAAAATTTTGTATAGTCGGAATCGTCTGTCAATATAAGCTTATGCGACATAAAGCATACAAGACACCATTTCATAAGGTTTATATCATTGTCGGGAACATGTAGCCAGTCGGGTATTTCCGTTATTTCTTCAAGAATAGGTGCGAAGAATTTTTCGGCAAGGAGCTTTGAATATTTCGGCTCAATCTCTCTGTAAATCCTGTATCTTGTCTCATTTGGCTCATAAATTCGTATATTGGTGCGGTATTTCCCATTTTTCAGCTTATCCATAAAGCCGTATTTTTCAAGCACGTCGACCTCATCCTCAACGAATATGGGGTTGATACCAAGTTCTTCAGCAATTTCGTTGATTGTCCTCGGCTGATGATACGCCGCATAAGCAATGTTCTGTGTAATGACCTTTGCAAGAAAGTCTGCGGTATCGCCCTTGATTCCGGATTCGCCGCAATGCCCCATGCTGATAAACTGGATCGGATCTGTGCCGAGAGTTCCCGTTGTTCTTGTCTTTTCCATACCTGTTTTTAACTCCTTCCGTGAGCAGGCTAAATGCCATTTTACTGTGTTTTCGGGGAGGGAAAGCAAATTTGCTATTTCTTTGACCTTTTTGTCATAGAAATAATGCTGAACAATGATTTCACGCTGAATTTTTGAAAGATAGGTTATCTCACGCCGCAGAATACCGTAGCCTTCGCTCTTAACCATCTCTTGAGAAAAATCCATGCTGTCGGGGATATATTCAAGTCCGTCAAAGGCGATAATTTGTTTTTTGTCGTCGATATGCCTTGCATAGACATTTTTAGCAATACGATAGATATAACCGTCGGGATTTTCTATGTTATCCTGTTTTAATAGGGAACTGTAGACCTGAAAGGTTATCTCTGCCGCAAGCTCCTCTGCCTCGTCGATTTTTGACAGCTTCGACATTGCGAACGCAAACAGTTTCTTTATGTATGAAGATATCATTTTGTCAGCATCGTGCTTGTTCATTGTTTTCCCTCGCCTTAAGAACGTTCTCAATAATATAGTGAGGAGTTTAGCGAAATGGTTGGTAAAAAAAAACAACACTGCAATTAAGCAATGTTGCTCTTTCATTAGTCGAACAGGAATCCGCTTTTATATGCATCGGCGCGACGTGATTCGAACACGCGACCTCTACGTCCCGAACGTAGCGCTCTACCAAGCTGAGCCACGCGCCGTCAGTTGAACATTAAAATAATACAATACGCACCGTAAAATGTCAAGGTTTGTTTTCTGTCGGAAAAATTTTACATTTACCTATTGACACAGTAGGCAACTGGTGATATTATCCAATTAACCTATTAAAAAGATAGGCAATAAACTTAAGTATTTACCACAATAGGTAAAGGAGTAAGAAATGTTACATATATTCGAGAAGCTAGTGAGAAATAATTATAGATTTGGACGAATGTGTTGCCCTCATTGTTAAAGTACCGCGAAATCAGGAAACCAGAAAATTTAACATGACCGGTAAAATCCGGAGAAAAGAGGACAATATGAGCAATTTAAGATTTGAAACATTACAGTTACACGTAGGACAGGAACAGGCAGACCCCACAACAGATTCCAGAGCAGTACCTATTTATCAGACTACTTCTTATGTATTCCATAATGCTAAACATGCAGCAGATCGTTTTGGTCTTGCAGACCCGGGCAATATTTACGGAAGACTTACCAATTCCACACAGGATGTTTTAGAGAAGAGAGTTGCCGCTTTGGAAGGCGGTGTTGCGGCACTTGCAACCGCATCCGGCGCTGCTGCCATTACCTATACTATTGAGGCACTTGCCCAGGCCGGTGACCACATTGTAGCACAGAAAACCATTTACGGCGGAAGTTACAATCTTCTCGCACATACCCTTACCCAGTATGGTGTGAATACCACCTTTGTGGATGCACATAATCTGGAAGAAGTGGAAAATGCAATTCAGGAAAATACCAAAGCCATCTATCTGGAAACATTGGGTAACCCCAACAGTGATATTCCCGACATTGATGCAGTTGCAGCAATTGCACATAAGCACGGACTTCCCTTAGTCATTGACAATACTTTCGGTACTCCCTACCTGATTCGTCCTATCGAGCACGGCGCAGATATCGTAGTACATTCGGCAACCAAGTTCCTTGGTGGACACGGTACGACTTTAGGAGGAATCATTGTGGATTCCGGTAACTTTGACTGGAAAGCCAGTGGAAAATATGCACCCATTGCAGCACCTAACCCCAGTTATCATGGTATTTCCTTTGCTGATGCAGTAGGAAAAGCAGCATTTGTAACCTACATCCGTGCGATTCTGCTTCGTGATACCGGTGCATGCATTTCTCCCTTTAATGCATTCCTTCTTTTACAGGGTGTGGAGACTCTTTCCTTAAGACTGGAGCGTCATGCTGAAAATACCAAGAAAGTTGTGGAGTATTTAAGCAATCATCCCTTGGTAGAAAAGGTAAATCATCCTTCCCTTGCGGATCATCCTGATCATGCACTTTATGAGAAGTATTTCCCGAACGGCGGCGCAAGTATTTTCACCTTCAACATCAAAGGTGGCAAGGAAGAGGCCTTCAAATTTATTGACAATCTGGAGATTTTCTCCATTCTTGCAAACGTTGCGGACGTAAAGAGTTTGGTTATCCATCCCGCATCCACAACCCACTCCCAGCTTAATGACGAGGAGCTTGCAGAGCAGGGAATTAAACAGAATACTATCCGCCTTTCCATCGGTACCGAGCATTATGAAGACATTATTGCCGATTTGGAAAAAGGCTTTGCAGCACTGAAATAATGAAACATGGCAAAATAAAGAATCCGTGGGATTGCACAAAAATCCCACGGATATTATAATGAAAGCATCTTTATAAAAGGGGTCGGCTAATGATACGAAAAGCTGTTCCCGGAAGAAAGGATGCTTTTATTTTATGTCTGAAACGATTGTTACCTTAAAAAAAGGAGAGGGCCGCACCTTAAAGGCAGGCGGCGCATGGATTTATGATAATGAGATAGATAAAATTACTGGTCGTTTTACCAATGGGGACGTGGTGACGGTAGAGGATTTTGACGGCTATCCCATGGGAAAAGGCTTTATCAACCAGAATTCCAAGATAAGGGTTCGCATGCTGACCCGCAAAAAAGATGTGGAAATCGATGAAGCATTCCTAAAAATGCGTGTGAGAAATGCATGGGAATACCGGAAGACCGTGGTAGATACTTCTTCCTGCAGAGTGATTTTCGGGGAAGCGGATTTTTTGCCGGGACTGGTCATTGACAAATACGAAGATGTACTGGTGGTGGAATGCCTGGCTCTCGGGATGGAACAATTTAAGCTTAAGATCGTGGATTTGCTTAAAAAAGTGTTGGCTGAGGACGGCATCCGGATTCGCGGCGTTTATGAAAGAAGCGATGCCAATGAGCGTGTCAAGGAAGGACTTCCCAAGGTAAAGGGATTTCTGGGCGAGGAATTTGACACCAATGTGGAAATCGTGGAAAACGGTGTACATTATATGGTGGACGTGGTAAACGGGCAGAAGACCGGATTTTTCTTGGACCAGAAGTATAACCGCCTTGCCATGCAACGCATTTGTAAGGGTAAGAGAGTACTGGACTGTTTCACCCATATGGGAACTTTTGCATTGAATGCGGGTATTGCCGGAGCAAAAGAGGTCACAGGTCTGGATATTTCCGAGTACGCAGTGTCGCAGGCGACCGAAAATGCGAAGAGAAATCATTTGGAAGATACCGTTAAATTTAGGTGTGCCAATGTTTTGGATGAATTGCCCAGACTGGCACAGGCAGGAGAGCTCTATGACGTGGTCATCTTAGATCCGCCTGCCTTTACCAAATCAAAAGAGGCTACAAAAAATGCCATTAAGGGTTATCGTGAAATTAATATGAAGGGTCTGAAGCTGGTAAAAGACGGCGGGTACCTTGCCACCTGTTCCTGCTCTCATTTTATGACGCAGGAGTTGTTTACGAAAACGATTGCGGAAGCAGCAAAGGCAGCCCACAAGCGTCTTCGCCAGGTGGAGTTCCGTACCCAGTCGGCCGACCACCCCATCCTCTGGGCAAATGATGCGTCTTATTATTTAAAGTTTCTGATTTTTCAGGTGTGTGAGGAAAAGTAGTTATTAGAGGCTCCCAATCCCCATACCATAGGTACGCGCAGAGAGGGATTTACTAATCTTCCAATTTATATTTAAATTGATGATTATCAACAAAGCCGTTGTTAAAAGATATATGGAAGCTTATCAGAAGTTCTCCATCTGAAATATTACTTAAATCAAAGCTATACCAGGCAAGCAGTGTGTCATCACTCCAATTAGCTTTTTCATCCTGGTAACTACCTTTTTTATATGTGTATCCGTTGTAATGCAATTCGTCAACAACCTCAAACTCGTAAAACATCACATCTGGCATATAACTGTCATCTCTATGGGCGTCTCTACACATATATGGTATATTATTCACATAACGAAATTCCATTGTATGGTCAGGATATTGCGTAGTCTTATTATTATATATATATTCCTCAAACGCCCACTCGCCTTCTAGCATAGTCCAGAGTTTTTCTATCGTTTTTGCTGTTTCAAGATCGGCGGATTCATCAGACACAGGATTTTCGATTAAAGCTGCATTGTCCCTAAAACTGGCTAATATTGCAATTACTTCTTTTTCTTCCTGTTCCGTGAATTCTCCCTTCGACGCATTGGCAATCAAAGAAATATGACCGCCATACCAAAAAGAAAATGTAGGCAGTCCAACTCTACAGGATTCCATCTGCTCTCCTGCTTCACTTTCTGGTAAAAGGGCATACCGTACCCTTCCATTTTCGGTTTTTACACTCTGACCGTCACCTAACAAATCACATTCTTCGTTGATTTTCAATTTTGCAACCATAAATCTGCCCAAATCAGAATAATCGGTTGCCTGTATATAACCGGGAATAAAATTAGCATCAGATATTCTCGCAACATCAACGCTATTGATGTCACGTATCGGTCCTTTCAGTTCCCGCATCCCTCCATAATACCAGTATGTGACAGTTACCCCTGATTCATTTTCCAGTATTACTATTTCAGAGGTAGATGTGACCTCTTCGCTCGTAATCGACCAACCGTCAGGATAGTTAAACGTGAAAGAAGGATAGGTGACAAGATTCACTTCTCCATAACGGGTAGTATAGGTATGATTGAGGTCTACATCAGATGCAATAGCTTTAATCGATTCATCCGATTCCGTATTTACAAGCGGTTCAACTGTTTTTTCTGTTTCAAGCGGTGCTGATGGTTCCTCTTTGTATGTATTTTTAGAACCACAACCAGATAAAATGACGGTTAAAAGTATAATAACAAAAATTGAGCAATAGTTTTTTTTCATATTCCTGAAATTCCTTTCATTTGATTTATTTAAGGCTAATTGTTTACCATCTGTTTCGCCTTTTTTCACGTTCTATTTCAATATTTAACAATCTTTCTGTAGCTACTCTGGTTTTCCGCTGTTCGTTCAGACGTTCTTCCTCTGCCATTTGTCGTTCTCTTTCAAGTTGCATCATATCTCGAGAAAGTGTTTCCTGTTGTCTGCGTAAAAGAACTAATTCTCGGTGTGTAGCATCAAGCGAAAGTAAATAATAGTTATCAATCTCTTTATAATATTTTCGAGAAGTTCTCATGAATCCATTTCCTAAATTATTTAACTTCATTGCAATGGATTCTATATATCGTTTATATTTTCTTTCATGCCCATATTTCATAATTTTTACAATAATAATAGCAAGGGGACCGAAAAGAACAGTAAATAGCATCAATAGTATCTCAAATAACGCAAAAAGCAAAGAGGTGCGGAAACCTACGGGAAGATATTTATAAAACAACATACACACTATACATGTAACTATAAGCGATATCTCTAACCATTTAAATATCTTTGCAATTTTCGCCCATTTCTCGCACTGTCGATATTTTGTTTCTTCATTCTCACGTTCTGAATTTACAATACTGGATACCTCTCCGAAATAGCGTTGCTTTTCTTTTTCTAATTTTTGTAGTTGTTCCTTTACACCGTTAATGTTGATATATGTATTTCCATATGCAACGGTTCTATTATATTCATTCATAAAATAAACTTTGTCTAAATCGTATCTTTCAAAAGAAGACTTTTTCATCTTGTTTCCTCCGGTGAAAGTTATCTAACAATAAGAGGAATATTCCTCATATTTCTATGAAATAATTCTATGAGATAATTAAAAAAAAGTCAAGAGGGGCTTCTTTGCATGATAACTTTCCGCCCATTTAGAGAGCTGATAAAAGAAAAAAACATTAGTACTTACTTTTTGCGAAATAAATGTGAACCGTATAATCTCGACAATAAAACGATAGAACGTTTAATGCGCGATGAATCTGTTTCAACGAATACGATTGACGCTTTATGTCAAATTTTTCATTGTGATTTGAAAGATATTATGGAAGTTCTCCCAGATGAAATGAATACAGAAAAAAATGATGCCTAGGATACGCTGTGGAAGCGGTAGCGTAGGCATTTTCAATTTTTCCTTTATGAATCCATAGTTTTATGGTTTGTGATAGCGATTATAAGCGCATAAATCATTGATATAACGCATATAATGGATGCAAAAATGAGAAAAATCTGTATAGGCCGAGTTCCTGCATATAATGAGCGTTTTTTGAGATTTTATCATTTCACGCTGATGCCCATTTGGGGAGAATAGGTACAAAATTCATTTTTCTCTGAATACGCTGACATTTTTCACTTCTTTTTCAGCGCTTTTTTCAATTTTAAAATTCCTACCTACATTTTTTGCTAAAATGTCAGCGTATTTTTCTTTTCTCTTATATGCGCTGATTTGAACCCTAAAAAACTCAGCGCTTTTTGCCAACATGGGAAATAACGCTTACTATGGCCCTTTGAGCATCTTACATAATCCAACTAATGATAATGTTATACTCAATGAGTATAGTCAACGAATTAAGCAAGGAATGTCTGCGAATACAATACATCAAATTAAAAAGTACTTCCCATTTCTTCATAGTTTGAAGCAAACAAATGTTCTAAAAATGGTTGATATAATTGGTGTGAACTGATATAATAATGGTGCGTGGTAATTCACGTAGAAGAGTACCCATGACAGGGTGGTAGCCTCCCGAGCCAGTGCCGGTTCTCCGGATTACATAGGAAGGGAGGTGCGTTATTATGACAGCTTTCGAAATTATTTCGGTAATTATAGGTATATTGAGTTTGCTCATTGCCTTTGGGAGTTTGATTGTAGCGTTTCTTGCCTTTCTCGATAAGAGGAACAAGAAGAAATAAAAATGCCTCTCCTGTCTGCCAACAGAAGAGGCGTGGTCTTTTGACCAATTGACCGATTCGGGAGCATCCACTTTGGAGTGGGTGCTCTTCTTATTACTAATATAACACTATTTGAGATTTGATACAACATATTATATTCATTTTGTGACAATTTTGTGATAAACTCTTTTGTAATACACAGTATTTTGTGCCACCGCTTGCTATTTTGTAGGAAAAAGGATACGTGATTTGCGTATCCAAATACCTTGCGGAAATGGCATAAAAAAGGTATAGTAAATTAAGGTACTGGGTAAAGAAGGAGGACAAAATGATTATCGCATTTATCATTTGGAGTATTGGTGCCGCTGTATTTCTTGCAATCGGAATCAGTTGCAGAAAATCCCGGGAGGCGGTAGGATTTTTCACATTCACAAAACCACCGATAATAGAAAATGTGGAAGCCTACAATAAGGCAGTATCCAATTTATGGTTTGTAGCTGTGCTAATATTTGAGATACTGGGAGTTCCTTTCCTGTTTCTTAAACAGAACTCTCCCTGGTTTTTACTCATTATTTTTGCGGTAATCATCTGGGTAATCGGAATCATGGTATGCTATATGAAAATTGAGGGAAAATATAAGAAGAAATAGAAGGAATGCCACCGTTACGGTGGCATTTTCCATATAAAAATTATGTTATATTAAAGAAAACGGCTTCTACCAAAAGCATTATGATAAATAAGGAAAATACCAGGATAATGTCTAATATGAGAACGCCAAGATAGTGAATCAGTGGGTTTTTATTTTTGCAGAGAGGAAAACCATTTTGGATATCCAGGTAATCAAAGCATCCAAAAATAACGGAAAGCATAATAACAAGACACATGATTCGTTCAAACCAAAGTGCGGCACCGCTTAAATTTTCTACCTGCAAGGACATGGACAGCCAAAGAATGAATAAGTAAACGATGGTGGCGATAACCATTTTCCAAGGCTTTTTTGTTCGAAATCCGGGGAAAAAATACCGGGACAGGGATGCTTTATCGTGGGTATTATCCGGGTTCTTCGTCAGTTGCAGCAGATCCCTTTTTAATTCGGTAACAGAATGATATCTGTCCGATGGGTTCATCTGCGTACATCGAAGGATAATATTTTGATAATACTTACCAATGCCGGGATTAGAATCCGAGAGTTCCTTCAAAATAATGCCCACAGAGTATATGTCAGTTTGTGGCGAAGAGGAGCCAAAACCATACTGTTCCGGAGCGGCGTAGCCCTTCGTCCCCAATAGCACAGTATCTTTTGAACTTTCCTCATGATAATGTTTTGCGGCATTAAAATCCAGTAAGACAACTTTATCGTATTTGGTTATAATGATGTTAGAAGGCTTAATGTCGCGGTGGATAATCGGGGGTATGGCAGTGTGGAGCCGTTCCAGAATTTCACAAAGGTTGATTATCCAGCCGGTTATGGTGCCCTGTTCTAAGTCGGAGGTATTCATCCGCTCCTGCAATGTTTCGCCCGGTATGTATTCCTCAATTAGCGTAAGCGCCCTATTTTCCTCGTAAAAGTCGACAATATTAGGGGTTCCCAAAATGGGATGATGGAACAGATATTCATATATTTCCGCATTATATACATCCAAAATCTTTTTGACAAAGATTTTTCCTGTCTCCCGGTGCTGCACCAGATATACCTTATGAGAATCATTTATCGTGGCAATCGTTTCATAAAAAGAAATGGAAAGACGGTGCGTATAATCCATAAAATCATTCCTTTCCTATCGGATTTACTTGTATTATAACAGATTATAACAAAGAAGGTGAAACATGAGCGAAAAAAATACAGAAGAATTGAATAATGTCCTGGGAAAGACACATCTATCAGATTTTGAAAAGTATTGCAAAGAAAACAAAGAGAGCATGATTACGGAAGCCAGCAGTTTTCAGACCTATGTAAAAAACATTTTAAGCGAGAAGAAAATAACATTGCAGAGAGTGTTCCTATGTGCAGATATTCCCGAACGTTATGGGTATAAACTTATGACAGGTGAAAAGCATACTAAGCAGAGGGATGTCATTTTAAGATTATGTTATGCTGCCGGGTTATCTTTGGAAGAAACACAAAGGGCCTTAAAGAAGTACGGGATGCCGGAACTTTATGCCAAGATTCCCAGAGATGCACTACTCATGATTCTCTTTAATGAAAGACCGGGAAGCATTATTGACGTTAATGCCTGGTTAAAGGAGAAGGGAATGGAGCCTTTGAGAACCAGCGGGGTCCAAGAATAGGAAAATCACCACCGTTACGGGGGCAGCGAAATAAATTCGTTGTGGTAAACTCTCTATATTGAGACAGGGAGTATTTTCTTAACTGTCAAAATATTTATGAGGAGGTCTCGTGACGATGAGAAAGAAAACAAAAAATCTGGCTGTTATTATAGGTATGTCATTGATTGTATCAATGGTATCAGGGTGTAGTTCTTCGAATAGTACCATGCAGGATAAGGAGATTGCGGGAGTAGAGAATGGTTCTTCGGATACAAAAATAGATGCTCCGCAGGAAACGGAAAAAGAAGTTGTTAGTGAAGTTTCCATCGAAGAACAGGTTTTATATGATGAAAATGATATTAAGATAACCGCGACAGGGATGGATGATTCTATATGGGGCACTGAATTAAAACTTTTAATTGAAAATAATTCGAGTAAAAGTATTACGGTTCAGGCCAGAAACAGCAATGTAAACGGCTATATGGTATCCACAATGATGTCCGCTGACGTAGCATCCGGCAAAAAGGCAAATGACAGTCTTACGTTTGAAACATCCGGACTGAAAGACTGCGGTATTGAGCAAATGGCAACCATGGAATTCTATTTTCATATTTTTGATTCGGACACATGGGATACTATTGTAGATACGGATGTGATTACGGTACGTACATCTATCGCAGACGGATATGTGCAGAATTATGACGATTCCGGAGATCTTCTGGTGGAAACAGAAGGTATCAAAATCGTGGGAAAAGGTCTGTCAGCATCCGATTCCTTCTGGGGACCGGGGTTAATTCTTTACATAGAAAATAATTCTGACAAGAATGTTACAATACAGGTCAGAGACGTTTCCATTAATGGATTTATGGTCAGCTCCAGTATGTCAGAGGATGTTGTAGTAGGCAAGAAAGCAATCAGCGCTGTACAGTTTTTCAGCACAGATTTAGAGAGCAATGGAATTGATGATATTACAGAGGTGGAACTGTATTTTCATATATTCGAGGCAGAGACGTGGGATACCATTGTAGATACGGATGTGATTACGATTAATTTTTAATTATGAATTTGAGAAATTCCCGGCATATTGCCGGGAATTTTTAGTTTATAGGATGACAATCAAATTAATATAGTGTTATAATACTATATAAATAATTATAAAAATAAGTATAGTCATGACTAAAAATAATCTTAAAAGTCAAATAAGACCATTTTAATGGACATCATATAGGATATAATTACATTTAATAAACTAATTTTTTACAGAAAATAAAAAAAGACTTATAAAAGTCTTTTTTACCCGCACAATGCGGACATTTGCAATTTCGGATAAATCCTTATTTGAACTCACCTTGTAAATTACAATATAAGGTTAGCACAAGGATAAAATAAAGTCAAGGATAAATGGGAGGTAATTATGAGCAAAAAATACTATTTGGGTCTGGACATGGGAACATCATCAGTGGGTTGGGCAGTTACTGATGAAAATTACAATCTTTTACGGGCAAGAGGAAAAGATTTATGGGGAGTAAGATTGTTTCAGGAGGCGAATACCGCTGCAGAGAGAAGATCACACAGAACAGCCAGAAGACGCTTACAAAGAGAAAAAGCAAGAATTGGATATTTAAAGGAGATATTTGCGGATGAAATTCTTGCTATTGACCCCGGGTTTTACCAGCGTCTGGAAGACAGTAAATATTTTGTTGATGATAAAACTGTTCATCAGCCATATGCAATTTTTGCCGACAGTAAATATACGGATAAGGAATATCACAAGGAATATCCCACAATATTTCATTTGCGCAAAGAATTAATAGAATCAAAAGAACCGCATGATGTAAGACTTGTCTTTTTGGCAATTTTGAATATGTATAAACATAGAGGACATTTTTTAAATGCAAGCTTAAATGATAAAGGTATGGAGGATATTTCTGAATTATACAGAGAGTTATGCGAATATGAGATAGGTTTTTGCCCATTGAATAATTATACGGAGATGGAAGATATTTTAACCACCAAAGAATTATCCAATTCGAAAAGGGCAGAGAGACTAATTGAAATTATGCATTTTGATAAAAAAAGTCCTAATGCAGAAATGATTAAATTAATCTGTGGATTGACAGTGGTTTTATCAAAGGCATTTGTCGAAAACTCTTTTACAGAGGAAAACCAAAAATATAAAATCTCCTTCAGAGACAGCAATTTTGATGAAAAACTGCCGGATGTAGAAGATATTTTGGAAGAGAAATATTTTGAAGTGTTTCTTTTGCTCAAAAGAATTCATGATAGCGCTTTGCTGGCAAATTTTATGAAAGATGAGAACGGGACCTGTAAGTATATCTCTGTTGCCCGGGTAAATTCATACAATAAACATAAATATGATTTAGCGGTTCTAAAGAGGGTATATAAAAGAAATTTACCCGGAAAATACAATGCTATGTTCCGAAAAATGGAGGAAAATAACTATAGTGCATATTCCGGATCAACCAATTATAAAGGAATAATCAGAAGAGGAGCTAAAGCAAAGTATGAATCTTTTTGTGATGTAGTTAAGAAAACAGTTGCAACATTCCCTGCTGATGAGGATACAATCTATATTTTAAGCGAGATTGAGAAGAATACTTTCCTCCCAAAACAATTGACTGCGTCCAACGGTATAATTCCAAATCAATTGCACAAAATCGAACTGAAGGTAATTTTGAAAAATGCAGAAGATTATCTTCCGTTCTTAAGGGAAAAGGATGAGACCGGTCTTACAAATAGCGAAAAAATAGTAGCTTTATTTGAATTTCAGATTCCCTACTATGTAGGACCTTTATTCAATGATCAAAAGCATGGTGCCTGGAGTGTACGAACTCCCGGTAATGAAAAGGGTAGAATACTTCCATGGAATTTTGAGGAAAAGATAGATGTAAAAACTTCCGCAGAAAAGTTTATTGAAAAGATGGTGAATCATTGTACCTATCTTAGTGATGAGGTCGTTTTACCTAAAAATTCACTGTTATACGAAAAATTCCGTGTTTTAAACGAATTGAATAATCTCAAAATTAACGGAGAGGCAATTTCTGTATCTTTAAAGCAGGATATTTATAATAATTTGTTCCTATCCGGGAAAAAGGTAACTGCGAAAAAAATTAAAGAGCACCTGAAAATCAGAGGCTTGGTTGAGAACAAGGATGATGTTGATATATCGGGAATAGATGGCGATTTTATCAATACATTATCAAACTACGCTAAATTCAGGGATATTTTTGGTGTTGAAAAGCTTACATATGAACAGGAACAGATAGCAGAAAATATTATTTTCTGGTCTACTGTGTATGGGGAATCCAAGACCTTTTTGCAGCAAAAACTGTTAGAAAATTATGGAGAAATTCTTTCCAAAGAGCAGATTAAGAGAATTACTGGTATTAAATTTAAGGATTGGGGACGTTTATCCAAAGAGTTTCTTTATCTTGAAGGAGCGGACCGGGAGACCGGCGAAGTAAAAACCATTATATCCAGAATGTGGGATGAAAACTATAATTTGATGGAATTGTTAAGCAGTAATTTCACATATTTGGATAAATTACAGGAACAAACTTTATCCATGGAAAAAAGTTTATCAGAAGTTGTCTTTGATGATTTGGATGGACTGTATCTTTCTGCACCGGTTAAAAGAATGACTTGGCAAACCATCAGAATCATGCAGGAATTAAATCAGGTATTAGGCTGTGAACCGGCAAAAATCTTTGTAGAAATGGCGCGAGATACAAACGCGCCTAAAGAAAGAAAAGACAGCCGGAAAAAGAAATTCTTAGATTTGTACAAGAATTGTAAAAAAGAAAGCCATGATTGGATAAAGGAAATCTCTGAAACTGAAGATTCAAAATTTAAAAGCAAGAAATTGTATTTGTACTATACACAAAAGGGACGTTGTATGTACACGGGTGAAGAGATCGATTTAGGAGATTTATTTAATGATAACCTGTACGACATAGATCATATTTATCCAAGACATTTTGTAAAAGATGACAGCATAGAAAATAACCTTGTCCTTGTTAAGAAGGAAAAAAACGCACATAAGAGTGATGTTTTTCCCATCGAATACGGTATTCGTGAGAAATGTCATGGCTTATGGAAAATGCTCTTGGACGGCGGTTTTATTACAAAGGAAAAATACAGCCGCTTAATACGTACCGATGAATTTTCCGATAGCGAAATGGCCGATTTTGTTAACCGGCAAATTGTTGAAACCAGACAGGGTACCAAGTTTATAACTCAAATACTGAAAGAAACCTGTCCCGCTTGTGATGTTGTTTACGTGAAAGCCGGAAACGTCAGTGAATTCCGAAGAAAATATGAGATGATTAAATGCAGGGAAGTAAACGACCTGCATCATGCCTGCGATGCCTACTTAAATATTGTTGTAGGAAATGTATATCATGTAAAGTTTACAAGTAATCCATTAAATTATATTAAAGAATACAGAAAAAATCCTACAGATTATAAGTATCATATGGATAAGATTTTTAATTTTAATGTGGAAAGAGGTAATACGGTTGCCTGGATTGCAGATAATCAGAAGAGCATTTCTATTGTAAAAAAAGTAATGAAGAAAAAGACACCGTTAGTTACCAGAATGAGTTATGAGTTTCATGGAGGTTTGGCAGACCAGACAATCTATAGTGCCAAAGAAGCCAAAAATGCGGAAGGGAAGGGATATATACCTATAAAAGCGACTGATGAAAAATTGCAGAATGTTTGCCGATACGGTGGATATAAAAAGTTTTCCGGTGCATATTTCTTCTTGGTAGAACATGTTGTCAAAGGCAAGAAAGTAAGGACTTTGGAAACTGTACCGTTATATCTTAAGGACTCACTTGATACAACTGAAAAACTGGAGGATTATTGTAAAAATGTCTTACAATGCGAAAATCCCAGCGTTCGTGTTTCTAAAATTAAGATGTATTCTCTTATTAAGGTCAATGGTTTTTATTTGTATCTTACCGGAAGAAGCGGTAACCAACTTCTTGTAAGCAATGCAGTTCAACTCATTTTAGATTATGAGCATGAGAAATACGTTAAGGAAATTCTTAATACAGATAACATTCAGGCATCCAGAGAAATTAGTAGGGAAAAGAATATAGAATTATACGATATCCTTACCAAAAAACATGCAGAAGGTATTTATAGCAAGAGGCCTAATGCTGTAGGAAGTAGGTTAGTAATCTGGAGAGAAAAGTATATTACACTGGATATAGAAGAACAGATATTTGTTTTAAAGCAGATTCTTCAGCTATCACAGCTTTCTAATATGGGTGCAGATCTATCTTTTATTGGAGGTGTTAAAAAATCAGGCATTGCATTGTTAAATAAAAAAATAAGTGACAGTAATGAATTCAAAATTATTCACAAATCGCCGGCAGGTTTATTTGAAAGTGAAACAGACCTGCTTAGAGTATGAGCTGGCGGACAGTTGTGATATCAAATCATGCAAAATTAGACTATCAATTAGGGTATCTTGTTGTAAGAGGAGAAACAACCGTTAAAATCCATCTAAATGAGATTGAAACCATAATTGTGGAAAATACGGCTGTTTCACTTACCTCTTATCTGTTAAGTGAACTGATGAAGCATAAAGTAAAAGTAATATTTTGTGATGAAAAAAGAAATCCATCATCAGAACTTGTTTCCTATTACGGAAGTCATGATACAAGCATGAAGGTACGAAAGCAGATAGAATGGACAAAAGATGATAAAACAACTGTATGGACAGAAATTGTTATTAATAAAATAAAGAAACAGGCAGATCTGTTACAATTATTAAAGAAAGAAGAAGCAGATATGCTGTATTCCTATATAAGTGAGATAGAGTATGGTGATGCAACAAACAGAGAAGGACATGCTGCTAAAGTATATTTTAATGCTTTATTTGGAAAGGATTTTACCAGAACAGAAGAGTGTCCGACCAATGCAGCCTTAAACTATGGGTATAGCATTATTCTGTCAAATTTTACAAGAGAAATCGCCGCTAACGGATATATCACACAGATAGGATTATTTCATGACAATATGTTTAATCAGTTTAACTTAGCTTCCGATCTCATGGAACCGTTTCGTCCAATTGTGGATAAGAAGGTAGTAGAACTTTCTCCGTCAAAATTTGAGCAGGAAGAGAAACACGAAATCTTATCTATTTTAAAGCAGGAATTCTTGATAGATGGTAGGTGTGAGTTTTTAGGCAATACCATTAAGATATATGTCAGAAGTATTTTTGATGCACTAAATGAAAAAGATGTTTCTTTGATAAAAATGTACAAATATGAGTTATAGATATATGAGAGTAATAGTCATGTTTGACTTACCGGTCTTAACCAGTAGTGAGAGAAGGGAATATGCTAAATTTCGAAAGTACCTGATAAAATCAGGTTTTTTAATGATGCAGGAAAGTATTTATTGTAAATTAGCTCAAAATGCAACGGCTGCGGATAGTATTACGGAAAATATAAAGAAAAATAAGCCAACAAAAGGTCTGATTCAGGTATTAAAAATCACGGAAAAGCAATATTCCAAAATAAATATTATTCTTGGTGAAATAAACAATGAAGTCTTAAATACAGATGAGAGAATCGTATACTTATGAAAATTGTAAATGCAAAATATGGTTTAGAAGTACTTTGTGAGGAAGGTTATACGAATGCCATTATTTTGGAAAATCCTCACACAATGTCGGAGTTTGTTCAAGAGTTACTTATACAAAAGGATATGGACGAAGAAGGCAATTTTCTTCTTTCACAGGATAATAAACTCCTAAAATTAAGTAAGAATATTGATGTAATTTTAGATCCTTTTTCTCTGGATGTTAATAACAAAAAGATCATATCATCTCTTTATTCACAAATGAATGAAATTGCAAATGAAGATATGGAACAGATTTATCATATTAATACAGTACTGATAAAAAAGATGGATGAAATTGTTGATCAGTTTCCTTCCATCGATATTCAGTATAATGAGATATGGGAGTGGACTGGAATTTTCAAGATGTTAGGTGTTTACATCAATAATCAATATGACAGATTAGTTGAACGATTGGAACATTATCTTAAGATAATTGTCCAGTTTACAGATGTCAGATTATTATTCTTTACAAATTTGTCCTGTTTTTTGACGCAAAATGAGCTTAGTATGATTTTAGGAATAGCTAAACATCTAAAAATCAATATTATTCTTGTGGAAAATAAGGAATTTTCTGATATTCTCGGGGTAAGGCAATATATTCTTGACACGGATAACTGTCTTATTATTAAATAAAAAGTAACATAATTTACACTATTACCAAATAGATAGGTTCGGTGATAACGCAATTTGAGGTTTGAGAACCTTGTAAATTATGATATGTCTTAAACAAATTTTTATATTGGACTCTTATGTATAACGTTTGAGAACCTTGTAAATTATGATATGTCTTAAACGTAGCCGCTGAGGCGAATACATCCATTCTTGTTTGAGAACCTTGTAAATTATGATATGTCTTAAACTCCCAACCACGTGATTATTATATCAATTATGTTTGAGAACCTTGTAAATTATGATATGTCTTAAACGCATGTGAGTTACACGAGTTTAACTCATCCGTTTGAGAACCTTGTAAATTATGATATGTCTTAAACTGACGAAATTTTTGAAACGGATATTTCGGAGGTTTGAGAACCTTGTAAATTATGATATGTCTTAAACTTCCCGCAACAGGGGACGTTAAATGGTTTAGTTTGAGAACCTTGTAAATTATGATATGTCTTAAACTGCAAATTTTTGTTTATAATCGTAATCTAAGTTTGAGAACCTTGTAAATTATGATATGTCTTAAACTGTGATAAAGCAATGGGCTTAAGAGTTCTTGTTTGAGAACCTTGTAAATTATGATATGTCTTAAACCGAGAGTGTTTTCACCTAATTGAAAAACCATGTTTGAGAACCTTGTAAATTATGATATGTCTTAAACTCCGTTCAAGAAAAAGCGGAACTGGCTGAGTTTGAGAACCTTGTAAATTATGATATGTCTTAAACCATGGAATATTACAGACTCGCCAACTATCAGTTTGAGAACCTTGTAAATTATGATATGTCTTAAACTTCCATATGCACCGCATAATTCACATTTTCGTTTGAGAACCTTGTAAATTATGATATGTCTTAAACATCGCATCACCAGGGGTCTATTGATTGGGAGTTTGAGAACCTTGTAAATTATGATATGTCTTAAACCCGTTGCATACAATAATCAGGATCTGGCTGGTTTGAGAACCTTGTAAATTATGATATGTCTTAAACTTTTTTCAACTCATGTCGTAATATAGACGTGTTTGAGAACCTTGTAAATTATGATATGTCTTAAACTTCTACAAATTCGTTCGCCCTAATTCGTTTGTTTGAGAACCTTGTAAATTATGATATGTCTTAAACCGTTTCATGCATTTGTATTGCGTGGTATGGTTTGAGAACCTTGTAAATTATGATATGTCTTAAACTATCCGAAGGTTTATATGAATCTGTTGATGTTTGAGAACCTTGTAAATTATGATATGTCTTAAACCCTTTCTTGCCCTGATAGTAGCCTTTGCATGTTTGAGAACCTTGTAAATTATGATATGTCTTAAACCCAGGGCAATGTAACCAGAAGCGACTTGGCGTTTGAGAACCTTGTAAATTATGATATGTCTTAAACTGAATCGATTGGATAATATCAGTAAGGTGCGGTTTGAGAACCTTGTAAATTATGATATGTCTTAAACCCTGTAAAGAGAGAATACCATGTAAGGGGAGTTTGAGAACCTTGTAAATTATGATATGTCTTAAACTTTTTCTTTTTGCTGACAAGTGACAACTGAGTTTGAGAACCTTGTAAATTATGATATGTCTTAAACGTAATATTGGACGTCACCCTTTTCGACATCGTTTGAGAACCTTGTAAATTATGATATGTCTTAAACTGTCAGAAGCTTTGCTTTGACTCCGGTGTGTTTGAGAACCTTGTAAATTATGATATGTCTTAAACTATTGCGTTTTCCTCTGCTGGAACTCCGGCGTTTGAGAACCTTGTAAATTATGATATGTCTTAAACCGGAAACGTGGCTATTAAATACCCACTCGTGTTTGAGAACCTTGTAAATTATGATATGTCTTAAACGCGTCCTTTTGTGTAAGATTATCGGGAGTAGTTTGAGAACCTTGTAAATTATGATATGTCTTAAACAAAAAAGTGGTATTGAATTTAAGTATGTTAGTTTGAGAACCTTGTAAATTATGATATGTCTTAAACACTTAGAAGATTTTGGAATAGAAACGGAATGTTTGAGAACCTTGTAAATTATGATATGTCTTAAACCGAAACATTTCAACACAATATCCGAAATCGGTTTGAGAACCTTGTAAATTATGATATGTCTTAAACTGTTTAATGGCGTTCGTTAATTGCCAGTAGGGTTTGAGAACCTTGTAAATTATGATATGTCTTAAACACGACAAAAAGCCGGATGAGAAGAATATGAGTTTGAGAACCTTGTAAATTATGATATGTCTTAAACCGGCGCTGGAAGGATGAAACGCAGAACGTGTTTGAGAACCTTGTAAATTATGATATGTCTTAAACGTTTTTTCAAAATCTATATCGTAAAAATCGGTTTGAGAACCTTGTAAATTATGATATGTCTTAAACAGGATATGGAATTACTTGACGTGTTTTAATGTTTGAGAACCTTGTAAATTATGATATGTCTTAAACTTCCAAACAAGATAAACGGTTTCACCTGTAGTTTGAGAACCTTGTAAATTATGATATGTCTTAAACTCCTGTCTTTCAAGAATACATTCACACTTTGTTTGAGAACCTTGTAAATTATGATATGTCTTAAACGGCGCGATAGTGAAGGCGGTGAGGTCATGAGTTTGAGAACCTTGTAAATTATGATATGTCTTAAACATAACTTTTCGAAAAAGTGCTATGAAATCCGTTTGAGAACCTTGTAAATTATGATATGTCTTAAACTTACATTCTTCGGGAAATTCCGTGATTAACGTTTGAGAACCTTGTAAATTATGATATGTCTTAAACGGTTGAGCAAGGCTATAAGCCGTGGTTTTTGTTTGAGAACCTTGTAAATTATGATATGTCTTAAACTTGTGATGCCTGGAACATTGCCCAGAGCGTGTTTGAGAACCTTGTAAATTATGATATGTCTTAAACATTTCGTTTTGTAAAAGCGACTGAAAATGAGTTTGAGAACCTTGTAAATTATGATATGTCTTAAACTAATCCGATTTCGTCGTAGAACTCGCTTAAGTTTGAGAACCTTGTAAATTATGATATGTCTTAAACTTCGCCCCTCAGCCATTCTCCTACTTTAGTGTTTGAGAACCTTGTAAATTATGATATGTCTTAAACGTGAATTTATATGATAGGTGCTATCCGTGTGTTTGAGAACCTTGTAAATTATGATATGTCTTAAACATTGCATCGCACATGTCCAGCATGATCAATGTTTGAGAACCTTGTAAATTATGATATGTCTTAAACAGTATGTTCATTACCTTGAATATCTTTTGCGTTTGAGAACCTTGTAAATTATGATATGTCTTAAACTGAAAGAAAACCAGGTGCTTATCAAGTATTGTTTGAGAACCTTGTAAATTATGATATGTCTTAAACAGGGCTTGCGGAATATATCTACGTAATATCGTTTGAGAACCTTGTAAATTATGATATGTCTTAAACTTGAAGACTGCAAATACAAGAGTCTCGATAGTTTGAGAACCTTGTAAATTATGATATGTCTTAAACAGAAGAAACTGTTGGAAAAGTGAAGTTCAAGGTTAAGAGGTGGATTGATGAAGATTAAATGGAAAGGTAAAACAGAATTTCTTTCACTGACACATGGGAAAGTGTATGATGTTCTGTCAGTTGAAAAAGATTGGTACAGGATAAATGATGATTCAGGAGAAAGTTATTTATATCCACCTGAACAATTTGAAATTGTTGAAGAATAGAAAGCGCTTTACAGCAGATGCAGGGTGCTTTTTTCATGCAAACAAATGATAAGGAAGGGCAAAAGCCTTTCCTTTTTAGTACGAAAGAGGTAACAATGAAAAACAACAAACTTTGGTTTGAAGAAACTTTATTCAGTTTACAAACTAATCCAATGGATTAAAAAAGAGGTTGACATCCCGCCAGATGACAACCCCTAAAATCTAAGTAACTCGTAAACCTACCCCTCGCTTCTTCGGAGCCACTAACGAGTTGTAAAAAGCAGATACCTTTTACAACTCCATTGTACCAGAATCTATAAATATTTTCAACACATGGTGATAAAAATCGTAGCTAAATCGTGTTTGAGACCCCTTGACAAATCCCCGCTTCATGGTATAATCCTAAATGCAAATGAGTTGCATTTGCAATAATTAGTATTTAAAGAAATTAGAAATTTGGAAGGAATTACCATGGAAGAAGTTATTATTGACACCCTGCTTGATACCGCAAGGTTACTGCCTTTTTTATATATTACCTATCTTATCATGGGTATTTTGGAAAAACGGGCTTCGGGCACCATGAAAAATATCGTGCGCAAATCCGGAAAGGCCGGTCCTGTTATAGGGGGTATTTTGGGGGTGGTCCCGCAATGTGGTTTTTCGGCAGCAGCATCCGGTTTTTATGCAGGCAGAATGATTACGTTAGGCACTCTGATTGCCATTTACCTTTCCACATCTGATGAAATGTTGCCTATTTTGATTTCAGAAAGCAGTATCGGTATGTCTACTATTGTGAAAATTCTTTTGCTGAAAGTTGGCATCGGTATGGTAGCTGGTATTATTATTGATATTGTTTTTAAGAGTACCGTCAATGAGCCGCAGATGATGTTGGTACAGACATCCGAACAGATGCGAGGTATGGGGAATACCGGTAGAATGCAGTCAGCAAGGGGACAAGCTACAAAAATGCAGACCGGGAAGATGCAGGCCGGAAGAATGCAGGGTAGTAACAGAATGCAGAGTGGCAACAGAATGCCGGACAATGCAATTTGTACCAATGTAAATTGTATTTGTGGCAATGGAAAAAATGTATTTTTTGCGGCATTTATTCATACATTCCGAATTGCAGTGTTCATTTTAATTATCTCTTTCGTCATGAATCTGGTAATATTCCTCGTGGGAGAAGATTCTATTAAACACATTTTCTTGAACAAACCGGTTATCGGGGAATTGCTGGCAGCACTTGTGGGTCTGATTCCTAACTGCGCAGCATCGGTTGTACTGACGCAGCTTTATGTGGAAGGTGCGCTTAGCTTCGGAGCATGCATGGCGGGATTGCTGGTTGGTGCCGGAGTCGGAATTCTGGTACTTTTCAGAGCAAACCGCCGAATGAAGGAAAATATACGTGTTGTTGCACTTTTATACAGCATTGGTGTAATTAGTGGAATTATTCTGGAATTTTTACCGGCGGGTATTTGGAGGTAGGAAATGGCGGAAAACAGACAGTCTTACCCGGAAGGGATTAAATGGACCAAACAAAGGAAAGATGTATTCCATATACTGAACAATGCAACGGAACCCATGAGTGCAGCACAGATTTATGCACAGATTCTAAAAAATGAGCCGGATGTTAATTATGCGGTTTCCACTATTTATCGCATTCTGGCAGCATTTGAAGAGCAGGGGTTTGTGGAAAAAACCACTTTTATGGGCGATGACACTGTTATGTATGAGTGGAACAAGCACGAACATACCCATTATGCGGTTTGTCTTAACTGTCACAAGAAAGTGCCGGTTCATGTCTGTCCTTTGGAACATTTTGATCACCATGATATGATGGGACGCGGTCCCTGGGCTGAAATTGCAAAATCAGATGATTTTGTTGTTACGGCACATAAATTAGAGCTTTATGGGTATTGTAAAGAGTGTGAAAAAATCCGTAAATAGGCATATATTCGGCTTTTTACGAAAGTATTCCGGAAAAATTAAAAATTTTTAAAAAAATACTTGCCATTTTATGAAGTATATAATATAATAATCCTTGCGTTGAAAAATGCTTCAATTTTGCACCGCTAGCTCAGTTGGTAGAGCACCTGACTCTTAATCAGGGTGTCCAGGGTTCGAGCCCCTGGCGGTGCACTTAGGAAGAATCGATTTTTGAGACATATGAGCTCGGGGGTCGGTTCTTTTTTTGTGTGTCTCCATAACCCGAATAATGCTATTTGGGATTACTCTATAGACTCGTCTGTATGCCATATAATTTTAATTTTTTCTGAATAATCTTCAAGGCAATGAAAAATTCCAAGAATATAAACATTGATATTAACAACTTTATATATAAGTATATAATTCATGTCGGAAATTATGGCTTCATGGTAGTTGAGAGCATTCAAAAATGAATCTTTACTTTTAGGAAAAATGAAGGGATTTAATTCAAGATGTTCGTAAACGTTTTCAAGACAGTTTAGAAGATGTGAAGCAGCTTGTTTATTTTTTAGTGTAAAGAGTAGGTAATGTATACATGCGTCGAGGAGTGAATCCATCTTATCGGTGGTAATTAGATTATAAGTCATACTTCTCCTTCACTTGCGATAGAGATTCTCTGGCATCATGTACCTTAGATTCTTTAATTTCCTGTTCAGATGTTAACAGGCTTTGATAGAGATTTAATCTTTTGGATACATTTTCAAAAACTTCAATACTCATGATAACCATGTCTCCGTAGCCATTTTTTGTAATATATACAGGTTCATCTGTTTTGTGGCACATATCTGAAATCTCAGATGTGTTTTTCAGATTTTTGATAGGAATAATTTGTGGCATAACATTACCTCGCTCCATATAGTAACATTATTATACCATAATAATGGCACATGTAAAGTCTTTAAATTTGAATCTAGTTTCATTTTGTGATCTATTATGATATGATGAAACTACAAAAGAGGAAACGATTTAGGAGAGCTTATGTTCATAGAAGAATTGCAGCAGGGCCAAAAGATTACAATGAAAGCAAAAATAGGCAGTGAAATGATGGAATTTGAAATTACCGTGCAGGACACATTGCCTAAGAAGCATACTATATTAACGGATGTTGTGATGAAAAATGATAAGGTCATCAGTTTTCAGGCTAAAAATCTAATTGTTGATTTACTGGTCACCCTTTCAGACAGTGCTCCGTTGGTATTTAAGAATGTAAAAGTTGTGCTGAGTAAGGATAAAGATGGCAGATTTCTCTATGCTATTTCAACTATTGCGGAGGCAAAAGTATTAAACAGACGGGAAAATTACAGGGTTTTCATTGGAAAAGAGATTATTGTGCAGGGCGGTTCAAACCATACCGCATATGAAGCGGTTTTGAAAGATATCAGCAGTACCGGCTTTGCAATAACCATTAACAGTAACGTGGCGGAGTTTAATGACAAGCAAGTCCTGCATACTGTATTAAATGACCGAATTGAAGAGGTGGGGCAGAATTATTCATTTCATCTATATGGAATTATTGTGCGAAAAGAAGAATTGGAAAATGATTTGGTGGTTTATGGATGTAAATTAAATACGCATGTCCCCGGGCTTAATAATTATCTGATGGTGAAGGAGAGAATGCGTCTGGCAAGAATGAGCGGGCAAAGTAAAAATTGAACAACATTTCATGTATTGGGAGGAAGAATTTTTACATGTTTTTGCGCCGCAGTACAAACCGGAATGGATGGAAGGCGGAGCCGGGGTCTTGGAAGCTGTGCCTTTCGGATATGCGGGGAATCCAAGAGGGTACGAGGCGGTAAACAAAATTGCCAAGGAAATGCTGGAAATTCAGGTAAAAGCCATCTGTGAAAAATTGGAATAGATTGTGCCAAATGACATAGGAATGAAGGGGGAATAAAATGGATGCACTGGAAGCAAAGAAGAGAGCATGTTTAAAGAAAATTATCTTTACGGTAGTTGCTTTTCTGTTTTTTTTGGTAGTTACTATAATAAATTATGGAAAGGTGCAAAAGCAGCAGATTGATTACACTGAAGTGGAAGTAATGGTTACAGAGACCGGTTACAAGAGAACTTTAGGTTCCGGCTCCAGAAATCCTGCAATAGCCAAGGCACCGGAAGTAATAGTAGAATATGAAGGGAAAGAATATGAGTTAATCAATGTATTAGACGGAGAAATTTCCCGATACCGTTTTGCATGTAAATTGAATACTCCTGTGAGTGTATACCTTTCACAGGGACAATTATATTCCAATATCAACGGAATTAAGACAACCTCAAGTACCGGAAAAACATATTTTATTACGCTGGGAGTTACAGCGGTCTTATTTATGGCAGCAGCCATGTTGATTGGTGCCTATGTAGACATCAAAAAGAAGATGAATGAGGAAAAAGCAGTGTAGCATGGACAAAGAAACATCTCTTTGTAAGAAACTCTTAAAATTCTTCAGAAACTCTTAAGGTGACAGAGTATCACACGTATGTTATTATCACAACAGAAAGACGATTTGTAATTTTGCGGCCTTCGACTTATGTGGAAGGTCGTTAAACTTTGAAAGGAGCATTTAGTATGAAAGGAATTACGAAACGTATCGGTGCGATGCTTCTTGCCGCAACCATGGCATTTTCCGTGACTGCCTGTGGAGGTAAGAGCGAAGATTCTGCAAACCAGCCAACCGGCGTAGCGGGTGAGTATGTGTATGTACCGGAATATCATACTCTTTTGGCAGCAGGGGAAAGTAATGAGGGATTCCAATACTTTACTGCAGGTGCAAACAGACTCTATCTGTGCCATTCCACTTATGACAACGATGTAGCAAAGCAAAGTCTGTGCTATTATAATCTGGATAATCTGGACGAAATGGTAGAATTTCAGTCCTTTGAACCAAATATGGAGGAGGACCAAACCTACAGTGTTTCCAGTCTGGTTGCAGACAAAAGTGACAATCTTTACGTAGTGTACGTCAAACAGCCGTACACCGATCCTAAGATTTATGAGCAGGAGGATTTTGACTGGGATAGTTACTGGCAGGAATATACTAAGAAACAGGAGACCTTTTTGTGCAAGTATTCTGCAGACGGAGAGGTTTTGTATGAACAGAACCTTACGGATTTTATGAGGTCCGAACAGGATATGTATTTGGAAAATGGTGTTGTGGATGAAGCCGGAAATCTTTATTTTTCTTCCGGAAATGCCGGAATCATAAAATTTGATAAAGATGGAAACATGGCGGGAAAGATTGCTATCGGAAGCGAGGACTGGGTATCTTCCATGGGAATTTTGCCGGATGGTAATGTGGGCGTAGCCCTTAATGGAACGAAAAATGAGATTAAGGTGTTAAATGTAGCAACCGGGATGGTTGAAAAATCATACACGAATCTTCCGGCAAACTGCTATGATCCGAGAGTAGCAAGTACGCCTGACGGAAAAATTTTGCTGAAAACGGATGTCGGATTATTTGCCATGGACCCTGCTACGGAAGAAAATGAGCAGTTATTAAAATGGTTTGATTCGGATATGAATCCGGATTATGTACAAAATGTGACGCCCCTGGCAAATGGTGATTTTCTTGTATACTATGTTTCCTGGGATGATAATGAGACCAGTCTGGTGCTGATGAAGAAGACGGATGCCTCTACGGTCGTAGTAAAAAAGACGATTACTCTGGCTTGTTTTGGCAGTTCACAGTCTATACAGAATGAAGTAGTAAAGTTTAATAAAAATAGTGAAGAGTACCGTATACAAATTAAGGATTACAGTGAGGGAATTGACTGGTCCGGCGCCAATGCAGAGGATTTATATAAGGATGCAAGAACCCGTTTTCAGAATGATATTGTAAGCGGAAATGCACCGGATATGTTTGTTTCTTATGATATGGACCCGAAGATTTTGGTTAAAAAAGGCGTAGTGGAGGACCTTGGACCGTACCTGGATAAGAGCGAAAAGCTTCAAAGATCCGATTTCTTTGAATCCATTCTGGAAGCCAACAGTTGTGATGGAGTGCTTTACAACCTGCCCGCAACATTCAATATTTCAACAATCTTTGCCAGAACCGAGGATGTTGAGGAATATTCCAAGTGGACGATGGAGGAGTTAAAAGCACTTGGCGAGAAATACCCGGATGCAAGTATTTTCCCCAACGCAGCCCGTGATACTATCTTTTATTATCTTGTAGGAAGCAGTCTGGATTCGTATGTTAATATGGAAACCGGTGAATGCAATTTAGACAGTCAGGATTTTAAGGATGTATTGGAGATTTGTAAAAAATATCCCAAAGAGTACGATTGGGAGAATGGATATGTAGCAGAGCCGAAAACCCTTCGCGATCATTCTTCGCTTCTTTATATGACAAGTATTGGTGATATAGACAGTTATACGATTATCAGTGCGATGTATGGTTGTCCCGTAACCTCCGTGGGTTATCCGGGAAAAGGAGTAAAAGTCAACTGTGAAGGTATTTATATCAGTGCCTCATCACAATACAAGGATATCTGCTTCAGTTTCATTGAGCAGACGCTGGAGGAAGAGAGCGTACTCAGCTGGATGAGTTATGGTTTCGCCACTCAGAAAACCCTCTTTGATAAGCAGATGGAAGAGAAATTGAAGCAAAATGGCGGTGGTAGCTGGGGCTGGGATGATGTAACTATTGAAGTCCCTAAGGCTACCAAGGAAGACGTGGATGCCATTAAGTCCATGATAGATGAGGTAAGTGGTGTTTATGTATACAATGAAGAAATTATGAATATCATTCAGGAAGAAGCGGAAGCCTACTTTGAAGGACAGAAATCTTTGGAAGAGGTAACAGGTATAATCCAGAACCGCGTAAAACTTTATGTCAGTGAAATGCAGTAGCGAGACAAAAGGAACGTTCCTTTGTCAGAATTTTGTAAGAATTGTTAGAAACTCTTAAGGTGACAGTAAAAATGACCCTATGCTAAACTTTTAGCAGAGGGTCATTTTTTTAGGCAGAAAGGGGAAGAGTTGATGATGAAGATTACAAAACAGATTGCCAAACGTGTCAGTGCCATGCTTCTCGCTTTGATTATGGTATTGTCCATGATCGGCTGTGGGGAAAAGAAAGAGGATGTGACAAGCAACAACACCGAAGGAGCCGGAGAGTATGCCTATATTCCAGAGTGGCATAACCTGGTGTCACAGGCAGGGGGAATTTCTTACAATTATAATTATATTGCAGCCAATAACAGCAGAATTTATTTATGCCGTTATTCCTATGGTGGAAAGGTACCGCAGCAGTCCATTCTTTATTTTGCTGTGGAAAATCCGGACAATATGTGTGAATTGGTATCAGATTTTGCGCCACAGGAAGAAGAAACGCAGAGCAACGTGGCAAGCCTTTTGACGGATAAGGAGAGTAACCTCTTTGTGGTCTATACGAGAATGCCTGTTTTGGATAGTTCCTGTTACCCGGATTGGGATACATACTGGGAGGAAGTTCAGAAGAAACAGGAGATTTTCCTAAGAAAATATTCGCCGGAAGGAGAGGCTTTGTTTGAAAAGGATTTGACGGAGGCATTACGCTCTCAGAAAAACATGAATTTTTCGGGTGGCGTCGTCGATGAAAACGGAAATCTTTTTCTGCTCAACAATGGTGTTGGTATCATAAAACTTGATAAAGAAGGAAATTTTGCAGCAAGTATTCCCTTTGAGTCGGAGGACTGGATATCCGGTGTAAACCTCTTGCCTGACGGAAAAATAGGATTGTCATTTCAGGGAAGAACGGCAGAACTTAAGGTTCTTAATCCCTCCACAAACGAATTCGAGAAATCCATCAGTTCGCTACCGCCTAATTGCATGAATGCCCATTTTATCACAACCAAGGAGGGTAATATTTTGATCTCCTGCAGTGAAGGACTGTACGAAATGAATTTGCAAACGGAAGAGTATGAGCAGATACTGAAATGGCTGGATTGTGATATCAATGGGAATTATGTCCAGAATATCGTCCTGACCTCTGCGGGGGATATTCTGCTTTATTACTATGACTGGGATAGCAATAAGCAAAGTCTCATTCTTCTTAAGAGAACAGACAAGAATGAGGTTGTAGAAAAAAAGACGCTGACCATTGGATGCTTCTATCTTACCAATAATATCCAGAGTGAAGTGGTGGATTTTAATAAAAGTAATTCGGAGTATCGGATTGAGATTAAGGATTATGCGGCGAATGTAGACTGGTCAAAGGATAGTGCGAGGGAGGATTACAAAAAAGCAAGAGAGAATTTTTATTTGGATTTAATAAGTGACAATGCACCGGATATGTTTGTAACGAATGTGATTGATGTCAATAACCTGGTAGAAAAGGGAGCGGTAGAGGATTTGACTCCTTATCTGGAGAAGAGTACCAAGTTCTCTAAGGAGGATTTTTTTGAATCGGTACTTTCTGCCAATACTCATAATGGTGTTCTGTATGCCCTGCCCAAGACTTTCCAGATCGATACAATGTTTGCCAGAACGGAGGATGTGGGAGAAAAGAACAGTTTGACCATGCAGGATTTGAAGGAACTTTGTGATAAACATCCGGAAGCCACTATTTTTGCAAATGCCACCGCGTGGGATGTACTCACGGTACTCTTAAGTAATGACATCGATTCCTATATCAATAGGGAAACCGGTGAATGCTTTTTTGAGGGACAGGATTTTAAGGACCTTTTGGAGATATGTAAAAAACATCCGATGGAATTTAGCGGCGAACCGGTTTCAGAACCCAAGGCAATCCGGGATGGTTCCTCATTTTTATATCGTACCAATGTTTGTGATGCCGATTCTTATAATATGGTAAAAGTTATTTTTGATTGTCCCGTAACCAACATCGGTTATCCTACAAGCAACCCGGGCGGTGGAATGAAAGTGTACAGCAATGGACTCTGTATCAGTTCTTTTTCCAAATATAAGGATGTCTGTTTTGCGTTTATTGAGCATACTTTGGCTGAAGAAAATGTATTAAACTGGAATAATTACGGACTTCCTGCACAAAAGGCTTTATTTGACAAAACAATGGAGGAATCATGTAAAAGACTCAGTGGAAGGAGCTGGAGTTTTGGGGATGTTACCATTGAGGCTCCCGTGCCCACTATGGAAGACTGTGAGGAAATAAAGAAAATGATTCAATCCATCGAGACTGTTCCTATCCTTGATACAGAACTTATAGGCATCATTCAGGAGGAGGCAGAAGCCTATTTTGAAGATCAGAAGTCCTTGGATGAGGTTACAAAGAATATTCAGAGCCGTGTGAAATTATATCTCAGTGAGAAGCAGTAGGGAGGCTGCCTGTGGCCCATTCTCAAAATTAAGTTCATGATAACCGCCAGGTCTGTTGGGGACATTTTAGTTCTCGAGAGGCAGGGCGGTTTTTGGTTGATGATACGGTCATTAAGATTATTTATGACTCTATGGTTTTAATTTTGGAAAAGAAGATACTAACAGAATGTAATATATGGTATGATGTCAGTAAAGACTGCTGTATCGAAAGGAATATTATGAGCGAATTAATTATTAAGTACAATGAATTGACGGCAGAGGAATTCATTCTTCTCTGGGAATCTGTTTGGGGTGATGGACCAACAATTGAGCAAACGAAGCTGGCAATGGAGCATACTTTATTCAGGGTTTCCGTTTATGATGGACAGGAGGTAATCGCAATGGCCCGGATGATAGGGGATATGGGGCTTGATTATTACATCAAGGATGTTGTGGTAAGACCGGAATACCAGCATAAGGGAATAGGGAAAATGCTTATTAATGAGTTAAAAAAGTTCATAAATGATAATGGCGTAAAAGGAACCAATATCTTTGTGGAACTGTGTGCCGCTCCGGATAAAATTCCGTTTTATGAGAAATTAGGATTTTCTTCGAATGATGCACAAAGGCTGAAATTGATGTATGAAGTCGGCTTTTCAAATTCAAAACAAAATTGAGTTGTCTTAAATTCATAGGAGAGGAAATAGCTAAATTGGAGTGGAATATAATTGCTACAAGCATTTTCATCATTATTTTTGCATTTATTGTTGTTGTATTGGCAACTGTGGGTTCTGTATTTTTATTTCGGCTCATAAGTAAAATTGATCCGCCTGCGAGACGAGCAGGACGTGCAGGTGAAGAATTTGCCAGAAATATCTTTAGGAAAGTACTTACAGAAGATGATATTTTGCTTTCTAATGTAAATATTGTTTATGATAATAAAGTGGCAGAAATAGATGATGTTATTATAAATTCTAATGGTGTATTTATCATTGAGGTAAAAACGTATAGTGGCACATTAACGGGGAACGAAGAGGATCGTGAATGGCTGAAAAGTAAAACCAGTAGAGGTGGTATAATTTACGAAAAGCAGGTAAGGAATCCGATAAAACAGATGAAGAGACAAATTTATATTCTATCTCATTATCTAAAAAATAAAGGAATAGATGTGTGGATAGATGGTTATGTTTTCTTTGTTAATAATAATAGTCCAATACATAATGAATACATTTTGGAGTCATATAATGACATTGATAAAGCACTACATAAAAACACAAGAAATAAGATGAATCATGATGAAATCCAACAGATAAACGCAATTCTTTCAAATATTTAATTATATTTAAGAAACATGGGATGAAGTAACCTCCTTGATTCCCATGTGATTTTAAAGTGGGTCACTTTACGCACTTTACGGCCACATTATGGGTCAAATATAAGGATTTCGCAAAAAGGAATAATATGTATTGCTATTGTACGCACAGATTGGTATAATATAAATAGAAAAGGAGACTCTAAGATTTTTGAAAGGAGTGTTACACTATGGCAGCAAAATCAGCTAATTTGTACGTAAGAATAGAGCCGGATGTGAAAGAGCAGGCAGAAAGCATCTTGTCAGCACTGGGTATTCCGGCATCCAATGCTATCAATATGTTCTATAAACAGATTATTTTGAACAGAGGACTTCCGTTTGAAGTAAAAATACCTACGGCAAAACCTGTTAATGTGGCAGAACTGACCGAAGCAGAATTAAATGCGGAACTTGAGAAAGGATATGCGGATATGGTTGCAGGCAGAACCAAACCTGTAAGGCAGGCATTTGCTGATATTCGCAAAGATTATGGTATATGATTTATGAGGTAATTACCACCGATCAAGCCGATGTCGATTTAAGGGGAATATATGAGTATATTGCTTTTGAGTTGCTTTCACCGGAAAATGCGGCAGGACAGCTTGACAGGTCAGAAGAACACATCATAGGGCTTGAGGAATTTCCAGAGAAATTACACGGCGATGTGTAAACAAAATAATTGTGATAACGTAAAGGCGTATGAGATGTAACCGTTTCATACGCTTTTTGCGCTACTTTACGATTTCACATTACAGCCACATTACAAAACCCCCTTGACAAGCGCTATAAATATGATATCATAATGATATCAGATAAATATGTCGCTTGAAAGAAAGGAAGGTTTATTATGACTGAGAAAATTTATACAACGAAAAAGAATGGATTAGCAGTATTGTTTTTAACGATTTTGGTGTTGATAGCTTCTATTGCGGGCATTGTTTTTGGTGGTATCTGTATGGAGAATGACGAGTTTGCATTAGGGGTTCCCCTTTTGGTGTGTGGGATTGTAATTTTTGTACTGGGGTGGATTCCCATGGCAGGCCTTAAGGTATTAAAGCCTCAGGAGGCTTTAGTGCTTACCCTTTTTGGTGATTATAAGGGTACTATCCGTGAAGCAGGATTTTATTTTGTAAATCCTTTCTGTAGTGCTGTAAACCCTGCTGCAGCTACCAAGCTCGCACAAAGCGGTGACGGTGCAAATGCTGCTCATGTAAATGCAACAGCTGCCGCAAATGCCCAGCAGGCGGCAGAGGCAGCAAGCAAAAAGATTTCCCTAAAAGCTATGACCTTAAATAACGGGCGTCAGAAAATCAATGACTGTCTTGGTAATCCTGTGGAAATCGGTATTGCAGTAATCTGGAAGGTAACCGATACTGCAAAAGCAGTGTTTAATGTGGATAACTACAAGGAATATCTTTCCTTACAGTGTGATTCCGCACTTCGTAATATTGTAAGGATTTATCCTTATGATGTAGCAAATGACGTGGATACCACCGGTGACGGCCAGGCAGATGAAGGAAGTCTTCGGGGTTCTGCAGAGGTGGTAGCAGAGAGAATTAAACAGGAAATTCAGACCAAGGTTGCAGATGCAGGTCTGGAAATTATTGAGGCAAGAATTACTTATCTGGCTTATGCACCTGAAATTGCTTCCGTAATGCTTCAGCGTCAGCAGGCAAGTGCCATCATTGATGCACGAAAGATGATTGTGGACGGTGCAGTGGGTATGGTGGAAATGGCTTTGGAGAGACTCAACGAAAAGCAGCTTGTGGACCTGGATGAGGAACGAAAAGCAGCCATGGTATCAAACCTTCTGGTGGTTTTGTGCGGCAACCATGATGCGCAGCCCATTGTGAATTCAGGTAGTCTGTATTAATGGCGGAAAAGAAACAGGTACCTCTTCGATTGTCAGAATCTTTGTACTCCGCCCTGGCCGCATGGGCGGAGGATGACTTTAGATCTGTAAACGGACAAATTGAATATCTGCTTACGGAGTGTGTAAAACAAAGAAAGAAAAACGGTAAATATGTGGGCGAGGAGATTGATGTACCCCCTGAATTAGATATTTCATAAAGGGTACAAGACAGAAGGAACGTCCCTCTGTCCCGAAAGCAGGTGAATTATGAACAAAAACATTCTTACAAGATACCATGCACTGATTGAAATTCTGGGATTGGTACTCATTCTGGCTTCCTTTGCAGTTGCCATTGCAGCAATGGCTTCCGGCAAAGTGATTCCTTCCAACTATGATTTTGCCGGGAATGTGACGGATTACAGTAAGCCCGGGTTTTTAATCAAGATGCCGATTGTTATGCTAATCAGTAACGGTACCATGAGTCTGATTCTACATTTTGTGTCTTTTTCTTCCTGGAACATGCCTGTTAAGGTGAAACCAGGAAGAGAAAGAGCCGTATATGGATGTGTGGGCTATATGCTTGCCATAATGGAGCTTTTGTTTGGTATTTTTTCCCTGGCGTTTACTCTTTTCTCCGGTGCTGCCATGGGTAAAATGTTGATGCCCCTTTCTGTATTTTTTGTAGTTGCAATATTTGCAGACATTATAGTATGCTGTGTATTAGCAGTGAAATTAAATGGGAGATAATTTATGCTAATCAGCATCACTTATATTTTATTATCGGGCCTTATCCTGGGATGGGTTTGCAAAAAAATAAAGTTTCCGAGTCTTTTCGGTATGATTCTTGCAGGCATTCTGATAGGGCCCCATGTACTGAATCTGATTGATGAGAGTATTCTTAATATTTCGGCACAAATCCGAAAGATTGCACTTATCATTATTCTGTTAAGAGCGGGTCTGAAGCTTTCTGTGGATGATTTGAAAAAAGTTGGCAGGCCCGCTGTTTTGATGTGTTTTCTGCCGGCAACCCTGGAACTTTTGGGAATGATTCTTCTGGCTCCCAAACTTCTTGGCATTTCCCTACTGGATGCTGCCATTCTTGGGGCAGTGGTGGGAGCAGTTTCTCCGGCGGTTATTGTTCCTAAAATGATTAAACTGATGGATGAAGGATATGGGACCAAGAAAGGGATTCCCCAGATGATTTTAGCCGGAGCCAGTGTGGATGATGTGTTTGTCATTGTATTATTCACTACATTTACAGGGCTGGCGCAGGGAGAAACAGTGGATGTGATGAGTTTTGTGAATATCCCGGTCTCCATTGTAATCGGTGTTCTGGCAGGATTGGCTATAGGATACGGGCTTTTCCTGTTTTTTGAAAAGGTCCGGGTACGGGATGTAGTCAAGGTATTGATTTTACTGTGCTTTTCCTTTATCATGATAACTATAGAAGATAAATTTTCAGGCATTATTCCGTTTGCTTCGTTAATCGGTATCATGAGTCTGGGGATTATGATTAAGGCTAAGAAGCAGTCCCTGGCTGTGGAATTATCCCAAAAATACGACACTCTCTGGGTGGGAGCGGAGATTTTTCTCTTTGTTCTTGTGGGGGCATCCGTGGCGGTGGACAGTGCTTTGTCAGCGGGCCCAAGTGCCATTCTGCTTCTTGTCGGGGTTTTGGCCTTTCGGATGTTTGGTGTGTTCCTCTGTCTCATTGGAACGAATTTTACAAAGAAGGAAAAGGCTTTCTGTATGTTGGCCTACACACCCAAGGCCACTGTACAGGCAGCAATCGGCGGCATTCCTCTTGCAATGGGACTTTCCTGTGGAAATACGGTGCTCACGGTTTCCGTCATTGCCATTCTGCTTACGGCACCGCTTGGAGCTTTTGCTATCGATATTACATATAGGAGGTGGTTATCATAGATAATCATGGAAAGAAAATGATTGCACCCATTGTTATTACCGTGCTGGTGGTGTTATATTATCTGTTCTATTTTGGATTTCTGATGGCATTCGTGCCATTGGTACTTAAAATTCTATTTGGAATCATACCGCTTTTGCTTGCGGGTTTAATGATTTATGTTTGTGTACAACGTATTTTGGAAATTAAGGAGGGCGAAGAAGATGATCTTGGTAAATACTGACTATATTACCGGAAAAGAACTTAACATGCTGGGACTGGTTAAGGGCAGCACGATTCAGTCAAAGAATATTGGAAAGGATATTACCCAGAGTTTTAAGACCTTGGTAGGCGGGGAGTTAAAGGCTTACAATGAAATGATGAATGAGGCAAGAGCACTGGCTACAAAGCGTATGGTAGAGGAAGCAGAAGCCATGGGTGCGGATGCCATTGTAAATGTACGTTATTCCTCTTCCGCCGTTATGCAGGGGGCAGCAGAGGTCATTGCATATGGTACAGCAGTTAAATTTGTCAATTAAAAGTTAAAAGGTCTTCACTTTAACGATTTTTTGTAGAAAATATTAAAATTAAAGAAAATTTATCAATAAAACTATTGTTTATTTTTGGTTTTTATTAGATAATATATATACGACGATTTTTCGGCATCATGAAAAAAAGGGGTGTTGTTATGGCATTATTAGACTTCTTAAAGAAACCCAAGGGAGAGACGATTCCCTTCAGAGGAAAAAATGTTGTATATGAAGTATATAGTGAAGATGGTGACACAGTAATGGCAACTATCGGCAAGGATGGTCAGGTTAAGGATCTCTGGAATACCGCACTGCTTATTACCTGTGCTTATACACGTAGTACCGGAAAGGTTACAATAGAGATGGACCGCAATAATGATGTAAGACGTTTGTATTCATCGGATCCTAAGGATAAAACTTTCCCGGCTTCTTTCCCGTTAAATGATAGTGAGATGAACTTGCTGATTGGTTTGGCAAATAACTATCAAGGTTAACTTTAATGGAAATGAATTTACATAAAAAAGGATTTAGAGTAAGTGCTCTAAATCCTTTTTTCATACCTTCATACCGGTATTTACTTACATAAGAATGTATCACAGATTATACTTCAAAGCCTATCAGGACAGAATGAAGCTCTGCGTAATAACTGCAAAGAGCGGTATTTTCATGAATGAATCCGTTAAACTTGCCAAACGCTTCCTGAATCAGCCTTTTCAGTTCCTCACAGGCAGACAGGTTATCACTGTGGGAAATTACAATCTTGCCACCGTTGTAACCAAGGGACTTCATACAACCTACCAGTTTCTGCATCGCCTTTTTGTCGCCACGTGCTTTGTTAACCGGCTTTAAGGTACCTTCTTCGCTGGCGGTTCCGATAATACGGATTCCCAGTACGCTGATTCCCTTTGCAACGATGGGGCTGACACGTCCGTTTTTAGCGAGGTTGTTTAAGGATGCCAGAGCATAGAAGAGATGGGTTCTCTTGTGATAGGCGGTTACTTCTTTATAAATTTTTTCAGCCTCTTCGCCCTTCTCAATCAACTCCTTTATCTTTTCAATCAACAGCACCATCTCCGGACCGGTGGAAAGGGAATCCACAATATAAACCTTGCGGTCAGGGTATTTTTCTTCATACATTTGTTTTGCCGTATGGGCGGAACTGCAGGAGCCGGAAAGACCGCTGGTAATGGTTACACAGAATACGGCATCGGCATCACCAAAAGCCTTACACCAGTCATCAGGGCTGGGGCAGGATGTAGAACTCTTACCATTGTAGGAGGCAAGTGCTTCATACATAGCATGAATATCTAAGGTACTGTCATCCGTGAAGGTTTTTTCACCCACCATAATATGTAACGGTACGGATTCGTATGGAAAATCTTTCATGGAAATCAGATTGGATGCAGAGTCGGATACGATTTTATAATTCATGGCTTCTCCCTCATATGCATTTTATGTAGTATTTCAAACTACATAATACGTCACGCGTTGCTACTTTATAAAGTATAATACATGACGATAGGAGTTATGTCAAGTAAGGAGAGAGAATAAAAGAAAAACCGGTATTGTCTTTAGACAGTACCGGTAAAAGTTTAGAGATTATTTTGTGCAAGATTCAAAGCTTCTTCATATGGGAGAGGCTTGTTCCAGATAAAGCCCTGAATGAAATCGCAACCCTTTTGCTGCAAAAGGGATAATTGGTTTTCCTGTTCCACACCTTCGGATATTACCTTACATCCATGTAAATGTCCTATGGTAATAACGGCACTGATAAATTCTTCGGCTTTGCGCCCGACACCGATATCATCAATGAAACTTTTGTCAATCTTCAAAAGGTCAACCGAGAGCTTGGACAAATAGGAAAGGGATGCATAACCGGTACCAAAGTCATCCAGTGCAATCTGGATACCGATTTCCTTTAATTTATTGATGTTCTCCACTGCAATGTCCAGAGAATTTACCAGACAGTATTCCGTAATTTCCATTTCCAGACATTCTGCAGGAAACTGGGTCTTGTCTACTGCTTTAATCACCATGTCGGCAAAACCGCGACGGCAGATATTCTTTGCGGAAACATTGATGGACAGAGTGTAGCGCCTGTTAAAGCTCTTCATGTATTCACTAAATTCACGCAGAGCTCTGTTTACCACATATTCATCAATCAAAATAATCAGGTCCGTTTTCTCCGCAACGGAAATAAATTCTCCGGGGGCAACGCTTGTACCATCCGGCATGGTCAGACGAATCAGGGTTTCAAAACCGCGAAGCCGTTTGGTGCCGGCTTCATACTGGGGCTGGTATACCAGATAAAAATAGTCTTTTAAGAGACTTTCTTTGATAATGCTTTCTACTTCGGCATGGCGGAAAATTTCCTGCTCCATGGCTTTATCAAAACTCACACATTTATTCTTGCCAAGATTTTTGGCCTGATACAGGGCAATGTCAGCATATTTTAAAAGAGACTGGGTATCCCTGCAGTCGTCAGGGTATTTTACGGAGCCCACGCTGGCAGTAAGATAAAGGTTATTTTCGGTCTCATCGGCTTTTAAGGTTATCTTTTCGTTTAACTTAAATAGGAGATTCTGGGTCAGACCTTCCACATCCTCTTTGGCGGGCAGAATCAGAACAAATTCATCACCGCCAAGACGGCTTGCAATCGCTTTTTCCCCGATAATGGTGGTCATTCTCCGGGATAACTCCACAAGCACCTGATCACCGTATTTATGCCCCAGATTATCATTTATGTATTTGAAATCATCAATGTCCACATAAAGAAGAGTAAAGGGTTTCTTTTCTTTGGTCGCTCTTTCCAGATACTGTATCAGCCCACGACGGTTTAACAGCCCTGTCAGAATATCGGTTACGGCATCTGTCTGTCTGCGCTGCAACTGGCGGCTCATGATAATGAGAGCAATCATGTAAATAAGGGCATTTGCAATACCGGGTAAGGCGGAATAAGATTGGTAACGGATAACAGCCAGTGTCATTTGTAGGTTAAAAAGTGTCATCAGTATCAGGGAAATAATCAGGCCTGTTTTGTAGGACATGCATACAATCAGTATACAAATTAAGGACATGAAAGCAGAAATAATACCATTCATGTTTATACTCTGATATTTCTGTCCATCAAAAACATATATGGGATTTCGCTCTATATAGGGAATAATAATCATTAAGAGCACAAATGCCAATATGCTGAAAAATATAAAAACATTCGTTGTCTTTTTTCGTAATTTCATGTGCCACCTCGTGGAATGGAATAACAGTATGATGATTTTAGTTTACCATATCTGTCCCTTTATTTCAATTGCTTAGGGGATGACTGATGAAAAATCACGATATTTGCTTGCCATGAACAAGATTTTGTATTATTGTAATTGTAAGAATAAAATTTTAAAAACGGTAATTTTACAGAGAGTGAAACCATGATTTTTGATACACATACCCATTACGATGATGAGGCTTTTGAGGAGGACAGGGATGCACTTATTTCTTCCCTTTCTGCAAAAAATGTGGGATTAGTGGTAAATATCGGCGCCAGCCTTTCCTCCTGTCGGGAAACGTTAAGGATGGCAGAGAAATATCCTTTTGTTTATGGAGCCATCGGTGTACATCCTTCTGAAACGGCGGAATTGAATGAAGATAATTTTTCACAGCTTTCCGAAATGGTAAAGCATGAGAAATGTGTAGCTGTCGGGGAAATCGGTCTGGATTACTACTGGCCCGAACCGGACAGGGAAACACAGAAACTCTGGTTCAAAAGACAGCTTGGACTGGCAAGAGAACTGAATTTGCCGGTTGTGATTCATTCCCGGGATGCTGCAAACGATACCATCACCATCATGAAGGATATGCATGCGGAAGAGATTGGCGGAGTGATTCATTGTTTCTCCTATACCAGGGAAACGGCGGAAATTTTCCTCAAGATGGGCTTTTATATCGGAATCGGTGGTGTGGTGACATTCAAAAATGCCAGGAAAATAAAGGAAGCGGTAGAAGAGATTCCGCTGGAACGAATTGTTTTGGAAACGGATTGCCCGTATCTGGCACCGGTGCCGTTTCGAGGGAAGAGAAATTCGTCCCTGAACATTCCTTATGTGATAGAAGAAATTGCAAGGATTAAACAGGTTTCTCCCAATGAGATTGAGGAAATAACATGGGAAAACGCGCATAGATTATATAGGATTTGATGTGAAAGGCGACATCATGAAGAGGAATTTTCAAGGAAGAAAATTTCATATGATGCTTGTGGTTCTCGGGGTCTTCGTGACTGTGGGTCTGTTCTTTGTGTCTGCAAATTCCGCGTCCGCCCGGGAAGAGGCTAAGAGAGTTCTGTTTATCAGTTCTTATTCCTATGGATGGGATACGGTAAAACTGCAGGTGGACGGAATCGAAGAAACTTTGCCGTCAGAATATGTTCTGGATTATGAATTTATGGATACATATCGTGTCAATGATACCAATTCGTTGCGTCTCTTTTATGAAAATGTAAAATATCATCTGAACCGGGCTACTCCCTATGATGTCATTCTGGTAGGTGATGATGCAGCGCTGAAGTTTGCAGTCCGTTATCAGGATGAACTGTTCAAGGACATTCCCATTGTTTTTATGGGTATTAACGATGAGGATTATGCAAGAAGTGTTGCCAAAGATCCACTGATTACCGGTGTGATAGAGAAATTAGATTACAGGACCACCATAGAAGTAGCAAAGGACGTTCTTCCCAAGGCGGATACGGTGATAGCTATTCTGGATGACAGTCAGACCGGACAGATCGAGAAGAAGAATTATTATAAGATGAGACAGAATTTTCCCGAACTTAAGTTTCAGGAAATCAATGTCAGCAATCTTGCTCCTTCCGAAGTGGCAAAGAAAATTAACGAGATTCCTTATAATACTATTTTACTGTACATAAGCCTGACAAATGATAAAGGGGATACGCTGTATCTGCCGGATGATGCCAGGGAAATGGTGGTCAACAATGCAAAGGTTCCGGTTTTTGTACTGATGGAGAGTGATACGGACAGTGGCACCCTCGGTGGGGCTGTTTTTTCCATGAAGCAGAGCAGTATTGACGCCACCAATCTGGTGATCGATATTGCAGAAGGCCGCAGGAACGTAAAAGATATCGAGGTGGTATGCAGGGAATCCCATCCTTTTCAGGTGGATACCGTAATCATGCAGAATTACAGTATTAACAAAAAGGTTTTCCCAAAGGGCACCGTTTTTTTGAATGCCAAGGCAACTTTTTTTGAAAAGTATGATGACATCATTAAGCCTACAATTGTAATTATCCTGATTTCGGCGGCGATTATTGGATTTGTACTTTTTGATAATTATAAACGAAGAAAAATGATGAAAGAAATTACGGAAATGAAGGATCATCTGGAAAATGCCTCCCAGCATGACTTCCTTACCGGACTCGGAAATCGTTCTAAGTTTATGGCGGATTTAAAAGAAATTACCAATATGGATATGCCCTGTACCGTAATTATGCTGGACCTGGATAATTTTAAGGGAATCAATGATAATCTGGGCCATGCCATGGGTGATGAGGCATTAAAGGGAGTTGCAGGCAGATTAAAGAGTCTGACTACCCCGTTATTTACACCATACCGTTTTGCCGGTGATGAATTTATCATGATCTTAAAGAGCGATAACCAAAAGATTGTGGAAAATGTTGTCAGACAGTGTTGGCAGGTATTCCAGAAGCCGTATCATCTTTTGAATACGACCATGGAAATTCATGGAAGTATTGGTGTTGCAACCTGCCCTCAGGACACATCCGATATGGAGCAGCTGATTATCTGTGCGGATGATGCAATGTATGAAATCAAAAAGGAAGGCAAGAATGGAATTGCCTACTATCGTGATCTGAAAGAACGGATGCTTCAGGAAATGGAGAGACAGCAGTTGGAGCGTCAGAAGATAGAAGAACAGGAGGAACAAAGAAGCCAGGAAGAAACGCAGCCTGTACTTCTTGCTCCCGGAAGATTCTTAAATGATCAGAATTAGAAATTCATATTACCAGATTTTTGTGGTCCATTTTGTGCAGTCCCAGATATCAGTTGCCCAGTCTTCATAAAAATCCGGTTCATGACATACCATGAGGATACTGCCTCTGTAGGCTTTTAAGGCGCGTTTTAATTCATCCTTGGCATCCACATCTAAGTGATTGGTGGGTTCGTCCAGTAAAAGGACATTGGTTTCGCGGTTTAGCAGTTTACAGAGGCGTACTTTTGCCTGTTCGCCGCCGCTTAGGACTTTTACCTTACTTTCAATGTGTTTTGTGGTGAGCCCGCATTTTGCCAGTGCGGAACGTACTTCATACTGGGACATGGCAGGAAATTCTTTCCAGATTTCTTCAATGCAGGTGGTTTCGATGCCCGGTGCAATTTCCTGTTCAAAATAGCCGATACTTAAGTAATCCCCCTGCTCCACTGACCCGGATAGCGGTTGGATAAGGCCTAAGATACTCCTAAGGAGAGTAGTCTTTCCAATACCATTGGCACCGATAAGAGCGATCTTCTGTCCTCTTTCCATGGAAAGGTCGAGGGGAGAAGAGAGTGCTTCGTCATAACCGATGACCAGTTTGTCCGTCTGAAAAATATAGCGGCCGGGAGTCCGTGCTTCTTTGAAATAAAATTCCGGCTTGGGCTTTTCGGCAGCCAGTTCTATGACATCCATTTTATCCAGTTTTTTCTGGCGTGACATGGCCATGTTTCTGGTTGCAACACGTGCCTTGTTTCTTGCCACAAAATCCTTTAAATCTGCAATTTCTTTCTGCTGTTTATTATAAGCAGCCTCTAATTGGGACTTTTTCATGGCATAAACTTCCTGAAACTTATCATAGTCACCTACATAACGGTTCAGTTCCTGGTTATCCATGTGATAAATCAGGTTAATAACGCTGTTTAAGAAGGGAATATCGTGGGATATCAGAATAAAAGCATTTTCATATTCCGTAAGATAGCGTTTCAGCCAGGCAATGTGTTCTGCATCCAGATAATTAGTAGGCTCATCCAATAAAAGGATATCCGGTTTTTCCAATAGTAGTTTGCCTAAGAGTACCTTGGTACGCTGGCCGCCGCTTAAGTCCGTCACATCTTTATCCAGACCCAAGTCCAGAAGTCCCAGAGCTCTCGCGACCTCTTCCACTTTGGAATCAATCATATAGAAATCATGCATGGTGAGGAGATCCTGAATGGTCCCCAGTTCTTCCATGTAAGTCTCCAGTTCTTCCGGGGTTGCGTCTCCCATTTTATCACAGATTTCGTTCATATTTTTTTCCATGTCAAACAGAAAGTCAAAAGCGGAAGAGAGCACTTCCCGAATAGTCATGCCTTTCTGCAATACAGTATGCTGGTCCAGGTAGCCGACGCGTACGTTTTTTGCCCACTCAATTTTACCTTCGTCGGGGGTCAGCTTCCCCGTAATGATGTTCATGAAGGTAGACTTTCCCTCGCCGTTTGCACCGATTAATCCGATATGTTCGCCTTTTAAAAGGCGGAAAGAAACATTGTTAAATATGGCACGATCTCCAAAACCATGTGTCAGATTCTCAACATTCAAAATACTCATTATATGTCCTCACTTCAATTTCTGCTTTTCTAATTAGTTTGGGTGAAATTATACCCGATACTTACCCAAAGACTGATTCATTGTTTCCACGGATGAGAAGGTTTCATCCGTACTTGTTTCTATATTTTCCATGGCAGAATTCATATCAGCCAGAGCAACGGAGATGTTCACTATCTCCTTATTATTGTCTTCGGAAGAAGCATTGATGGCATCTATGGCATCTTTCATGCGTTCCATGGAGAGAGAATATTCGGAAATAATATGACGCAGTTCTTCCATATATTTTTTCATCAGTTCCGTATTCTCCGTAAAATTTTCTGCAGACGCATCAAAGGATGCATAATCAGATGCAATGTCCCCCGATATAAAGGCATTCATACGGTCAGCAAGTTCAGAAAGTCCGCGAATTGCCTGCAGAACCTCCCCGCTTACGACCTGAATGTTATTGGCAGCTTCCGTGGTATTGTAAGCCAGAGAACCGATTTCCTGGGCTACAACGGCAAACCCGCGACCGGCTTCACCGGCTCTTGCGGCCTCAATGGAGGCATTCAGCGCAAGGAGATTGGTCTGATTGGAAATGTTCAGGATATTCTTGGAAAGTTCCTGTATTTTCATAACGGCATTTGCCTTTTCTTTCTCAGAACCAATCTGCTGGGAAATAACAGCCATGCGGGATTTCATTTCTCCCGAAGACTGTCGGATGTTACCGGATAATTCATCACAGGCATTGCTGATATTGGCAATCAGACCGGCATTTCTTTCTGCAATATCGGAAATTTCCTGGGATTTTCTATACATTGCATGAACCTCGGACTGGGTAGTTTCGATGGAAGCGGTAATTTCCTCAGAAGAAGCAATCATATTTGCCATAATCTCATTGACATGATTGATATTGTCTGTGGAATCGGAAACGGAGGAACGGATCAGATTCATTTTTTCTTCGATACTTCCTGCATTTTCCTTTACTTCACGAACGGTAGCGGAGGTTTTCCCAAGAAGTTTGTTCAAATTATTTCCGATTACTTCCAGCTCATCTCCGGATTTTATTTCCAGGGTTTTGGTAAGATCGCCGTCTTTACTTGCAACGTCCTCTATAACTGCATTAACCTTCTTGAAGTTTTGGTTCATCTTTGCGGAGAGAATCATTGCAAAAATGAGGGAAAGAACCAGTCCGGCTGCAAACCCGAGACCCATATTGAGGGCAAAGGGACCAAAACTGCTGTTAACATAAGTAGAATCATAATCGACCACCACCAGTCCGATTACGGTTTCATCCAGATAAACAGGGTAATAACCGCTGTAGTAGCTGCCCCATTCATCAGTATAGGGCTCTCTGGTAGTGGTGGGAGTTCCGGAAAGTGCAAGGAGCATCTCATCTTCTGCATTGTATTTTTCCAGATAATCGGCAGGATCTTCCGGGTCGGTATCCGCCAGAAACATAACGTATTCATCGTCACAGGGAATTAAAGTATACACATAGGTTACATTTTCCCCATTTAAGAAAAACCGCAGACTGCTTAATAATTCTTCATAGGCCTCACTTTCCGGCCCTTCCTCAAGGGCTTTTTGAAAGACCATAGGGTCCACATTACCGGCTGCGACAGTAGCCATATTTAAGGCATCCTTTTTGCATTGGGTTGTCATGAAGTTTTTCATGGAAATAAAAGATATGGCACTCATAATCAGTCCAAAGACGAGAGCGGTACAGAATATAAAAATGAAAAACTGTCGGGTTATGCTGATTTTTCTTGTTTTCATTAAGATTCTCCTATGTATATGTAATATGACAATTTATACACATTATAGCATAAAAGAAAATATTGGGTAGATTTAAAATAAAAAAGCCCCTTCTCCGGTTTCCCGGAAAAGGGGGCTTGGGGTTTTAAGCCAGTTCGTCATCACCTGTAGCAGTGGATGCGGCTTTTGAGAGGGGAGCAATATCCTTGCCGGCTACGCTTCCGCCTAAGAATCCGGAAAGAACGGCATTTAAGTCAACGCCGGTGGCTTCCTTCAATCCGTCTGTTACCTGATTTAAGGTGTTCATAACATCCTTCATCAGTTTTGTAGAGTTGCCGTCACCGTACATGGTAATCTTGTTAACCTTAGCAAGAGGTTCTGCAGCATTTCTCACAACATCGGGCAATGCCTTGAAATACATTTCAAGGACAGCGGCTTCACCCATCTTAGCCATAGCTTCCGCTTTCTTTTCGATACCTTCTGCTTCCGCAACCGCTTTTGCCTGGATGGCTTCTGCTTCTGCAAGACCTTTGATACGGATACCTTCTGCTTCCTGTTCCTTTGCATATTTTTCTGCTTCTGCCTGGATTTTCAGAGCCATAGCCTGCTGTTCCAGTTCGTATTTTTTCGCTTCTGCTTCACGCTGACGCTGATACAGGGCAGCGTCGGCCTGCTGCTGTTTTGCAAATTTGTCGGCTTCCGCTTTCTTACGAACCTGAGCATCCAGAGCCTGTTCCATAACTTCGGCTTCTTTCTGCTTTAAGAGAATTTCTTTTTCCTGCTTTGCAATATTAGCATTAGCAGTGGTGATTTCAATGGTTTTACGCTGCTCTTCCTGCTGAATCTGGTAAGCGGCATCTGCTTCTGCCTTCTTGGCATCGGATACACGCTTTAATTCTGCCTGGGTAATGGCAAGCTCGTTGTTTTTCTGTGCGATGTCAGTCTGTGCCGCAATCTGTGCTTCGTTCGCTTCACGCTGGGCATTTGCCTGTGCTTTTGCAATTTCCTTTTCGCTTTCGGCACGGGAAATAGCTGCATTTTTCTGAATCTTTACAATATTGTCCACACCGAGGTTTTCAATAACGCCGTTGGAATCTACAAAGTTCTGTACGTTAAAGCTTACGATATCGAGACCCATTGCAGCAAGATCGGGCTCTGCATTTTCCTTCACCAGACTTGCAAATTTCTGACGGTCACTTACCATTTCCTCCAGATTCATTTTACCTACGATTTCACGCATATTACCTTCCAGAACTTCTCTGGCAACCTGTGCAACGTAGTCGGTTTTCCGGTTTAAGAAGTTTTGTGCGGCAAGTGTAAGCTGCTCGGGACTGGTGCTGATTTTGACGTTAACTGCAGCATCTACACGGATGTTGATGTAATCAGCAGTAGGTACTGCGGAGCTTGTTTTAACATCAATGGGAATCAACTGCAGATTCAGCTCGTCTTTTTTCTCCAGAAAAGGAATTTTGACACCGGCCCGGCCTATCAGGATCTTCGGCTTTTTGCGTAAACCGGAGATAATGTATGCAGTGTCGGGAGATGCCTTCACGTAACCTGAAATCAGAATAATCAGAATAAAAATTCCAATCAGGACAAAGGGAAGAATTTTTAATAGAGTTTCCATAGTCTTTATATACCCCTTTCTTATGTATAAATTTATGTACGTGTTCATTATAACATGACGGAAGAAAATAAAATAGAGTGAAAATGAGATGTTTCGATGTGAAAAAGGGGTGAATGAATGCACGTTAAAGGCTATTACGTGCAAGGTTTTGCCTTGTATCGGGATAGCTTTGCCACTATAATAATAATGAAAGCACCTTGATTTTCTGCCATGTTGTATTTATAATAATTCTTTAAGGGTTAATGATTTCATGGAATGATTGGAAGGATAAGGAGTAAAGTGTGGCAACATTAGGCATTCCCCAGAATACCATAGAGGTTCTTCAAAAATACCGTTTTAATTTCCAGAAGAAATTCGGCCAGAATTTTCTGATTGATACCCATGTACTGGAAAAAATCATGGATGCGGCGGAAATTACCAAAGAGGACTGCGTTGTGGAGATTGGTCCCGGTATCGGAACCATGACCCAGTATCTGGCGGAGCGTGCCAAAGAAGTGGTGGCGGTGGAAATTGACAAAAACCTCATTCCCATCCTTCAGGATACGCTTCAGGAATATGATAACGTTACGATTATAAATGATGACATATTAAGGGTAGACATCAATCGCCTGGTACAGGAGAAAAACAACGGTCGTCCTGTTAAGATTGTTGCAAATCTTCCCTATTACATAACGACCCCCATCATAATGGGGCTCTTTGAAAACCATGTGCCGCTTAAAAGTATAACCGTTATGGTACAAAAGGAAGTGGCAGACCGGATAAGGGTCGGTCCCGGTACCAAGGATTATGGGGCATTGTCCCTTGCGGTACAGTATTATGCAAAGCCTGAAATTGTGGCAAATGTACCGCCCAACTGTTTTATTCCCAGACCCGGAGTGGGCAGTGCAGTCATTCGTCTTACCTGTCATGAGACCTGTCCGGTTTCGGTCAGGGATGAAAAATTTATGTTCTCTATGATCAGAGCTGCTTTTAATCAGAGAAGGAAGACTCTGCTTAACGGTCTTTCCAATGCCGGAGAGTTAGGGCTTTCCAAAGAAAAAATCCGGGAAGCACTGGATAAAATGAATTTACCTCCCACAATTCGGGGAGAGGAACTTACTTTGGAACAATTTGCTGCGTTAGCAGATATATTGTTATAGACACTATTTTTAACTTTAGTTGTTAAGAAAGGCGGAGAGAAATGATTTGTAGTAAATGTGGAAAAGAAATCGCTGATGGTTCCAAGTTCTGTGGTTTCTGTGGCGCATCAACAATGCCCGCAGCTCCTGTAAATCCCGCAGCACCTATACCTGAGGCAACCCCTGTAGCCCCTGTAATGCCTGCTCCGGCGGCACCTGTACCTGAGGCTGTTCCGGTAGCACCTATGGCTGAGGCTGTTCCGGTAGCCCCCGTGCCTGAGACACCTGTGGTCCCTGCTCCTGAAGCAACTCCGGTCACACCTGCAGCAGAAGCACCGGCAGCAGCACCCGTACCCGAGGCAACTCCTGCAGCTCCTGTGAGTCCCACCCCTGTGGCACCGGTACCGGCAGCAACTCCGGTAACACCGGTGAATCCCACCCCTGTGGCACCTGCATTCCAGACACAGACTCCGGTAGCACCTGCACAGGCAGCTCCTGCTCCTGCGGCAAAGCAGCCTAAGAAAAAAGGAAAGGGCGGTCTGATTGCCGGTATTATTGCAGCAGTGGTAGTTCTCGTAGGCGGTGGTCTTGCTGCATTCTTCCTGTTCTTTGGCAATCCCACAGGAAAGATTGAAAAAGCACTTGGAGAAGGGGATGTAGCCCAGGTTGTGGAACTCTACGATAAACTGAAGAGTGATAAGGATAAAGATAAGGCAGATGAATTAATCCTTGCTTATACCCAGGACATCGAAGAGAAGTTCATGAATGAAGAAATGGATTATGATAAGGCTTCTTCAGAATTAGGCGAACTCGCAAAGGCTCTTGGCAATAACAAATCTTTAAGCAAGCGTATTGCCCGTGTTGAAGAAATCAATTCCTCCCGTGAGGAATATAAAACCGCTGAAGATATGGTGGCAGGCGGTACGTGGAAGGATTACATCAATGCCATTGAGCATTATGAAGCGGTATCTTCCGATGACGAGAAATATTATGACAAAGCACAGGATGCAATCAAAGACTGCAAGGAACAGTACAAGAAGGCTGCAATCAAAGAAGCAGAAAGCCTGGTTGATGCAGGTGATTATGATGGCGCACTTGCGCTTTTAGATGAAGCATATTGTGTTTATTATGATAACGAAATCAGTGATAAGAGTTATGATATTCTGGCGGCACAGAGTGATGCCCTGATTCAGGCATGTATTGATGAAGCGCAGACCGCAATTGCAGAAGGCCGGTACGGCGATGCAAGGAAGATTATTAAAGATGCCATGGATGAATATAACAACGATTATCGTCTGCAGGATGTTTTAAGTCAGATTCCTACAGACAATACTCTTGTTGGTACCTGGTATATGGAGTATGATTTAAGCAATGAACTTGCAGATTCCATGGGCGATGAGTTTGAAGGATTTGATGCGGAGTTAATGCTCAACCTCTATTTTGACTTCTATGAAGACGGAACCATGAAAATGTATGCGGATCCTGATCAGTTTAAGGATTCCTTTGGCACATGGCAGGAGAAGTTTATCGATTTTGCCATTAATATTATTTATGACGAGTTCAAAGCAAGCGGTATCAGTAAAAAAGAAGCAGATAAGATGATTAAAGATGAGTATGGAATGACCATGAAAGAATATCTGGTTCAGCTCTTTGATGAGGCGATGGATATCGATACACTTCTTGAAGAAATGCAGGTAGAAGCTTATTATGTGTTAGAAGGAGATCAGCTTGGCATTAGCGAAGACGGATATAATTTCTCCTATGATACCATTATCTGTGATGGTGAAACACTGGAAATTACTTCAGTATCCGAAGAAGAACTGACATCTGCTCTTGCCGGAATGAAATATCCGTTGACTTTATATCGTCTCTATGATACCATTGAATAGTTGATTTTAGTGCGCAAGCATGAACAAAATACATACGAGAGGTGAATTATGAAAAAATTAACAAAATTAGTTGCAACTTTAATGGCTATGGTTCTTCTCCTTTCTCTTTGCGGATGTGGAGATGAGTCCAAGAAAGTAGTAGGTAAGTGGTCTTACGAAATCGATCTTCAGGACGCTATCATGGAAGAAATGGGTAGCGAAGAGTTTGCTGATTTCAAGAGCACTCTGCCGGTAATCATGTACTTTGATTTCCAGGATGGCGGTAAGCTGGAACTGACCGTTGATGAAGATGCTTTCCTTGATGCTTATGAGAAATGGTTAAGTGATTTCTGTAGTTTTGCTGCAGATTATCTTTATCAGACAGCTGCTGACAGCGGAATGACCAAGGATGATGTAGATTCCATGTTTGGCGGTAATGCAGAGGATTACTTCCGTGAAATGATGAACGAGGAAGTAGATCCTATCGACCTTGTAAAAGAAATGAAGAACAGTGGCGTTTGGAAAGCAAAGGGTGGTAAGCTCTACATTTCTGAAGGAGATAAGGTAGAAGCTAACAGATATGATAACTACAAGATTGATGGAGATACCATGACCATTACTCTTCCCGAAGGTGCTACACAGGAAGAACTGATTCCCGGAATGGAGTATCCTTTAACATTAAAGAAAGTTAACTAATCTTAAATCTTACGATATGTAGTAAATAAATATCGGAGAAATGCACAATATCTTGTATGTTTTGTGTATTTTCTCCGATATTTTTTTTGCATTTTATTCGGTCTTATGGTAAACTAATAGGATGAAAGTGGGATGTTTTACACTTTTTATTAGTAACCGAAGTTTTTCGATTCAGGAAAGGCAAGTACCGTGGATAAGTACGAATACAAACTCAGATTACAGGAAATCAAAAATTTAATCAAGGAACGTGAATTTGTAAAGGCAGCAGCAATTGCCGATACAATCGACTGGACCCGCGTAAAGAGTGTTATGGTCCTTTGTACGATCAGTGATTTATATAAGATTAACAGGAGGTTAGAAGACTCCAGAGATTTATTGCTTCTTGCGTATGACAGATATCCCGGAGGACGTTCCATTGTTTATTCTCTCTGTGAATTGTCCATTAAAATGGATGATGTAGTGCAGGCAGTGGAGTATTACAAGGAATTTGTCCAGATTGCTCCTAAGGATACCGGCAGATATATCCTGCAGTACAAATTGTACGAGGCCCAGGAGGTCAGTTTAGAGGAACGGATTGAGGTCTTAGAGGAGTTAAAGAGCAGGGATTACACAGAAAAATGGGCATATGAGCTGGCTTATCTTTATCACAGAATCGGTCTTGGCACAAAATGTGTGGAGGAATGTGATGAACTGATTCTGATGTTCGGGGAAGGCAGATATGTAATGAAGGCCATGGAGCTTAAGAGACTTCATGAACCGTTAACTCAGGCACAGGAAGAAAAATATGAACAGATGAAGAATCCGGCCCCTATTGTGGAGGAGCCTGCAGAAGAGACTTCAGAGGAGTCCTCGGAAGAATCCGGGGGAGAAGTTGTGGAAGAAGGCGGTTCGGACGCTGTCGAAGAGGAGAAGACAGGAAATAAGGCAAATTCTGACGACATGGATATTCAGGTTCAGGTTATGGGTGTGGGGCAGTATGATACCATTAACATCCAGCGTGAACTGGCTGAAAATATGAAAGAGATCTGGGAGGAGAATGCCGATCATGCTCCCGATACGGATAATACGGGCAAAACAAAAAGGATTATTCTCTCCGGAAAACCGGATACTACCATGGATTTGTCCGCTACCAAGGTATTAGATAAGATAGAAGATTTACAGGATACCGGTGCATTTGAAGTTTCCGTACAGAAAATCGTGGAGGACAAAGAACCGGTTAAGACGGAAGAACCGAAAAAAGAGGTCTTTTTCGGTGAAACGGAAGACCTTGGCATTACCAGATTATTGTCACCCGTAGATGAGGTAAAGGCTACCCCTAAGAAAGTAGTTGTGCCTGAAAATGCGGATACAACTTCCCATTACAGCAGAATTTTGGGAATGGAATATGACGGTCAGATCAGTATGCTTGTTCCGGAAACGGAGGAAAAGGTTGAAAAGCAGATTACCGGACAGATTTCCATTCAGGATGCACTGATCGAATGGGAGCGGATGAAGAAGGAGAATGAACAGAAGAGAATGGCCGAGGTGCAGCAGCATATCCTGCAACAGACGGGCTCTATGTTCACGGAATTTGAAGCAGCCACCAGGGACGGTCTACTGGAAAAACTGGAAAAAGGAAAGACCTTCGGACTGGAAGGTTTGGAGAATGCGAAAGAAGAGTCAGAGGATACAGCAGAATCTGAGGTAAAGGTAGAAGAAATCGAAGAATCCGAAGAAACCGATGAAGTAGAAGAACTGGAAGAAATCGAAATCAGCGAGGAGCCGGAGGAAGCTCTTTCTGATAAAGAAGAGGACTTAGATGAATTTGATGAAGAGGAGTCCGGGGAAGAGTTAGAAGAGGAGTCTTTGGAAGAATCTGAGGAAGAATCGGAAGAGGAAGATTTGGATGAGGAAGAGTCCTTGCAGGAAGAATCCGAAGAAGAGTCTTTAGAGGAATCCAAGGAAGATGAATCCGAAGAGGATTCTGAAGAAGATGACAGTGCCGCACAGGAGCCGAAAGAATCCAAAGATGATATGGATGACAAAGATTTCTTTGATGAAGATTTTGATGAGGAAGAGAGCGCTTCTGAGGAGACGGATGAGAATGATTCCTTTGAGGGAAGAAAGAAAATTCCTGCAAATTACCACAAAGTACGTCGCATGACCGAAGAAGAATTGAAGCTTTTTGGTTCCTATGCCCAGAACAAAACTACCAGGGACCAGATTGTATATGCCCTTGAAAATGTAAGTATGGCTGCATTTACCGGCAATATTATCCTGACCGGTGAAGAGGGCATGGATAAACTGACACTTGCTAAGAAAATTATCAAGGAAGTTCAGGAAAATGACAGGAATTTCTCCGGAAAGATTGCAAAAATTTCTGCAGATTCCCTGAATCGTAAGGGTGTCGAGGAGATTCTTTCAAAGGTTACAAACGGTGCCCTGATTATTCAGAAGGCAGGTGCACTTTCCGAAGAAAGCATTGAGAAGATGCAGAAGGCCATGAATCAGGACAGTGCCGGCTTCATCGTTATACTGGAAGACGACAGAAAAGTGATTCATAAGTTGTTGAAAGAAAATCCTTTCCTACGGGATTTGTTTAATATTCGTATTCATGTTGCTTCTCTGGATAACGAATCTCTGGTTAACTATGCAAAACAATATGCATTAGATCAGGAGTACAGCATTGATGACATGGGTGTTTTGGCACTTCATACCAAGATTTCCGAGCATCAGTCCAGTAATCATACCGTGACGGTTGATGAAGTCAGGGAAATTGTGGATTCTGCAATTAAAAAAGCGAATCGAAAGACGTTAGGGCATTTCTTTGATATTATTGTGGCAAAGCGCTATGATGAAGAAGACATGATTATACTGAGGGAAAAGGATTTCCGATAAAATATAACGGAGAGGGATAGTATGGCTAAGACAAACAATGCAAAGGCGCAGGACATGGTCTGTATTACAGAGGCTGACCAGTACCTGTTCGCGCAGGGAACACATTATGACATCTATAAGAAATTAGGTGCTCATAAGATCGTAAAGAATGGAAAAAAGGGTTATTATTTTGCAGTATGGGCACCCAATGCTGCGGCAGTTCATGTAGTGGGGGATTTTAATAATTGGGATGAAAATGCAAATCCTATGACCAAACTTGGACCGGGCGGAATTTATGATGCATTCATTCCGGGTGTGAAGGAGAATGCACTTTACAAGTATCTCATTACAACGAAAAGAGGGGAAAAGCTTTACAAAGCAGATCCATTTGCAAATTATGCTGAGATGCGTCCCGGTAATGCTTCCAAAACCACCGATTTAAGCGGTTTTCGCTGGACGGATACAGAATGGGTGGAAAACAGGGATAAAAAAGATGTTTATGCTGAGCCTATGGCAATCTATGAATGCCACATCGGTTCCTGGATGAAACACCCGGACGGAACCGAAGACGGTTTTTATAATTACAGGGAATTTGCCGACAGACTGGCGGAGTACCTCAAGGAAATGAAGTACACCCATGTGGAACTGATGGGTATTGCGGAGCATCCCTTTGACGGCTCCTGGGGCTATCAGGTTACCGGATATTATGCGCCTACATCCCGCTACGGTTCCCCGAAAGACTTTATGTATCTGGTTAATAAATTACATAAAATGGGTGTGGGAGTCATTCTGGACTGGGTTCCCGCTCATTTTGCAACCGATGCATTCGGTCTCGGACGTTTTGACGGAGAATGCATTTATGAGCATCCCGATCCCCGACTTGGGGAACATCCTGACTGGGGTACCAAGATTTTTAACTATGGTAAGACGGAAGTAAAGAATTTCCTTATTGCCAATGTATTGTTCTGGTTAAGAGAATTCCATGTTGATGGTGTCCGTGTGGATGCGGTGGCATCCATGCTTTATCTGGATTACGGTAAGCAGGACGGGCAGTGGTGTCCCAATAAATACGGCGGAAACAAGAATCTGGAGGCCATTGAATTTTTCAAGCACTTAAACAGCGTGGTGCGTGGAACACATCCCGGATTTTTAATGATTGCGGAGGAATCCACCGCATGGCCCAAGGTTACCGGCAAAGTAGAGGATGACGGTCTTGGATTTACGTTTAAGTGGAACATGGGATGGATGCACGACTTCTGTGAATATATGAAGCTGGACCCTTATTTCAGAAGAAACAATCATTATGCCATGACTTTCGCCATGAGTTATAATGAGAGTGAAAATTATATTTTGCCGTTGTCCCATGACGAAGTGGTGCATTTGAAATGTTCCATGTTGAACAAAATGCCCGGATATCATGTGGATAAATATGCAAACTTAAGGGCAGGGTACGCGTTCATGTTTGGCCATTCCGGCAAGAAGCTTCTTTTCATGGGCCAGGATTTCGGACAGGAAAGAGAGTGGAGTGAGGCAAGGGAATTAGACTGGTTCCTCTTAGGCGAGAAACTCAATGCCGGTATGAAAAATTATGTGGCAGAGCTTTTGAAAATTTACCGCAAATATCCCTGTATGTATACTATAGACAACAGTTGGGAAGGTTTCGAATGGCTCAATGCCGACGATAAGGACAGAAGTACCTACACCTTCTTCAGAAAAGACAAAACCGGTAAGAACCGGGTAATGTTTGTAATCAATATGACCCCCATGCGCTGGGAAAATTACACCATCGGGGTTCCTGTTAAGAAGCAGTACAGGTTAATTTTGAACAGTGATGAGGAGAGATTTGGCGGTAACGGAAATGTGCTTCCCAAGACCATTTCCGCAAAATCCAAGGACGTGTGCGGCAAGCCCTATTCCATTTCCTTTGATCTTCCTCCCTATACCGCTGCGGTTTTTGTATTCTGACAGGGGTTAAGAAAATAAAAAAGCATGACGAAATAAAAGGTGAGCACACGGAAGTGCTCGCCTTTTTCCTTTCTTTGGGGAACTGAAGATGGAAATATCGTGCAGGATGCACAACGCAGACGGAGAGGAATAAAGGCATGAAGATTTCATTTGACAATGCGCTGTACACAGGTACGGATTATAAAATTGCACAACAGGGACCACAGAATACAGCAGCAAATGCTGCAGGTGGTCATGCATTGGACATTTCTGACAGTAGAAGTATGTCTGCATACTGCTTTGGAAAGAGTAAGGGTCTTCATGGTCTTTCCAAAGAAGATATGCTACAGGCATTGGGCGGACAGGACATGGCTTTGTACCGCAACTACATGACAGTAATGTCCAATACTATGTCTGATGAAGATTTTGCCAGAATGCAGGAGGAAGGATATCATCCCATGGAACTGCATCCGGAGGAAGCAAGTAATATTCTGGACTCCATTAAAGCAGAATTAATCAAGGCGGGTGTAGATATTGAGGGATATACCGATACGATAGATAAAGAAGTTCTGGCAGATATTACCGGCAGTGTAACCTATGCAAACCGGTTATTAGAATCTTTTGCACAGGAAGATGTTCCGCTCACGGCTGAGAACGCAAAAGAGGCAATGGAGGCAGTTAACAGGGGACTGGAACTGACAGAACTGTCAGAAGGAGCGCTCAAGTTTTTGCTTACCAATGTCATGGACCCTACTATTGATAACCTGTATCTGGCAGAGCATGCCGGGGCCAAGGATGCAGGAAAGCAGGCGAAAGGCTATTTTACGGAGGAGTTGCCCGGTTATCTGGCTAAAACAGCCGGTGCGGAAGAAACCCGGGCATTACAGGCACAGATTGAAAAGATGATTGAAAAGGCCGGTTTCGAGGTAAATGAGGAAACCGTAAGTGAGGGTTTCTGGCTGGTAGAAAAGGGAATTCCGGCAACCGAAGAGAGCTTCCGGCTTTTACATGATATGAGGGGACTTTCCCTTCCTGCTTCGGAAGACAAAATCTGCAATGCAGTGGCAGCAGCCATGGCGGAAGGAAAGCCGGCGGCAAGTGCGGATCTGAGGGTGGAGAAGAGCATTTACCGAAGGGCGGCGGATTTTTACAGTGCGCACCGCTCCATGGAAGAAATCCGGCTTCATATGACCGTGGAAGCAAATCTAAAATTATTAAAGAGCGGCTTTTCCATAGATACGGCTCCCATTGAAGAAACGATTCAGGCATTAAAGGATCTGGAAGAAAAGCAGACAGTGGGACAGAATGTAGGTGACATGGATCTTTGTAAGGAAACCATGGCAAAGGTTCGTGAAATTCCATACCTGCCTGCGGCAGCAACAGGACGAGTTCTTTTTTATGGTGAGAAGCTTACCATTGACAGTCTGTATGAAACAGGAAAGCAGTTACAGGAGGAATTTCGGAAAGCCAATGAAGCCTATGAGACCATGTTCACGGAGATCAGGGCGGATTTGGGAGACAGCATGAAAAAGGCATTTCGCAGTGTGGATAATCTCCTTACCAATCTGGGGATTGATCTGACCGCGGAAAACCGGAAAGCGGCAAGAAGTTTAAGCTATAACCAGATGGAACTGACACCGGAAAATATCCGCAGGGTGAAAGAAGCAGAGGCAGCAGTCATGAAGGTGGTTAAAAAAATGACACCAATGTCTGTTTTGCAGATGATCCGGGACAAAATTAATCCCTTGCAGGCTTCCCTGGAAGAACTGGAGGAGTATTTTACTTCCTATGATTTCTATTCCGAGGACAGTGAGAAATACAGCAGATTTCTTTATCGAATGGAGCAGAACGGGGAAATCACCGCAGAGGAAAAGCAGTCCTTTATCGGAGTCTACCGCTTACTTCATCAGTTGGAAAAGAGTGATGGTGCCGCTGTCGGTAAGTTAGTGGATACCGGCGCGGAGTTAAATTTCAAAAATCTGCTTTCCGCAGTGAGAACCGGAAAAGTTCACGGCATTAATATTACCGTGGATCGGGAGTTTGGCGGCATCGCAGAAAGCGTATCCGCAGGGATTTCCATCGATGCCCAGATCGACAGTGCCTACAATAAAGACCTTTTGCGGGAAATCCGGAGTATGGATAAAGCGGATAATCAGATTTTTGAACTTTTGGATAAATTAGAAGAACCGGTTACCTTAGAAAATGTGATGGCATTAAAGGGGATTCGGGATCAGGCAGCGGATTCCTATAAAAGGGTGAAGCGTTATGATGCAGACCGCGCGGAAACGGAAAGCGTAGAAGCGGTGCTTTCAGAACCTGCCGAAGAAGATTTTGCAGACCGGGACGGGTTGCAGACCGGGTATCAGGAAATGCTCGAAAAAAGTGAGGTATTCCTCAAGGAAAAGACATTTGAAGCAGGTGAGAGCAGTCTGGATGTCCGTTCCATGCGTCTATCCTGTAAGCAGTTTTCCCTGCAGCGGAAACTGGCGGTCCGGGAGGAAGAATACCAGGTACCGCTTATGGTGAAAGATGAGGTTATGGCGGTTCATTTCAAATTTGTTCATAACACCAGAGAGAAAGGCAGTTTTGCATTCAGTCTGGAGGATGAAAAATACGGTCATATTTCCGGTCAGTTTACCATGAAAGAAGAGGTTCTTTCGGGATATTTCGCAGCAGATACGGAAGAGACGGATATTTTACTTGAGACAAAAGAGATTTTTGCCGATAAATTAGACAGAGCCGGAATAAAGGCGGGCGATATTCAGGTTATAACCGGTAAATCAGAAGCCTATGCCTTAAATGGCAGTGAAACAAAAGCAGAAACCGGCAAATTGTACAGGGCAGCAGGACTTGCACTGTACGCACTGAAAGAAAGTTTTCAACAGTAAAAGGGGTATACAATATGAGAATTAACTATAATGTAGCAGCAATGAAATCCAATAACGCATTGAATGTGAGTGACAACAATCTGGCAAAATCCCTGGAAAGATTGTCCTCCGGTCTTAAGATTAATCATGCTAAGGATAATCCGGCAGGTCTTGCCATGGCAAAAAGAATGAATGCCCAGCTTGAAGGTATTTCCAAGGCCACCCAGAATGCCAGCGACGGTATTTCCGTTATTGAGATTGCAGACGGGGCATTGACCGAAGTACATGATATGCTGCACAGGGTTACCGAACTTTCCGTAAAGGCAGCGAACGGCTCCATGTCGGAAGATGACCGCAGAATCGTACAGGACGAAATAGATCAGATCTGTCAGGAAATTGAGCGAATCGGCAAGGATACGCAGTTTAACAGCCAGAGCTTATTAAACGGCGAATTTGATTTAAAGGCATATACTTCCGAAGCTACCATGAAGGTAAGCGAGTATTCCGATGCGGTGCAGCCCGGAAAATATGAGTTGTCCGGTGTCACCATTTCCCTGGATGCAGAAGGAAATCTGGAAGATTTCAGTGCGACCTTTGGAGAAGGCTTCCCAACGGATGCTACCGTAAAGGAAATTAACGGTACGGAAGTAACTATTACGGCACAGGGCGGTTTTCAGATGATTTTTGATGTAGCGGATGCCGTAAAGCAGGGAAAGACCAATTTAGGTGATGTGACCGTGGATGCAACCGGAATCGGTGCCATGCGTTTACAGATCGGTTCCAATGAGGGACAGGTGATGGATGTCCGGATTCCCGAAATCAGTCTGAAACGCCTAGGCTTTACAGACTTGAAAGTAACCGATGCCGAATCGGCAACCGAATCCATTGAGAAAGCAAGACTTGCCGTAAAATACATTTCTTCCGCAAGAAGCCGCCTTGGTGCTTACCAGAACCGTCTGGAATCCACCGTAAACAGTCTGGATATTACCAATGAAAACCTGACGTCAGCCTATTCCCGTATTATGGATGTGGATATGGCAGAGGAAATGACCAATTACACCACCTATCAGGTGCTCACTCAGGCAGGTACTTCCATGCTGGCACAGGCAAATGAAAGACCTTCTCAGGTATTACAGTTATTACAGTAAAAGGGGAAAATAAATGACAAACGAATGCAAGCAGCAGTTCACACTGCGTATTTCGCAGGCCAATAAGACGGAAATGATTGTGATTTTATATGAAATGCTTCTTACCTATACGGAGGACGCAAAGAATGCTCTGAAAGAAGGAAAGCTTCAGGAATTTCGGGATTTTAACAAAAAGGGACGTGCATGTCTGGAAGAACTGATTGCCTCTTTGAACCTGGAATATGAGGTTGCGGTGAGAATGCTTTCCCTGTATCTTTACTGCAACAGGGAGCTTTCCAAGGCGGATATCCGTAAGGATGCAGAACCTGTGGAGCACGTGGAAATGGTGATCGGAAAACTTCACAAGGCCTATGAGGAGCTGGCAAAACAGGACGAAAGCGGCCCTGTTATGCAAAACTCCCAGACCGTTTATACCGGCCTTACTTACGGCAGGAACTGTTTATCCGAGAACCTGGCTGACCAGGGTGTAGACAGGGGATTTCGAGCTTAATTCTTTTACGGGAACACGTTCCTCTTTTGCCAGATTTGTCAGATAAGTATAGCGTTTTAAGAGGGAATTTACCTCATAAATATAGCAGTCAATCAAATCCGGATCGGTTGCGTTATCGAAACCCGCGTATGCAATTTCCAGGGCATACCGGGTTTTTTCTATATCTTCCGTAAGTGTGGGGCGGGAAAAATCCACTTCCACGGGAAGCTCGGATTTCCTTTCCTGGCGGAAAAATATTTTCATAAAAATCTCCTTTTGGTCCTTTTTGGTAAAGTATAGTCAGTATTTAGCAATTTATTCCTTTATATGGGAAGAAACAAAACTTTAAAGACAGGTTTTTGACATGGAAAAATGCAGGAAACATCGGCTCCGCCCCGGGGTTTCTGTTCGTATTTTAAAAGAGCTGTGTTTAAATTTCACAAAGATAAATTATTTTAAGAAAATGACTTTACAACAAAAAGTTGCTATTCTATAATCCGATTATATCAAATGTCCTGCAGCTTCTCTGCAAGGATGATTCTGATTTGATTCTTATATTTTGGTCTGTATGAGACTGTCAGATGGGAGAGTCATCCCGTAATTCATTTTTATGTAAGCAGTAATTATGTTTCTGATGCAGTTAATCCGTGTTTTTGAATGGTTAACAGAAAGGGGTATTCTTGAGGAAAAAAATAATGGCTTTGTGTGACAGCGAGTCCGATTATGCGGAGTCCATGTCCGATTATCTGCGGAAAAAGGAGGATTTTCCTTTTGAACTGCATACTTATACGGATGTGAATAAGCTTTTGGAGTATGAAAAGGACGGATCCTTAGAAATGCTTCTGGTGGCAGAATCGGATTACACTTATGAGGTTGCATCGCTTCCTGCCGCAAAAACAATTCTTTTAAACGAAAGCGGGTCTTTGGTGCAAAATGTGTGTAATATTGACAAATACCAGAGGGCGGAAATGATTTACCGGGAACTTGCCAGAGAAATTGCCGGTAGTATCGGAGCAGGGGATGGTATTTTACAAAAGAAGCTTCCGGCTACAATCATTGGCTTGTATTCGCCTATCAAAAGATGTTTGCAGACTTCCTTTGCACTCACCCTCGGGCAGGCACTTTCCGAAAACAGGAAGGTTCTGTATCTAAGTTTTGAGCATTACGCGGGCTGGAATCAGTTACTGGAGAAAAGCATGAAGGGCGATCTTGCGGCGCTTCTCTATTTTGCGGGTGAAAGTGATGAAAAATTCCAATATTATTTGCGGTCCTTTACCATGCAGGTAGGAAAGCTACATTATATTCCTCCGGTCTACGCGGGGCAGAATCTCATTTATATCAAGATTTCACAGTGGCAGGAGCTGATTTCAAAGATTGCAGCGGTGGGGGGATTTGATTACCTGATTCTGGATTTAAGTGAAAATATTCAGGGAACATTTGAACTTCTGAAAATGTGTGACAAAATTTATACCATTGTCAAAGAGGATGAGAAAGCCCGGGGAAAAATTGAACAGTATGAGGATCTTCTGAGAGAGTACGAGATGGAGGAAATTCTGCAAAAGACAAAGAAACAGATTTTGCCGGAGTTTTCAAGGCTTCCGGAGCGGATAGAGCAGTATACCAGAGGGGAACTCGCGGACTTTATCAGACATTTAATCACGGAAGATCTGGAGGCAGAGGATGGATGATTTACAAAAGAAACTGGAAGAGCGGCTTTTACAATCCATTAATTATACAATGGAAACCTCGGACGAAGAAATTCTTTCCGAAATCGATACGCTGTTTCTGGAAGAGCCCGCTATCAGAATCCATACCGTGGAGGAGAGAAAGAAGTTAAAAGAGAAAATTTTCTGCAGTCTCAGGGGTCTGGATTTTCTGGAACAGTTATTAAAAGACGACACCATTACGGAAATCATGATTAACGGTACGGATATGGTGTTTGTGGAGAGGGAAGGGCGCATGGAAAAGATACAGGAGCATTTTTCCTCACAAGAAAAACTGATGCAGGTAATCGGAAAAATTGCAGGAGAATGCAATCGCACCGTGAATGAAGTTTCTCCCATACTGGATGCCAGATTGGCGGATGGAAGCCGGGTAAACATTGTTCTTGCCCCGATTGCCTTAAACGGGCCGGTGGTAACCATACGGCGTTTCTATAACAATCCGGTTACCATGGAACAGATGATTGCATGGAACAGCATCAGCAGGGAGGCTGCGGAGGACTTAAGAAGAATGGTCATGGCGGGATACAATATTTTTATCAGCGGCGGAACCGGCAGCGGAAAGACCACCCTTCTGAATGCATTGTCCGGATATATTCCAAAGGATGAGAGAATCATTACCATTGAGGACAGTGCGGAACTAAAACTACAGGATATACCGAATCTGATTCGAATGGAAACCAGAAATGAAAATGTGGAAGGCTGCCATGCCATTACCATCCGGGATTTAATTCGTTCTTCCTTGAGAATGCGTCCGGACAGAATTATTGTGGGGGAAGTGCGGGGTGCCGAGGCGGTGGATATGCTAACGGCATTTTCAACCGGTCATGACGGATCCATGTCTACAGGTCACGCCAACACGGCAAAGGATATGCTTTCCCGCCTGGAAAATATGTTTCTGATGGGAATGGACATTCCGCTTGCCGCAATTCGAAAACAGATTGCATCCGCCATTGACATACTGGTCCATTTAGGAAGAACCCGTGACAAAAAGAGAAAAGTGCTGGAAATTATGGAGCTGGAGGGATTCGTTGACGGTGAAATCCGGATGCATACTTTGTATCGCTATGACGGAAATGCATTGATAAAGGAGGGAGAGATTAAGAATGATAAGAAACTTAAAGCAGCAGGTCTTAAATTATAGACGTTCAAGGCATCAGTTCATACTGGCAAAAAGTCGGGGAAAACCCCTGTATGTAAATTACTATTTCCTGGGAAATGAATTTTGGAGGTATGCATTTTTAAGTTTCATTACGGTTCTGTTTTTTTCCTATTTTTTCTATCGGTCTTTCTTTGCGGTTATCTTTTTAAGTCCCATAGGAATCTATCTGTTTTTGTATCTGGAGAGGGCGAAGGCTCAAAAGAGAAAAAGATGTCTGGAGAGCGAATTTAAGGATTGTCTGACTCTGCTATCGGCTAATTTACGGGCAGGATATGCCATGGAAAATGCATTTTTGGAATGCATCAGAGAAATGGAAAATTTAAACGGCAAAGCCGGGCTTATGGCTGCAGAATTGTACAATCTGAAAAAGGAGCTGGCTTTCAATGTTTTGGTGGAAGACTTCTTTCAGGATCTGGGAGAGCGCAGCGGTCTGGATTTTATACAGCAGTTTGGGGATATCTTGTGTGTAGCGAGAAAAAACGGTGGAAATCTTCCGGAAATTATTCAAAACTGCTCTTTACAGATTATGGAGGAAATTACGGTGAGACAGGAGATTGCCGCCACTATCAGCGGTAAGGTATTTGAGCAGAGGATTATGAACATTTTACCCTTCGCCATCTATTACTATGTGGAGGCGGGGAACAAAGATTTTTTTGATGTACTCTATCATTCCTATGCCGGAATTATGATTATGACAGTCTGCCTGTTTCTTTATCTCATTTCTTATTTTCTTTCCGAAAAGATTGTTTCGTCGGTGGGGTAATCTATGATTTATGTTGTAATTTTGCTTTGTTTTTCTGTCCTGTATATCCGGACAAGACAGATTGGAAAAAAGAACGTATCCGAAACCGTTGTGTACTACCTGCTCCGGTACGGCCTTTTGAAAAAGAAAGATTTTGACCGGGAGCTTTTTACAAAAAATGTGAAAAGAACTTTATTAATTCTATTTACCGGGACGCTGCTTTCCCTGCTTACGCAGTTTGTGAATACGGGAGGCAGTCATATACAAGGAAACAACCGTCTTTTGCGAAATGCAGCAGGAAAGGGCTCAAATTTTGTGGATTTGATTGCTCAAAGCGAGGATGGTGCGGAAAGCCGGATCTACTTTGAAATAGAAGAGTGTGCGTATACCGGTGAGGAACTGGACAAATTGTTTGAAGAACTGAAGGAAGAGATAAAGCCCCTTATTCTATGTGGAAATTCCTCTTTCATGAATATTTGTTCCGATCTGTATCTGCCGGCTCATGTAAAAGGATATCCTTTTGAATTGACCTATTCCTTTGACCGTCCGGGTCTTATAAACGAAGAAGGAACCCTGATCTGGGAGGGGGAGGAGCCGGAGGATGTGCAGATTACCGTGAAAGCAAGGTACAGGGACTTTGAAAAGGAATTGGCACTTTTGGTGCGTATCTGTCCTCAAAAAGAGCGGGAGAGTTTTGAAGAAGCTGCTAAAAATGCCCTTCAGAAATCTTCTGAGGCCGGAGAAAGAGAAATTCTTCTTCCGGAAGAAATTAACGGACAGAAAGTAACCTGGCAGGAGGTAAAAGATAATAACAGTCTCTTTTTTCTGGTTTTCAGTGTAGCAGCCGCTGTTTTTGTGTGGATTGCGTCCAATAAGGATGAACACCGGAAAAGGCAGGATAGGATACGCGTGATGGAGGAGGAATACGGTACAATTATCAGCAAATTTACCATGTATCTGAACGCAGGACAAAATATTCGCAAAACCTGGGAAACCATAGCACAGAAAGGAAGGAATAACCCGGTGTACGGAGAGATGCTCTATGCAAAACGGGAGATGGACAGTGGAGTCAGGCCGGAAAATGCATGGAACCATTTTGCGGTAAGGGTTGGTTCTAAAAGGTATGTTCGTTTTGTTACCCTGTTAATTCAGGGACAAAACAAGGGAAATTCCATGTTGCTTGCGCAGTTTCGGGAAGAAGCAAAGGTCTGTCTGGAGGAACAGCGGGCGGATAAAAAAAGAAAAGGGGAAGAGGCATCCACAAAACTGCTGATGCCCATGACCATTACGATGGCAATGATTATGTTAATGATCATGTTTCCGGCGTTTCTAAAAATATAAGGATAAAAGGAAGAGAGGAAGTTTATGAATATTTTTAAATTAAAGATACCTTTTTTTAGAGGCAGAAAACTGAATAACAAAGGAATGGGGACTGTGGAAATCATTCTGATCATTGTGGTTCTTGTAGGGCTGGTTGTTATTTTCAAGTCACAGATTACCGCTCTTGTGCAGGTTTTATTTTCCAAGATTTTAGGCCAGGTGGACAAAATATAATGGCAGACCCTAAGGTAAAATGTGAAGATGGCTATCTGACGGTGTTTTTTTCATTAATTCTGACCGTGATGATATCGCTTTGTCTGGCACTGCTATTTGGTGTAAAACGAAACACCGGAAGAATGGAAGGGGAATGTATCACCGATGTGGCAATGAACAGTGCTCTCGCAGAATTTCACAGGGAACTGTTAAATCAGTATAATCTGTTCTTTGTGGACAGCAGTTACGGAACATCCTATTGCAGTTACAGAAATATAGAGGAGCATCTGATGGAGTATGCCTGGAAAAATCTGAATGCGGACGGTGTTTTTATGGGAAAGGCTTTCCATAATCCCTCCGGATTGACCTTACAGGATATTGAAATTACAGGTGCAAGCGTTGCCTGTGATGAGGGCGGTGCCGTACTGCGCAGACAGGCGGTGGATGTGATGAAACAACAGATTGGTCTATTCTATATCCAACAGGTTCAGAGCTGGTTTCAGACGGTTGAACAATATGGGCTGCATACCAGAAATCTGCTGGAAGAGGAACAAAAAGTTGTAAAGGAACTGCAGAAATGGGATGAAACATTTTCCGAGGATTGTCTGGATCAGGCTGCAACAGGAACAACGATAGTTGCCTTTTGGAAATCCGGGGTCCTGTATTATGTAGTGGACGGTCTAGAAATTTCGGCGCAGAAAATTACCCCCAAATACTATGTATCGGGACGTGACAGATATTGCGGGACCGGGATGCAGCCCGGAGTAATTTTTGAGGATTCCTTTATAGACCGGTTATTTTTTCAGGAATACATTCTTGCATATACAGGACACTATAAGCAGGAAAAAGAAAACGGACTTTTGTCCTACCAGACAGAGTACATTCTGGCAGGCGGGGAAAGCGATGCCGAGAACTTAGAAAAGGTGGCAGAAAAACTTTTGGTAATACGGGGAGCAGCAAATATGGTTTCCCTATTGGGAGACAGTACAAAAAGAAGTGCAGCACAGGCTCTCGGGACCCTGATGGCAGCAGCCCTTATGGTTCCGGAACTGGAAAAACTGTTTACGGCACTGCTTGAAATCCTTTGGTCCATGGCAGAAGCAATCTATGATGTAGCGCATCTGTTTCGGGGAAAAAGAATTCCTTTAATTAAGCAGGACACGGACTGGTATTATTCTCTGGAGGGTCTTTTTAGCGGAGTATTCTTAGAAAGCTGGAAGGACGAGGCAGATGGAGACCCCGGAGAAGGGCTTAGCTATGAGGATTATCTGAGAATTCTGTTATGCCTGGAAAACGAAGAGACCATAACCTACCGGTTAATGGATATTATGGAAATGGATATCCGGCAGACACCGGGCAATCAGTATTTTCGGATGGATGGGTGTGTGGATGGTTTTCGTGCCTTGTTTACCTACAAAGACGGAAATGGCGACTTATTAGAAATTGAAAGGAATTATGGATATTAGATTAGAAAAAGAAATAACAAAACAAAGAGAAAATGGGGATGTCCCTTTTATGGCTCCTGTAACTATAAATTTAAATAACATTAGCACAAAACATCCTTCTCAAACTCTGAGTCCTTATACCACTCTCAGGTATAAGACTATCTCCTTACCAAATCAATATTTAGCAAAAAACATGTCATTTGATATATCCTCCATAAAAGGGATGTCCCCATTTTCTCTTTGCAGGGCAAGTATGACTGTGGAAGCTGCCATTCTTCTTCCCATGTTTCTTTTCCTCTTTCTTAATCTGTTTTCCATAATAGAAATTTATCGTCTGCACAGTAATCTGACGGCAGCACTTCGGGAAACCGGAAGGGATTTGTCTGTATATGCCTATGCGTACAACGAATATTTCGGAGAGGAGCAGGAAGGAAAGGAACTGCTTAAATCCGTAGAAAATGTGGCCTTTTCTAATCTGTATGTGAAAGCACAGGTGGAAAAACTGTGTGGAAAGGAATACCTGGACAGATCCCCCCTATACAATGGGCGGGCAGAGTTGAATTATCTGTTTTCTACCATTTTGGGGGAAAATGATGAGATTGATTTGGTTATTACATACAGGGTTAAGCCCTTTAACAAATTTATCGGGTACTTTCCGGATTTGTTATTTAACAGATATTACGGGAGAGCCTGGACCGGTTATGACGTGGAGGCGCAACAAAGTCAGGAGAAAGAATATGTTTTTGTAACGGAATCAGGGGAGGTTTACCATACGAACCGGGACTGTTCTCATCTGAAAATAAAAATCATTCCCTGTTTTAGTGAGGAATTAAAGGATTTGCGGAACCGGTCAGGGGAAATCTACAAGCCATGTGAAAAGTGCTGTAAGGGAAATATAGAACCGGTATTTATCTGTCAATACGGTAACCGTTTTCACGAGGATAAAAACTGTAGCGGACTAAGGAGAACCATTATGGTTATGCCGCTTAACGAAGCGAACAAAAGGTATCCGATATGCAAAGAATGCAGCAGATAAAGGAAGGAAGAGGATGAATTTACAGGTAATAGGAATAATAGGCAGTTTTATCATTCTGTTTTTAGGAAGTATTTCAGATCTTCGAACAAAGCGAATTCCAGTATATCTGTTGATAGCGGGGAATCTTGGTGGACTGCTGTGCTTTCTATGCCGCTATTATCAGGAACTGACAGGCATTACGATGATGATAGAATTGGTTGGTTCCATTCTGCCGGGAATGGGACTGTTTCTTTTATCGTTTTTAACAGGAAGGAAGATTGGAGCGGGGGACGGCCTCATTTTATTGTCCGTGGGTATGTTTGAAAGCGGCAGGATGACATGGGCGACTCTTTGCTCTGGCCTGTTTCTGCAATCGGTATTTGCTATTCTGTTGCTGGTACTGAAAAAAGCAAAATGGGATACCCGGATTCCGTTTGTACCTTTTTTGCTGGCAGGCAGAATAATTCTGCTTTTTCTGTAGAGGAGGAATGAGATGATGCGAAGAGAATTTCTGGGATATTTTACAGTGGAAGCAACTTTTATTATGACGTTTGTTTTGTATGTCTGTGTTTTTATTCTGTATATGGGCTTCTTTCAGTACAACCGCTGTATTATGCAGCAGAATGCCTATCGGATTGCACTTAGGGCAAGCAGTTTTTACAGAGATAATAACAAAGAGGTTTTCCGTGTCGCGGATCAGGTGGCAGATATATTGTGTTCGGACCGCTATATAGCACTTACCTGTGAATATGATATAGCAGTAAAAACAGAAGTATCGGTCACATTATCGGGGAAAATGGAATTCCCCGGAATGCTGTTTCAATTTATGCAAGGAACGGATAAAGCGGAATTATCTATTAGGAAAGACAGTCATTGCCTGAATCCTGTCATATTTATTCGTGCCTGCAGGCAGTTGAAGCAGTTAGAAGAGTAAGAAAGGAAAAATTATGAAAAAGGAATATGTCAACTCTCATAACCGCAGTTACCTTAAAGTAGAACCGCTAAGTGACTTGCCGGGAAAATTACGTTACCAGTATCAGATTCTGACTACCAAAAAGATGGAAGGAGTGCTTGGTGCCGACTTTCAGATCAATAATGGGGATATCGGTTTATATTATGATATTTCATCCATGCAAAACTTAAAGACATGGTTTGCTAAAAGAAAGATTGATGCGCTATTTATGGAGAAACTGATTTCGTCCCTCCAGACAGCGTTATGGTCCATAGAGCAATATCTGTTAGATGACAGAAATCTGATTCTGGATCCGGAGTATATATTTCAGGATATGGAATCGGATAAACTGCTTTTCTTTTATTATCCCTATTATGCGGAATCAGAGGAAATCAGTGCGGAACCTCTGTTTTCTTTTCTTACGGAAAAAGTAGATGAGGATGAAATCGAAGCCGTGGAAGCCATCTACCGGTTGTATGAAAAATGGGAGAATATGAAGGAGAACTTTTTAGCGTCCACGATGGTTCGCCTTTGGCCAAAGGATATTTCTATAAAAGAAGAGAATTTTCCGGAACCGGAAAAAATCTGTACGGTAAACGAGGAAGAATTTTTGTATAATGAGGACATTCCTGAAAAAGAAGAACGAAAACTGTATGGAAACGGCAGATCAAACCGGAGAGTTCTGATTTTACGTGACCTGCCCACCATTATAGGTAGAAAAGCAGATGCTGCGGATATTATTATTGAGGACGTTTCCGTAGGAAAAATGCATGTAAAGATATCAGAAGAAGATGGACATATCTATATGGAGGACTTAAATGCTCCGGGAGGAACTTATAAAAACGGCTTACAACTTCGGCCTTATGAAAAGGTAGAATTGCTTCGGGAGGATGAGATAAAATTAGGGCGTTTAGAGTTTACGTATCGTTGACAGAAAAGTCATAAAATGATACCCTTTAAAAGATAAAGGGGAAAGAATTATGAATCGATACAGACAATACATACCTTATGCAACTGTTACGATACTGGCAATCAATGTAATCGTATTTTTGATATGCACATTTACCGGTGATTTGCTGTACAGTATAGGGAATATCAGCCCATTCAGTTTCTTAAAACAGGGCAGGTACTATCAAATTATTACGGCTATGTTTCTTCATGCAGATGTGGAACATATCGCAAATAACATGCTTTTATTATTTGGACTTGGTTATCTGATGGAAGAAACACTGGGACATTTCTGGTTTCCCACACTCTATATCACAACCGGTCTTATCGGAAATATTGCCTCTCTCTGGTACAAAGTAAGGATGAAAGAATGGTTTGTTTATTCTTTGGGTGCCAGCGGAGCGGTATTTGGCATGGAGGGTGTACTTCTTGCGTATGCCCTGTTTGCGCCGGGCAAGATAAGAAGCGCATCCTGGGAACGTATACTGATTGTCCTTGGATTCTCCGTTTATGCCGGAATACGTTCTAATGCAAGAATTGATAATGCGGCACATATAGGGGGCCTTGTTTCCGGATTCTTTTTGGGAGCACTGGTTTCCATGATTCAGCAAAACAGAGAGGATAAGAAACGCCGGGATATGGCCGGACGTTATGGGAGCAGAGTGGTATGAAAATAAATATTTATTATGGCGGTCGTGGTATTATGAATGACCCTACCTTATATGTAATTGACAAGATGCAGGAAGTTCTGGAAGAACTGAACGTTGGGGTGCAAAGATTTAATCTTTATGAGCAGAAAAACAGTATTCCGACTCTGCCGCAGACGCTGAAGGATGCAGATGGTATTATTCTGGCTACCACAGTGGAATGGTATGGAATCGGTGGATTTATGCAGCAGTTTCTGGATGCATGCTGGTTATACGGGGATAAGGAAAAAATAGCAAAGATTTATATGTGTCCTATCGTTATGGCCACCACTTACGGAGAGAGAGAGGGCAAACTGAATCTTGCCACCGCCTGGGAGATATTAGGAGGCCTTCCCTGCAGTGGTATCTGCGGATATATTACGGACCCCATGCAGCTTGAAAGTAATAAGGAATATATCACCATTATTGAGAAAAAAGCAGAAAACATGTATCGTACCATCAATCAGAAACTCTCCAGTTTCCCCGCCAGCAATCAGGCAGTAAAGCAGATGGTGAGCAGCACCCAGAACATTGTAATGACTCCTCAGGAGTCGGAACAATTGTCGAAATATGTTTCGGATGACAAGTATGTACAGACGCAGAAGTCCGATATTTTGGAACTTACCAGTTTATATAAAGAAATGATGGAGGAAAGCAAAACAACACCGGAAGAATTCTTAGAGATGTTCAAGAAGCATTTCAGTCCTGTTGCAGGAGAGAGAGCTTCCTACAGTATTTTTGTAGAAGGGAAGCCGGAGGCCATTTACCTTTCCGTGAACGGTCCGGCCATTACTGCTGTCTATGAGAAAAATCCGGAAGCGGACGTGGAACTGCGAATGAGCAAAGACATATTCCAGGACATCATTGGCGGACGTATTTCATTCCAGAGAGCCTTTATGGCAGGGTCCGTTAAGGTTAAGGGCGACTTTAAGTTACTTCGTATGATGGACCAGTTCTTTATGTTTGGGGAGAAATAAATCGGGATTGACCGAACTCTTTAGAGCGAGAAATGATTGCTCGAAGGGCCGTAATAAGCGT